>DATHTL010000102.1:0-1763 GCA_035463255.1 Anaerolineales bacterium | reverse complement strand
CCTGTTTACTCACCTCAAGTAGCTTGCCAAGAGTTAGCTCGTAGTCCGGACCTGTTGCGTTGTACGTTCCGGAAGCATTCGCTTCAATCAACCGGATGATCCACTCCGCGAGGTCACGCACATCAATGATCTGAATGGCTGCATCCGGTTTTTGTGGAGCAAGCACATCGCCGCCGCGCGCCACGCGGACCGGCCAATAGGTAAAGCGATCGGTAGGATCGTGCGGACCGACGATCAACCCCGGGCGAATGATCAATGAACGTTCGAGCCCGAAGATATCCCGTACTGTTTCTTCACACAGCGCCTTGAGCGGACCATACATTTCGCCTGTGATCTCTTCGACCGTTTCGTCCTGAATCTTTCCAACAGGATCTGACTCATTGATCCCAACCTTACGGAAATTTTCATAGACGGAGATAGACGAGATGAAAACATAGCGAGGCACGTTCGGCTCCAGGACCTGCGCGGAAAGGCGGACAACGCGCGGGAAATATCCCGACGTGTCGATTACCGCGTCCCAGATGCGCCCCTCAAGTTTGTTTATGTCTTTTTCGCGGTCACCAAGGATCGTTTCCAACTGCGGAAAAAGTCCCGGGTTTGATTTGCCGCGGTTGAACAATGTCACATCGTGATCGTGTTCTAGCGCGGCTTTGACCAGATGACGCCCGAGAAAATATGTACCACCGATCATTAGGATTCGCATTTATTCTCCTTTTTCGCTCTGAGTGCTATGCAATCGATGCACGAATTGCATGTACATATGCTCTTCGACCACGCTCGACGAGCTCTCGCTCAGCCAGGAACTACCCCTTGATCCTCGTCAGGGTTGCTTCCGTTGCTTTGGTTTCATAGCCTTCGGGCATGATGTTGTAAGCAGTAATAACGAGATGATCCTCATCTACAAGTTCCACTTCTGTGCGCCAGCCCCAATCGGGTCCCCCGTTAGGGTCGGGATAACTGCCCAGGACGAAGAAGCCATCGTCGGTGGCGTTCCCTGTGCAGAACATAATGGCTGTGTTGTTATGGAAGGAGTCCACCCAGCTGGCCTCATAACGGTCGAGCGTCGTATTGTAGCCAAAGGTGAATACCCCATGCTGCGGCTCACCCTGAACCGATCCCTGATACAAATACAGCGCAAAGCGGCCGTCGAGAATGAGCTGGATGTTGCCGACCACAGGGGAATTGTCGGCGAGCTTATCTGGCTCGAACCAGAGCCTGGAGGTGCCTGACCAGCCGCCTTTGAGCTGGGCCAGAAAATGGTGGGGGCTGCCCGACTGATTTGAACCTTCAAACGTCATCTGTCTCCTCCATTATTCAGGTTTGAATCCCAAGACACTAAAAACCGTATCGTCAGGCCTGGCAGGCTCGAATGTAAATTCGTGGAATACCTGAATATCCTGCAAGCCTGCGGCGTGATATAAAGCGATTGCCTGCTCCTGTGTGTAGGAACGCGTGGCCGGCGATTGATCGTGTTCTTCAGACGCAGTTATTTCTCCATCAATAATAATTTGATACCGGTCAATTGTATGCTCGAAGTCTGTCTCAGGGTCGAAGCGCGTGTACGACCACCGGCGAATGGTCGCGCCGTCTTCGGGGCGGATCACATCGCGCGTAAATTCGCTTTCGAGCGGGTCGCCCTCTTTCCATAGCGTCATGAACGGCATGGCCAGCACTCCGCCTGGTAGCAAATGCTTGACGAAACAGTTCATGGCGAGCGGCGGAAGTGCTTGGTCCAATAAAAGTTGAAATGAGCTGGAAGGGAC
>DATHTL010000101.1:0-50251 GCA_035463255.1 Anaerolineales bacterium | reverse complement strand
GTGATGATGCCTTATGTGTTGACAATTTTGGTCTTGGTTGCTACCGTTTCAAGAGTTCGCGCTCCATCTGCATTGACAAAACCCTTTGAACGGGAGGCTTGATTTTCTTGATAGGAGGTGCCTGCTCAATCTGGTATTCCGATTTCAAGATCCAATCAATTGTTGCATTGAACAATCCATATTCAAGGAGAAGAAAATGAAAAAGTTTGCATGGTTTTTGACCCTTATGCTCACCTTTGCGCTTTTATTGAGCGCGTGTGGTGCCCCCGCCGCTACCGAAGCGCCGGCAGCAACCGATGCGCCAGCTGGACCCACCGAAGTAGCTGCAACAGAAGCACCGACGGAAGAGGCAACGGAAGCGCCGGTTGCCACAGAGGCGCCTGCTGGTGAACCGTTCCGCGTGGCGGTCGTTATGCCCAGTGCCATTAACGACTTGGCATTCAGCCAGAGTATGTACGATGCTCTCACCCGCGTTCAGGATGAAATGGGCGCCGAAAACTTCGAGTTTGTCTATTCCGAGAACATGTTTGTGGTCGATGATGCTGCGGCAGCCATTCGCGATTATGCTTCACAGGGTTTTGATCTTGTGATCGCGCACGGCTCACAGTACGGTTCCTCCCTGCAGGAAATTGCACCGGATTTCCCGGAGACCAGCTTTGCGTGGGGCACAACCGTGGATACGTTTGGTGAACCCAATATCTTTGCTTACGAGGCCCGCTCCGAGCAGGGTGGCTTTGTCAACGGCGTTATGGCAGCTACACTCAGTCAAAGCAACGTAATCGGTGTTGTTGGCCCCATCGAAACTGGTGATGCAAAGTTGTATGTGGATGGTTTCAAGGCCGGTGTCCTTTCTATTAAGCCTGATGCTCAGGTCAATATCAACTACATCGGTTCGTTCTCAGATGTGGCACTGGCTTCCGAAGCCGCGACGACTCACATCTCGGCAGGCGCAGATGTTCTCACCGGCACCGCCCAGATGGTTGTAGGCGCCATCGGTAAAGCGGAAGAGAGTGAGGTGCTCTGGTTCGGCACGCAGTCCAATCAGAGCTCGCTTGCCCCCTCCATCGTAGTCGCCAGCCAGGTGTATCACTGGGAAGGTATCCTGAATGAGATGATCTCCCTGGTTAAGAGCGGCACCCTTGGTGGGCAGTCCTTCCAGGCAACTCTCGCCAATGGGGGTGAGGTAATCGAGTTCAACCCGGATAGCACCGTGGCTGCTGATGCTCAGGCTGTGGCCGATGAAGCAATTCAAGGGATCATTGACGGCAGCATTACGATAACCCTGCCCTAGTTCCTATCTTGTTTAGAAGCCTTGCGAAGGCTGACAAGCCTTCGCAAGGCTCATCACGTTCTCTCAACGTCAGGATGGCGCGATGACCGATTTACACAGACTCCCTTCTGGCCAGACCAGGATTAAAACCTTGGAAATGCGTGGCATTACGAAGCGATTCCCCGGCGTGCTTGCCAACGACCGTGTTGATTTCGATGTTTGCTCCAACGAGGTCCATGCTCTCCTGGGTGAAAATGGCGCGGGTAAAAGCACATTGATGAAAATCCTGTATGGCATGTATCATCCGGATGAAGGGGAGATTCTGCTAAACGGCCAACCTGTTACGATTGCTTCGCCAACAGATGCAATTAACCTGGGCATTGGAATGATTCACCAACACTTCATGTTGGTCCAGACACTGACCGTCGCTGAGAATGTCGCCCTAGGGCTGCCATCCTCTCGCGGCCCCCTTACAGACCTTGATCGAGTCTCAAAACGAATCGTGGAATTGGCCAAGATCTATGGGCTAAAGATCGACCCAGATGCTTATATTTGGCAACTCTCCGTTGGTCAGCAGCAGCGCGTTGAAATTATTAAGGCTCTTTACCGCGGTGCGGCCCTGCTTATTCTGGATGAGCCCACCGCCGTCCTCACCCCACAGGAAGTGGATGAGTTATTTGTCATTATGCATCAAATGGTGAAGGACGGTCACGCGCTGATCTTTATCTCACACAAATTGCATGAGGTGGTGGAGATCAGCAACCGCGTCACTGTTCTGCGCGACGGGCGCAAGATCGGCACGCGCCCCACATCTGATATTACCAAACAGACTCTGGCCAATTGGATGGTGGGACGTGAAGTAGGGTTTGTCCCGGATCGTGGGAATGTGCAGCGTGGAGAATGCCGCTTACAGCTCGAACGGCTTTCTTGCGGCAGCGACCGCGGCACACCCGGTCTGCGCAGCGTTAGCCTGGAACTATGTTCGGGTGAGATTCTGGGGATCGCCGGGGTTTCGGGCAACGGCCAACGTGAGCTGGCTGAGTCCATCACAGGTCTGCGCAAGGTCACGGGCGGACGCGTAATGCTCGAAGGTCAGGATGTGACCGGTTTTGCGCCCGGCGAGATCACCGACCGTATGCTTTCCTACATCCCCGAAGAGCGGATGCGCGATGGCATGATCAAGGATTTCACAATTGCCGAAAATATGGTGCTGCGCGAGCATCATAAGCAGCCATACTCGCGTTCTGGCTTTTTGAACCTGCGCGATATCTCCAGCCATGCCGATGAATTGATCCAGAGGTTCCACGTCAAGACGCCCTCACGTGACACCCTGGCAAAGAACCTCTCTGGCGGCAATATCCAGAAGGTGGTGCTGGCGCGGGAGATCTCACGCAATCCGCGCGTCATTATCGCAGCGCAGCCCACCCGCGGTCTCGATATCGGCGCGACGGAATACGTCCGTGAGCAGTTGCTCGAGCAGCGGCGCGAAGGCGCCGCCATTATGCTGATTTCAGAAGATCTTGATGAGATTCTGGCGCTGTCAGATCGAATTGCAGTCATCTACGAAGGCCAGATCATGGACATTGTCCCGCGCGAGAACGCTACTCCCGAAAAACTGGGACTGTTGATGGCTGGTGTTCATCCTGAAGACGCTCCAAAAACGCCGCAAGTTTAATGTCATAGAGTGAGAGTTACTTAAAATACTACTGAAGTTATCCACTTAAGGATTACAATACAATCCCATCGGTTCGGTGGTCGCTGGACGGGTTCGTACCGAACCCAGTCCGCGGCGTTGGGCAAAACCCCATCGAAAAGTGCCGCCGCCTACGAAAGAAAGAGGTAGCCACCAATGAACCTTTGGCAAGAATATCTTCGCCCCACCAACTTGTCACAAGCCCTACAAGCCCTTGCAGAGGCGTCTGGTTCGATACTCCCGGTTGCCGGCGGTACGGATCTATTGCTCGACCTTGAACAAGGCCGGCATCCCCCCGTCCACACATTGCTGGATGTGACCTCCATTCAGGAGATGACCGCGCTCGAAATTAGAGGGGCGGAACTCTTCGTCGGCGCGTCCGTGCCCGTGAACCGCGTTGTACATAATCCTTTGGTCCACGAGCATGCCCAGGCATTGACCGAAGCCTGTAATTTGATCGCGGGCCCGCAGGTCCGCAACGTTGCCACGCTCGGCGGCAATGTCGCACATGCACTTCCGGCAGCAGACGGGACGATTGCCTTGCTTGCCTTGAGTGCGCAGGCAGAAGTTGCTGATTCTGCTGGTACACGCCGCATTCCATTTAAGGAATTATTCCTCGGCCCGGGCAAATCCTCCCTCAAACATGGGCAGGAGTTGCTGGTCGGGTTCTACTTGCCACTTTCCAAACCGGGGCAGGCCTCCTGCTTCAAGCGGATCATGCGTCCGCAGGGCGTGGCCTTGCCCATTATTAACCTTGCGATCTGGCTTGAACGTACGAATGATGTGATCAGCCAGATCCGCGTTGCCGTCGGCCCCGGCGGTCCCACGCCGTGGAGTGGGACAGAAACAGAAAAAGCATTGACTGGCAAACCCTTAAGTGAAGAAACGTTCGACTCTGCAACGAAAGCACTGCTCGCTCAGGTAGGTTTCCGCTCCAGCGCCCGCCGCGCCAGTGCAGATTATCGCAGGCATATTGTGATTGGATTGTTTAAGGACGTGCTCGAAACCGCATGGCAAAGAGCAGAATAGGATTAATGGTATGTCAGACATAAATCTTTCCGTGAATGGCAAAGAATACTCGCTTGAATCCAAGCCGGGTGAAACGCTTTCCAGCCTGCTGCGCTTACGCCTGCGCCTGACAGGCACGAAGATCGGCTGTGAAGAAGCGGAGTGCGGCGCGTGTACAGTCCTGGTGGATGGCGAGCCTGTGGTTTCGTGTATCTATCCCGCCGAGCGCGCGGATGGAAAAACTATCGTCACCATCGAAGGTCTTGCCCAGCGTGTGCACGAAGAGATGAAACTGCATCCGCTGCAAGAAGCCTTCGTGGAACACGGCGCGGTGCAATGCGGCTTCTGTATTCCCGGGCAGATCTTGACGGCCTATGCATTACTCAAGCGCAATCCAAACCCCGACTCCGCGGATGTTCGTTTTGCATTGAAAGATACACTCTGTCGCTGCGCGGGGTATCCATCCATTGAAAATGCAATTCTTGCGGCGGCCCAGGCTCTGCGCACGGGCGAACCCGTTCAGAAACCCACGCATATCCCCGACTCTGTTCACGAGCACAAAACAGTGGGTCACAGTCATCTGCGTCCTGAAGCGGTGGAGAAAGTCACGGGCGAGGCCATGTACACCGATGACCTGGTGTTCGATGGCATGTTATATGCCAAAGCGCGCCGTGCTATGATCCCGCATGGTTTCTTGACCAAACTTGACGTTTCAAAAGCGAAAGCGCTGCCAGGTGTCGTGGCGATCTTAACTGCCGAGGACATCCCTGCCGAGCGTAAGCATGGACTGGTCATTTACGACTGGCCCGTGATTGTCGGCATTGGCGAGCGCGTCCGATATGTTGGAGATGCGATCGCGATCGTCGCCGCGGAAACGCAGGAGATCGCCGAACAGGCTGCGGCGTTGATTGAAGCGGAGTTTGATCTCCAGCCTGTGATCACGAATGCTGTTCAGGCGCGTGAAGAGGGAGTTCCGCAACTGCATGAGAAGGGAAACCTGCTCAAACATATCAAGGTCCGCAAGGGCGATATGGAGCGGGGCTTTGCTGAGTCCGATGTAATTCTTGAACATACCTTCCACACGGCGATCACCGACCACGCCTTTCTCGAGCCGGAGTGCAGCATCGCAGTACCTCTTCCCGATAGCCGCATGGAAATTTATGTGGGTTCACAGATTCCTTATCAGGACCGTGAGCAGGTGGCACGTGTGATGGGTTGGCCGCAGGAGCGTGTGCGCGTCGTCGGGCAGTTGATGGGCGGCGGCTTCGGTGGCAAAGAAGATGTGATGGGGCAGATCCACGTGGCGATGCTGGCGAATGTGACCCAGCGTCCTGTAAAGCTGTTGTTCGATCGTCATGAAAGCTTGCTTGTGCATCCCAAGCGACATGCTACACAGATTCGCATTAAGATGGGCGCGAAGAAGGATGGTTGTCTCGTGGCGATGGAGACCGAGTTGTACGGCGACACGGGCGCGTATGCGTCGCTCGGTGAAAAGGTCATGACCCGCGCCACCACCCACTCGGCCGGTCCGTATGACATCCCAAACGTGCGCGCAGATTGTTATGCCATGTACACCAACAACCCGCCCGCCGGTGCGTTCCGCGGCTTTGGCGTGACTCAGTCGGCGTTCGCGGTCGAATCTATGATGGACAAGCTCGCTGAGACGTTGAACATCGATCCCGTGGAATTGCGGCGTATGAATGCTCTGCATGTGGGGAGCATCACGAACACAGGCCAGGTCCTGCGCGAGTCGGTGGGATTGATGGAGTGTATCAACCGGGTGGATGCGGAGATGCGGAAGCAGAATCCCGATCCGTTCAAGCCGATAGTTGATCCTGCCAACCCGAACCTGGTGCGCACCTGGGGCTTTGCCGCAGCATACAAGAACACCGGTCTCGGCGGCGGCGCGCCTGATATTTCGGGCGCGGATGTGGAGCTTTATGAAGATGGCACCTTCCAGGTGCGCAGTTCGGCGGCAGAGCTTGGGCAAGGACTTGTCACCGTCATGCGTCTGGTTGTGGCAGAGGAAATGGCCGTTCCCCCGGAGCAGGTGCGGGTGCTGGTTATGGATACGGACCTGTCGCCCAACGGTGGCCCGACCACGGCTTCACGCCAGACCTTTGTGACCGGCAATGCCTCTCGTTATGCTGCAAAGACGCTGCGCGATCAGATCACGGCCTCGATGGCCGAAAAATATGACGTGCGTCCCGAGCAGATCCGCTTCGAGAACGGCATTGTTCATGTGAACGGTCATTCCCTGACATATGCAGAGATCTATAAAGAAATGGTGGGTGCCGGTCAGCAGCCGCGTGTCCGCTATATGTACGAAGCGCCGAAAACCCAACCGCTTGGCACAGGCGGCGACATGCACTTTGCTTTCTCTTTTGGTGTGCAGGCTGCCGAAGTGGAAGTGAATAAGCTGACCGGTGAAGTGCGCGTGCTCCGGGTGGTTTCCGCCAATGACGTGGGCATGGCCGTCAACCCGCTCGGCTTGCAGGGACAGGTAGAAGGCGGCGTGATGATGGGGTTGGGCAATGCGCTCACCGAAGAGTTCATTGTCGAAAACGGCTACGTCGTGACCGACCATCTCGCGCGCTACCGCATCCCTGGGATTATGCTCACACCCGAGATCACATCTATTATCGTCGAGCATCCTGTGGAAGCCGGCCCGTATGGCGCAAAGGGCGTAGGTGAGATCAGCAGCATCCCAACCACACCTGCAATCACGAACGCGATCTATAACGCGGTCGGTGTCCGCGTGGACAAGTTGCCTGTCGATCAGGAAGTGATTGCAAGAGAGATCTGGCAGAGGCAAACACAGTAAACAGAAGGTAAAACAGAATCAGAGAAGGACTCTCAAGGCTCCAAGCCTGAGAGTCCTTTTACTGAAACGCCCGGTCGATCACAGGTGTATACTCTATGTGAAGTCCGGCACAATGAAAACGCTGTACCAACCTGCATTGCTCTTTCTCCCAATCTTTGCTTTGTTCATTTTCAACCCTTTGCATCTCATAGCTGCAGAGCAAGATTCTCTTTCTCCGACGCCCACATACAATCCACTTGAGGAGCCGCCTTTACCCGACAACCCGACCGATCTTGAATTGGGGCGAAATCTTTACTGGCACTGGTGTATGACCTGTCACGGCGACCGTGGACAGGGCCTCACCGATGCGTTTCGCGGCACCTGGGAGCCGGACCATCAAAATTGCTGGGATCGCGGCTGTCACTCGGGACGGCCGGGTGAGGAAGGCTTTCCTATCCCAACCATTGTCCCTGCACTGGTGAACGATGGCCATATTGCGCGGTTTGCCTCTGTAGAGGAACTGGCTGATTTTCTCAAAACAACGCATCCGCCGCAGAGCCCCGGAATTTTGAAGTACGATGAATACCAGGCCATCGCACTGTATGTGTTTTCAATGAATGGAAGGCGGCTGGTCAGCATGCCTATCACGTCTACTGCTGCCCCTGTACCAACATCGGTGTTGATGCCTCCTCAAGAGGATGCATTCAGTTTGTTTTATAGTGGAGTCATACTTATTTTTGCTGTATTTATGATTGGTCTCTTTGCATTCGCGAGACGAACTCATATTCACAATTAAGGGGCCCGGGCTGGCGGAAACACTTGATCATAGACAGTGTTTAATCCCTCAGTACTCTATTCCATGCATCAGGTACAATTGGTGCGAGAAGAAGGAAATCACACATGACAAAATTTGTGGGCTATCGCTGTTCGTTATGCGGAGAGCAGTATTCTCCGACAGATGTCACCTACACCTGCCCAAAAGACGGGGGAAATCTGGACGTGGTGTTGGATTATGATGCAATCAAGAGCAAGTACAAGCCTGAGGACATCCTCTCACGCAACGACCCGTCCCTGTGGCGGTTTTTGCCGCTCCTGCCGGTAAGCGAACCAGAAGGGGATGCAACGCCTCTCCACGTCGCGGGGGGAACTCCGGTGTACAGACTCACACGTCTGGCAGAGAAGCTTGGTTTGCAGAGCCTCTGGCTGAAGGACGAGTCACGCAACCCGACTGCTTCTTTCAAGGATCGGGCCAGTGCCATCGTGGTGGCGCGGGCATGCGAGATCAATGCGGAAGTTGTCGTCACCGCCTCGACAGGGAACGCGGGCGCGGCGCTGGCAGGCATGTCGGCGGCGGTGGGGCAGAAGGCAATCATCTTTGCGCCCAAGTCTGCTCCGCAGGCCAAAGTGGCGCAGTTGCTTGTTTTTGGCGCAAAAGTCATTCTTGTCGATGGCACATACGATGATGCCTTCGATCTGACCGTCAAAGCCGCGGACGAGTTCGGCTGGTACTGCCGCAACACGGGCTACAATCCGTTCACAGCGGAAGGCAAAAAGACCGCCGCGCTGGAGATCTGGGAGTGGTGGGAGCACACTCATGAAAAGTGGCATGAAAAGGTGGGAACAGATGTGGAGCACGCGCCGCTGACAGTCTTCGTCTCGGTGGGGGATGGCAATATCATCTCCGGCATCCACAAAGGTTTCAAGGACCTGTATGAGCTCGGTTGGCTGCCGCGCATCCCGCGTATGATCGGCGTGCAGGCGGAAGGTTCTGCAGCGATCTCCAATGCCTTCCATGCAGATACGGAAACCATTACCCCGGTCTCAGCCAACACGATTGCGGATAGTATTTCCGTGGACCTGCCGCGGGATGGAGTTCGCGCCGTTCGCGCGACGAAGGAAACGGGTGGTACGTACGTTAATGTATCAGACCAGGATATCCTCAAAGCCATTGCCGAGCTCGGCACAGTGGGAGTCTTCGCCGAACCGGCCGGGGCGACCGCCTACGCGGGTTTAGTCAAGGCAGCCGCTTCCGGCATCGTGGGAAGCGAAGATCCAATCCTGGTGTTAAATACAGGCAGCGGCCTAAAAGACGTGCGCGCTGCGATGCAGGCTGTTCAGTCTGCACCGGTGATTGAACCTACCCTGGAGGCTGTGAAAGAGTTACTGTAATGATGAGAGAGCAGTGGAGTTTGCCCTTTCGCTATATTGTGGGGATTACCAGCTTTGTATTGCTGGTGGCGTTGCTTGTCTACGCTCATGAGGCAGTGACCAATTTAGCGATTGCGGCCTTTGTTGCCTATCTTATCAACCCTGCCGTTGTTTATCTCACTACTCACACTCGCATGAACCGGGTGGCAGCGGTGAATCTTGTGTTTTTCGCGGCGGTGATTTTGCTGATCGGGCTCCCGGCCACGTTACTGCCCATTTTTGCAGATGAAGCGCGGATCATCATCGAGGATCTATTGAATCTGGCGAATCAGCTTCGTCAGACACTCGCGAATCCCATCCGTGTGGGCGGGTTTGTCTTTCATTTGGAGGAATTTGGACAGGGCATCTTTGATGCACAGGATGCTGTTTTATCTCCAATTCCTGAACAGGCGCTGCAGTTACTCGAAACGACCTCCGTTGGGGTGCTATGGTTCCTGGTGATCCTGGTGAGTGTGCATCTGTTTTTATCCCAATGGCCGGTCATGCGCGATTGGCTGATCAATCTTGCGCCTCCTGCTTATCGTCCCGAAATGCAGGAGTTATACAATCGCATCAAGAGGGTCTGGATGGCATATCTGCGCGGACAGATCGTCTTGATGGTGATTGTTGGCGTGGTTTTTACGATCGCCTGGTTGATCCTGGGGATTCCCGGCGCTCTGGTCCTGGGATTGGTCGCGGGTCTCTTTACGCTCGTTCCTGATGTAGGACCATTCCTGGCGATGGTACTTGCCGCCGGTGTCGCGTTGCTCGAAGGTTCTACGTGGATCCCTCTTTCCAACTTCTGGGTGACAGGCATTGTCATCATTGTGTATCTGGTATTGATCAACCTGAAGAATTTCTTCCTACGACCTTACATTATGGGGCGCAGCGTGCACATGAATGAGGCACTGATCTTTGTTGCCATCATCATCGCAACCATCTTGCAGGGAATTCTGGGCGCGCTGCTCATTGTGCCCTTGTTGGCAAGCGTTGTTGTCATCGGCGGATATGTCCAGAGGCGCGTGCTCGGGCTGCCTCCCTTCGAAGACGATGGGAGCACGCAGTTCGTGGCGCCTCCGGAAGCGCAAATACCACGGCGTAAATGGAGCAGAAAAGAAAGACGTGAACGCCTTGCCAAGGGAATGCTAACGGACTCTGGAGATCCAGCCCCTGTGCTCGTTAACGATCCTCCGCCTCCCGAAGAGCCGCCCGCTCAAGAGAAAATCACAGAATGAAAATCACATATTCCATCGTTGCACCGATCTATAACGAGTTGGAAAACCTTCCAGAGCTATACCGCCGTGTGAAAGAAGTGATGGACTCCACCGGGGAAGCCTGGGAACTGGTCCTGGTGGATGACGGTTCCACAGATGGCTCGACAGACAAGATCTGTGAGTTGGGACAACAAGACCCGCGCGTGCGCCCCGTGATCTTTGCACGCAACTTTGGGCACCAGATCGCCATCACCGCGGGCTGGGATTATGCTCGCGGCGACGCGGTCGTCACGATCGACGCCGACCTGCAGGACCCGCCCGAGCTGATCCTGGACATGGCCAGGAAATGGAGGGAAGGCTACGAGGTCGTCTATGCGGTGCGGGTGGAGCGCGAAGGCGAGTCGTGGTTCAAGCTGTGGACCGCGTCCCTGTTCTATCGCATTATCTACCGCATCACAGATGTGAAGATCCCGCTCGATACAGGTGACTTCCGTTTGATGGACCGCAAAGTGGTGGATGTGCTCAAGCATATGCGCGAGCGGCACCGCTTCCCGCGCGGAATGTCTGCCTGGGTGGGCTTTAAACAGATCGGTGTGGAGTACAGACGGGCGGCGAGACTCTCCGGCGAAACGAAATATCCATTCCGCAAAATGTTCCGCCTGGCGCTCAATGCCATTACCAGTTTTTCGTATTTCCCGCTGCAGGTGGCCACGTTCTTTGGCTTTGCCTCCGCTGGCATCGCAATCATCGCCATCATTCCGGTGATCTATTTACGTGTGACCGGTTCCCAGGCCTTCTTCGGGCAAGCAACAACGCTGATCGCCGTCCTCTTCCTTGGGGGTGTTCAACTCATCTCGTTAGGAGTTCTGGGCGAATACATTGGGCGCTTGTACGATGAAGCGAAAGGACGACCTTTGTACATCGTCCGGGAAGCACCGAAGGATTCGTAAGGGTGTCGATTACCAGTGGCAGTCGCCTTGAACAGAAGGTGACTGTCTTTGCTTTTAAGGTAGCCGCTTTGATAAAATAATCGCTTATGAACCTGTCATTTCTGCGAGATAAAGACTTTTTCCGGAGCATGCTGGGCATCGCCATACCGGTGGCTTTTCAGCAGTTGATCACCGCCGGCTTGAATATGGTGGATGTGCTGATGGTCGGCCAACTGGGTGAGACCTCCGTTGCGGCGCTGGGGCTGGCCAACCAGATTTTCTTTTTGCTCATTCTGTTTCTCTTCGGCATAACGAGCGGCATGTCGATCTTCACCGCCCAGTTCTGGGGCAAGGGAGATGTAGAGCAGATCCATCACGTGCTTGGCATATGCTTAACAATTGCGATTGCGGTTGCTGCATTGTTTTCCTCAGCAGCCATCTTCATCCCCGAACGATTGATGAGCTTTTATACGGAAGATGCGGAAGTCATCAAGCTGGGCAGCGAGTATCTTCGAATTGTCGGTTTTAGTTACATCTTCACCGCAATCTCCATCTCGTATATTTCTGTATTGCGAAGCATTACACAGATCGCATTGCCGGTGGTCGTCGCGGTGCTGGCGCTGGCGCTCAAAACCGTGATTGCCTATCTTTTTATCTTTGGGATCGCCGGTCTGCCAGCGCTGGGAGTGCGCGGCGCGGCGCTGGGCACCTGTGTCGCGTGGATCTTTGAGGCGTTCTTACTGGTCACTCTGGTGTATGTGCGCAAGACACCGCTCGCTACGAGTCTCGGGTCCCTGCTGCGTTTCGACCGCCCATTCCTGCTCAAAGTGTTGAAGACGTCGATGCCGGCGGCGATCAATGAGGTGTTGTGGTCGGTGGGTATCACCAGCTATAACGCGGTCTATGCTCGGATCGGTACAGATGCCATTGCTGCGGTCAACATTAACGCCACGATTGAAGAATTGATGTTCGTGTTGTTCATCGGGTTGGGGAATGCCTGTTCTGTAATGGTCGGCAACAAGATCGGCGCGGGCGGTAAGGATCTTGCGTTTGAATACGGACGTCGCTTTACGATTCTGGGGGTGGCTGCAGCATTAGTGGCGGGCGTCATCGTGCTCGCGTTGCGCGAGCCTGTGATTGGCTGGTACCAGATCTCACCTTCCGCTGCTGAAAGCTTGCGAGGACTGATGCTGGTCTACGCACTTTCGGCCTGGCTGCGCGTGTTCAACTTTATGCTCTTCATCGGTGCGCTGCGCGCGGGCGGTGATACGCGCTATGCCATGTTCACCGAGCTGTTTTCCGTCTGGCTCGTAGGGGTGCCCAGCGCCCTCATCGGCGGATTCGTCCTGCAGCTTCCCGTCTATTTAGTGTATGCGATGGTCCTGCTCGAGGAAGCGGTCAAGGCGATCATCATCGTCAGACGTTTCCTCTCCCGGAAGTGGATCCACGATCTTGTCAACGTGACTGGGGACCCAGTGCCCGCCGCTCTCTCCACGCCTGAATCTGTTTCCTGATATCCACCGATCTCTCCTCGCTGACGGTTGCCAGAAAAAGCGTCATGCCAAAGGTGATCAGCACGTTTGTGATAAAGAAAAACAGGACTTCCTCGAAAGGCAGGATTCCAAAGAAGTTAATCCCGGTGGTTTGTGTGGGAGAAATCGACCATGTCGTTTCGGTCAGCGCAACGATGTCCATGAGCGACAGGTACATCCCGGGAATAAAGAGCGTCCAGAAAACCAGCTTGCGATAATGCCAGAGAATATCCGCTCCGAATAGCAGCTGGATCATGATGGGGGGGAGTGCCCAGAAGAGGATGATGGAAAGATACGTCCACTTCCCTTCGCCGAAGAAGAAAAGGTAGGTGAAGATGAGCCAGACCAGAGCAAGTACACCGGTAGACACGTAAATAAGTGTTTTGTTTGGTTTGAAATCCGCTGCCGGTGGCGACAATCTACGTGCCAAAAACCACCACCATAAACCCGCTAAGATCGTCTCGACAATAAAGAACGTATATTCCTCGATGGGCACGTAGCCGATGACCATGCCTGTGACCAGCTCGGGGTTGTAATACCACACGCCTGTTGCGACGAGGTAGTTGTCCCAGGGCGTGGTGTAGATCACGGCAAGCAGGATATGAATGCCAATGGCCGTCCATACGGCGCGCCCATTACGGAAGCCGTCAATTTGCCTGTTCTTTTTCTGATCCCAATACGCGATGGCAAGGAATACCAGGATCGGGATCACAAGAAAACGAAGTAAAAAGCCGAAGTAAGTCATTTTATTTCTGGGAGTCGACGACTCCAGTCGTTGACCTTTGATTGTTAAATTCAACGTCTGGAGACGTTGGATTCCGCTGAGACACCCTCATCCTCACCCCCGGCCGCGGCTCGAGTGTTGCGCCCATGTGAGCATGGATCTTGTGATTTGTGAATTCAAATCTGTGAGTCTGCAGCAGGTGCGTCAGTACGATGCGCGCCTCGGCCTGACCGAAGGCTGCACCAATACATGCACGCGGTCCTCCGCCAAATGGAACATAGGAAAAGGGCGGTGTTTTTCGTCCGTGGGCAAAGCGTTCGGGGCAGAATTGTTCCGCATGCTCCCAGATAGTAGGGTCGCGGTGAGTCAGATAGATAGAGTAGAACATCCGCTCCCCGGCCGGCACATTGCCTTCGTCAAATACCAGCTTTTCTGCCACACGCCGGTTGCCGATATGGATGGGTGGGTACAAACGCAGACTCTCTTTGATCACTTGATCGAGCAGAGGGGATTTATCCAGCGCATCCACTTCCTCCACCAGCCGCGCGTGGATCTCAGGATGCTGCCCGAGCAGGGCAAACGTCCAGGCCAGCAGGGCTGTGGATGTGTCGTGACCCGCGATCAGCATCGTCAACATCTGGTCGCGGATAACATAATCGGTCAGCCCGGCGTCGATAAGATGCTGGAGCAGGTCATTGGGACGCTGGACGGTGGACGGTAGACCGTTCTTATGGTCCATAGTCAACTGTCTGCGGTCCGCAATAATGCGGTACAGATAATCGTCCAGTATCTTGAGCGGTCTCTTATAGCCCGGACGAGGCATCTTACGCCAGAAGATCCAGGGTCCCGGCGAGATGTACTGGATGGCCTTCAGGATGGGAGTCCAGATACGCGGCAGATCGTCCCAGACATCTTTGCTGAAAAGCGCCTGCATGATAATCAGCAAGGCGATCTTGCGGCTTTCCACCAGCATGTCAACTATTTCCCCATCCTTCCACCGGGAGGAGACGCGGTTGGTCTGCTCGATCATCATCTCTTTGTAACTGCCAAGCACCGAAGGGTGAAGTGACGGCTCCATCAGATCGCGATAGAGGTCATGTTCTTCGTTATCGGTGACCAGAATACCTCGTCTCAACAGGTCTGTAACCGGGTCGGTATTCCGCCAGAGAACTTTGTTCCGTTCGGTTACCAGTATTTTGCGGTTCGCGTCGGGCCCAAACACCACAAAGGGGCGAAAACCAGGGATCGGAATTTGAAAATAACGACCGATTTCCCTTGCCATTACTTTCAGTGGTCCCAGCGGAGAATGTTCTTTGATCAGGGCGCTGAGCGCCGCGCGACCCATTTCAGGGGAAACTTGATTTGTCATGTCGAGTCTAATTTCTTTGTAAGATACAGAACCAGATCATCATTCACGGTAAACCCCTGCCCATATTTGATGGGACGACCTCGATAGTGCAAACCGCGTCCGTCTGGAATGTAGCCTCTTGAAACATATAATCTCTGCGCTGCGCCATAATCGGGAGTCATGCCCACGCCAATCCCTGCATATAGGCTGAAAGCGCCGATGAGACCTTCTGCTGTATCCATTAGTTGTGTGCCAATACCCTGGCGGCGAAATTCCGGCAGCACATTGAAATCCACAATCTCCGGAATTCCTTCACTTTGAAAAGGCTCATAGCTCGACGACCAGCAAATGGTGAGATAGCCCGCAAATCGTTCCTCCACAAAAGCAACATAGACATTGCGAGTTCCCAGTTCTTGCTCCACAAGATAACGTTCATATTGTGAAGCCGGTTTGTTCCATCCCAGTTGTTGGAAGGCTGCGGCAATTTCTGGAGTATCTTGGATCTCCAATAGACGAATCATAGTCTTTACTTTTTCCATATCTACTCTACGTTTTCTAATCAGGTCTCCAGCACGTAACAACCTGCGTTGGTCGGATGATCTTCCACCAGCGCTCCACTTCTCACGTTGCGGAGCAGCCACAGGATCAGCCAGTCTCCGCCCGCGGCAGAAGTATGCACCAGGCTGAACCAGAACAGGTTGCCGTTGCCCAGGACCAGGCTTAATATGTATGTCAGGATGCCCAGGATCAAGCCGGGCATGAATGCCCCAATGCGATAGGCGTTCACCTCCACAGGCTCTGCCAAATGGGCATAGGGCGTGAGGGTCTTCCACTGAAAGCCAAATTTGATCGTCGAGAATGGCTTCTGCCCGAAGATCATCCAGCTGAGTCCATGGATCCATTCATGGATCACAATGCCTAGGACGATGGCTATAACGAGCAGCGAGGTATTCCACGTTGGCGCCAGACCTTCCACTCCATGCAGCAAGATGAACAAGGCAAACTGCAGGATGACGACCGGAATGCTAGTGAACAATACGATGACATTTGCGCGCGCCATCGAGATGGAAAGGTCACGTTTATTTTCCATCAGGCGTGAACCCCTTCTTTCGACAGCTTATAGGCAAGCAAGGTCCGTTCCTTATCTCGTTCCACAATTGGCCTTTCAGGATACCCTTTCACTTTGATGCCCTTTTCCCAGGGTGCATGAATGTCTTTGGCATCCAGCTCATACAGCTCAGGGACCCACTTGCGGATGTAATCTCCATTCGGGTCGAACTTTGCGCTCTGCAGCACCGGGTTAAAAACACGGAAGTATGGCGCGGCGTCTGTGCCGGTGCCTGCTGTCCATTGCCAGCCGCCGTTGTTGGCCGCTACATCGCCGTCTAGCAGGTTTTCCAGGAACCAGGCTTCGCCCCAGCGCCAGTCGATCAATAGATCTTTCACGAGATACGATGCGACGATCATGCGCGCCCGGTTGTGCATCCAACCGATCTCTTTGAGTTGGCGCATGCCTGCATCCACGATGGGCACGCCTGTCCTTCCTTCTTTCCACGCCTCGAATTCGGCTTCATCGTTGCGCCAGGGAATGTTGGCCAGAGATTTGTTGAATGCTGTCTCACTCACATGGGGGAAGTGGAACAGGATCTGAATATAGAACTCGCGCCAGATCAGCTCATTCAGCCAGGAGTCTGCGCCCGTGTTTCTATTTTGCGCGATCGCCTGTTGCGCCGCGCTGACGGCCTGCCTCAACCCAATCATCCCAAATCGCAGATACGGCGAGAGCGTAGATGTCCCGTCGAGGTCCATGCGGTTGCGGTGTTCACCATACATATAAATCTTTTGATGAAGAAATTCCTCCAACCGGACCAACGCTTCCTGCTCGCCTGCGGGGAAGAGCGGACTGACTCTAAATTTGGGCAGCGGCTCGCTGGCAATCCATGCTGGCGTGTCAATGTACTGAGGTGCAGGCAGCAGATCTAACTTAGGCGGGAGCTTTGCCTTCCAGGCTCTTGAGTAAGGTGTGTACACCGTATACGGCCGTCTATCTGCTTTTAAGACTGTAAATGGATGATGGACCGTCTGCCCATGAACCAAAGTTAGTGGCAGGGCCTCTGCGATTTCTTCATCACGCTGTCTGGCATAGGGAGTGAAATCTTCCTCAGCAAAGATTTCCACTGCGCTTGTTTCCATGACGAGTTGCTTCAATACCTGAAGTGGGGTGCCGGAACGGATCACAAGATGTGAGGCGCGTGAGCGTAAATCCCTGTCGAGCGTGTGCAGGCCTTCATATAAGAAGTCCCTGCGGCGTGGGGAGGAGCGCGAAAAGGCCGGGTCTAGGATAAAGAGCGGGATCACGGAACCCGCCTCGAGCGCCGCGTGAAGCGCAGGGTTATCCGTCAATCTTAAATCGCGGCGGATCCACCAGATCGACTTCATCATGCGGCCCGGATCACTTCGCCATCATGCTTTATTGTTCTTAATACATAGGCGAAGGTCATAAAGAGTAGGAGCGCCCCAAACATGCCTGGTGCCCAATAGGAAATGTTCTCGAGCAGAAATCCACCCAACAGGGGAGCAATCACACGCGTGGAGCTTTCCACGGATGTGGAAAGACCCAGTATGCCGCCGACCTCCTGCGGCTCGACTGTCTTCGTCAGCGCTGAAGGGAGCACGGTGTTAAGCAAGCCACCGGCCAACGCCACCGGTGTCGTGGAGAACACGAGCATCGGAACACTGGGGGCAAACGCCCAGAGGAGCAAGCCCAGCCCCAGGCCGAGTAATCCTCCCTGGATGAGGGCTGTGTCTCTGAATCTCTGGCTGAGCTTTCCCACCAGCCAGGCCTGCGTGATGACCGAGACGACCCCAACGTAAGTGAGGACAAAGCCGGTGGCAACCACGCTCATGTTGAAACGTCTCAGTGCAAACAGCGAAAAGATGCTCTGTAAGATAACAAACGCCAGGCTATATAGAAAACGCGTGATCAACAGGGGACCTGTGAGCGGATGTTTCAGAGCCTGCAAAAGAGCATCGAACGAGAAGACTGGCTTCTTCTGCGTGAGTTGGGCGCGCCGCTCCGGAGTCAGCGATTCAGGAAGCCAGAACGCGATCAACAGCAGGTTGACGAACGATAACGCCGCGGCGACAAAGGCCGGAACATGGTAACTGATGTTGCTCAGCAACCCGCCGAGTGCCGGACCGATGATGAAGCCCAGCCCAAACGCGGCGCCGATCATGCCCAGCCCGCGGTTGCGAGACCTGGCATCTGTCACATCGGTGATGTAGGCCTGGGCAACTGAGAGATTTCCACCGGTAAGTCCCTGCAGGATGCGGCTGGCGAACAGCATTGCCAGCGATTCGGCAAAGCCAAACAGAAGAAAGCCAAGGAAGGTGCCGAAGATGCTGATCAGCAGAATCGGACGGCGTCCATAACGATCGGAGGCGCGGCCCAACAGTGGAGCACCGATCAGCTGGGCCGCGGCATAGGAAGCCAGCAGCAGCCCAATGGTGGTGTCACTGGCATTGAAGGTCTCAGCATAATATGGCAAAAGCGGAATGATCAGGCTGAAGCCGAGCAGGTCTATAAAAACGACCAGGATAATACTAAACAGGTAACGGTTGTTCATTTGTATATGTATACCGGTATGCCGGTCTTGCTGACCTGCATGGAAAATTCATATATGGGGACAGTTCAGAATCCGAGTCTCTGGATCTCGGACCCGATCCACTCGTATATGGGTTTGCCCTGTCCATTGATATTTTTATCAATGGCGTTCGAATAGAGCTGCATAAAATAGGCCAGCTGACTCTCGGACGATCCGTGCGACTGTAGGAGTCCTTGCAGCCAGTCGATCTCAGCGGAGACATGCGACATATCGCCCAGCTGCAGGGCAGCCGTAATATTCTCACCCAGAAAATGGATGCCCGTCTCGATATCCTCCGGCGAGATGGAAAGTGGCTCAAGCGATTCCCGGACGGATATTTCGATCATGGGACGTTTTGCAACAAAGGCCTGATGAGCGGCCGCGTAGGACTGCGAAAGCCCTTTGGGCGCGCGGGTCTTGATATTACCGCTCAGAATCGTCTCGATCTCTTCCAGGGCCTGGTTCAGATCATTTCCCAGAAAGTAACCGGGAATGGTCTCCGCAATATTTGGGCGCAGGTTGAAAATGCGCCCGCCAAACCCGACGGGTATTCTCTGGGCTGAAAGGACAAAGGATGTGTGTTTGAGCGTGGCTGCGCTCAACAGGTGTTGGGCGATGAGCACGACCATATTCGCCCGAGTGTTCTTCACAGTCTCTGTAAATTGCGAAGGCGGAACATTTGCGCCCAGATACAGGACATTCAGTCCCCGGCGGCGAGCAAGCAGGGCAAGCAGTAATGGCGTGAAAGTATGCCACTCATCGGGCGGACAGCCAACAATGACCGTCTGGTTGCGGGTGGGAGCAGGGGAGGCGCTCAACAAGGCGTCCAGCCGGCGGATGGCAAGTCCTGAGGCAAAATGCTCCTGCTGCACGCTACTACGGTTTTCATACCACAAGTTGCCAATTTCAGACATGCCTTTTTGCAAGACTTCCGTGCACACCGCTTCTACAGGGAACATGGAAAAGGCCTGGTTCAAAACCTGCTCTGCACTCGATTCGCTGAAGTTCAGGCAGGCTTCCACCCATTGGGCGCGCAAAGCGTCAAGGGTTGTGTCCGGTGATTGGTAGGGGACAAGGTTTGTGGGCGCGGGACCAATTGTCGTGGAAGCGGAACCTGCCAGCGGGTCCAGGCCAGAAGCGATCTGCTCGTTCCACATGTCAACCGCCCGGGAGATGGACAATCCTTCCTCCTGGCGTTTCATCAGCCACTTGATCGTCTCAATATCGCGTTGCGAATACAAACGATGACCACCCGCGCTGCGCTGAGGCATGGGGAGCCCGTAACGGCGTTCCCAGGCGCGCAATGTGTCGGCGGCGATACCGGTTTCCTTGAGGACAACTTTCAGATTGAAGGCGGGCGTTGTACTGACCATTTATGTTCCTTTTCAGGCTCGGGCTTGCGCGAGCGCATTGACCATGTTTTGTACAGATATTGTACCTGCTTCTTCCAGAATTCGCTCGGTCGTTAAGCGTGCAGATAGCAAAACGATTGGCAAGCCTGTGCCCGGATGCGTCGATGCGCCCACGAAATACAGGTTCTTATAGTCCTTGTGGCGGTTCTGCGGTCGGAGATATCCAACCTGCCAGAAATTGTGGCTCAGCCCAAACGCAGCGCCTTTCTCCAAGTTAAAGCGTTCCTGCCAGACTTTGGGCTGGTACACGATCTCGAACTTGATGTGCTCCTTCAGATCCGTGACGCCCATTTCCTTTGCCAGACGTGTCAGAACGGTTTCGCGGGCGCGGGCGATGAGCGCATCCCAATCCTGTTCGGAACGCGCATCCAGATGACCGACGGGGACCAGCACGTAGAGCGTATCCTGCCCATCGGGCGCGGCGGCTTTATCGGTGCGAGCGGGGGCGTGGACGTAGAATGATGGCACATCAGGCAGGGTGTGATCATTGAAAATCTGATCGAACGAGGCCTTGTAATCGCCGCCGAGAAAGACGTTGTGATGCGCGATCTGTGGATATTCCTTATCCACACCCCAGTAGAACATAATGGTGGAGCAGGTATAGAGTTTGTTTTCGAGCTTCTTGGCTTCCTTATTTTCAGGGAGCAGTTCTTTATAAATATAAGGGAGGTCCGCATTGCCAACGAAAATATTAGCCGTGAACTCCCGCCCGTCCTCCAGCTCCACGCCTTTAACTTTTAAACCATCAACCTTCAAACTCTTCACAGGCGCATTGTAGATAAAGGTCACGCCAAGGTTCTCCGCGATCTTCACAAGCGCCCGGATCCCTGCATACATGCCGCCTTTGGGATACCAGACGCCTTCAGCAAGTTCGGTATATTGCAGCAGAGAATAGGTTGCCGGCGCGTCATAGGGGCTCAATCCCAAGTACATATTTTGAAATGTGAATGCGGCTTTGAGTCTCTCATCCTTAAAGAAGCGTCCTGTATTTGCGTAGTGTTTTTTCAGGGCCTTGAGCTGGAAGAGGAGGGGGAGGTTCCGCAGTGAGAAGTACTGCAGCAGGCTATAAAAATTGCGTCCCACAAACTTCTCCAGCGACATCTTGTAGTGTTTGCTGCCCTCGGCGATATAGTTCAAGAAGCCGGTGAACGCGGTTTTCTCTACTTTCTCTAGCTGCGTTTGCATATCGCCGATGTTCGACGTCAGTTCTAATTGCAGTCCATCGTCGAAGTGCACCTTATACGTGGGGTCAATGCGCGTGAGCTCGAGGTGATCGCTCATCTTTTCACCGAGCGCGGCAAAGGTCTCCTCCCAGACTTCCGGCATAAGGAACAGAGTCGGGCCAATGTCAAATCGGTGACCGTCGTGTATAATCTGATTACAACGTCCACCGGGGGTTTCATTTTTTTCCACCACAGTCACGTCGTATCCATTTTTAGCAAGCCGGGCGGCGGTAGCAATTCCGCCAATTCCAGCGCCGATTACTAAAGCGGTTGGTTTTTGCATCTTATCTCCTGGTTGCATACTCAAGTTCAGCCTATTATACCGGTTGTCCATGAATTGTCAAGATATTTAATCAAACCCTTGACATATTGGACAAAACCTGTACAATACGCCTAACACAAATCTGGAGGTTTACCATGCAAGTACAAGCCAACTGGGAAAATCAGCTTCTTGCCCTCGCCGGCAATATTCCACACCCACGCACTCGTCCCTTCTTCTCATATTGGGCGGGAGATGCTTCGTTGCGCAACGCCTATAAACAGGCGGAGCAAATCACCGCGCAGCACAGCAAATCCTTTTATTTTGCTTCCGGGCTTCTCCCAGAGGAAAAGCGCTCGGCCGTGCGGGCGTTATATGCCTTTTGCCGCACCGTGGATGATATTGTGGATGAGCCTTCAGATGCCCAACGAGATGCGCAATTGGACTACTGGCGCGCCATGGTCGAAACCGGCTCTTTCGTCGAGAATGACCGAATTGCCGCCGCGTGGGCCGATACCCTCACCCGTTACCACATTCCACGCCACTACGCCCTGCAACTGATCGACGGCGTTGCCCGGGACATGTTCCAGGTCCGCTACCAGACCTTTGAGGACCTAGCGACTTATTGCTACGGCGTTGCCTCCACGGTGGGACTGATGAGCATGTACATTGTCGGCTTTGAGGACAACAAGGCCGTGCCTTACGCCATCAAGCTCGGCGTCGCGCTGCAGATGACCAACATCCTGCGGGATATTGGGGAGGATTACCAGAACGGACGTCTCTACCTGCCCAGAGAGGAACTTATCTTTTACGGCATTCAAGAATCAGATATAGCTCATGGCCGCATCACAGAGAACTGGCGACAGTTCATGAGATTCCAGATCGACCGCACGCGCCAGCTTTATCAGGAATCATGGGCGGGCGTCAGCATGCTCGAGAAGGAAGGCCGGCTTGCCATTGGGGCTGCCTCGGTGTTTTACCAGGGGATTCTCGATGAGATCGAGAAGAATGACTATGACGTTTTTTCAGGACGGGTTTCCGTCAACACCTTGGGCAAGCTGAAGCGCATCCCTGCTTTGATGTGGAAACTACAGAAATAAAGGTTGCTCTTATGACAAATATTGCTAACAATCAAATTTCCCTATCCAAGGAAACCTTCCTGTCGAATGACTCGTTCCGCCAGGCAGCCAACTTGTTGACTGTGCTCCTGGCTCTCACGGTAAACATCCTTGCATCTACACTTCCTCTCAATGGACAGAACACCGGTGAGATCTCCGACCGCTTCCAGGTGTATTTCGTGCCTGCAGGATATGTCTTTTCCATCTGGGGCATTATCTATATTGGCTGGATCGCCTTCACCATTTACCAGCTTCTCCCGTCACAAAAGGAGAACTCGCGCTTGCGCAGACTGGGTTATCTCTTCGCACTGAGCAACCTTGCCAATGCGGCCTGGCTTTTCTGCTGGCATTACAACCAGTTTGGCTTGAGCGTGCTGGTGATGTTGGCATTGCTGGGATTGCTAATTGCAAGCTATCTGCGCTTGAATGTAAACCGTTCCTCGGTGAGCCGCACTGAGTACTGGTCTGTGGATGTGATGTTCAGCGTTTATCTGGGTTGGATCACCGTTGCGACCGTCGCAAATATTACCGACTGGTTATATTTCATCGGCTGGGAGGGCTTTGGTATCGCCGCTCAGACCTGGGCCGTGATCATGCTCGCCGTCGCCTCGTTGCTGGGGTTGGCGATGGCACTGGCACGGCAGGATGCGGGCTACTTGGCCGTACTGGTCTGGGCATTCATCGGGATCGCCGTAAAGCAGTCCGCGGCACCCATGGTCGTGCTCAGCGCGTGGACCGCGGCCGCGCTGATGCTCGGGCTTGTGATCTATAGTGTGTTGCATCGAAGGACTTCCGCAGCTTCCAATAGATCCATGTAGCCGCGTTTTGTTCTCAGATGAGGGCATAGAGTACTCTATGCCCTCATCTTTTTAAGTGAACCGAAGCAATACTCAAACTAAATCTGACTATAATCAGCCATGCGATACATTTATCTTTTCATACTCTTACTCGTGAGCTGCACGCCAGGTACCTTTGTACCGGCTACTGCCACGCCTGATCTAAGAGGAACGGATATGCCTGTTTTTCGCTATCTCGCCCTGGGTGATTCCTATACGATTGGTGAAAAGGTTTCGGTGGAAGACCGTTGGCCGAACCTGCTAGCAAAGCTGCTCGCAGCGGAGGGCATTATTACAGAAGTCACTGTGATTGCCCGCACAGGCTGGACGGTGAATGAGCTTTGGGAAGGGATTCAAGCCAATCCTCCTGAAGGCACGTATGATCTCGTCACATTGCTGATCGGCGTCAACGACCAATATCGCGGCTACCCTGTGGATGGCTATCGCGAAGACTTCCGCTTCATGCTGACGAAGGCCATCGAATTTGCAGGGGGAGATCCGGGGAAAGTGATCGTCCTTTCCATCCCCGATTGGGGCTTTACCCCGTTTGCAGCGGATAGAGATACGGAGTCCATCAGCCAGCAGATCGACGCATTCAATGCTGTCAATCTTGAAGAGACAAAATCGGCCGGCGCCCATTACGTGGATGTGACGATCATCTCGCGCATGGGCATGGATGACTTCGACCTGATTACCGGAGACCGC
This sequence comes from Anaerolineales bacterium, assembly GCA_035463255.1. Classification (GTDB taxonomy): domain Bacteria; phylum Chloroflexota; class Anaerolineae; order Anaerolineales; family Villigracilaceae; genus Defluviilinea. The sequence goes on along the minus strand of DATHTL010000101.1, from coordinate 26,346 downwards.
CTGCATCCCTCCGGCAAAATGTATGCCATGTGGGCAGAAAAGGTTTTGTCAATCGCAAAAGAGATATTAAAGTAGGTCACGCTTTTAGCGTGACGGTGTTAACGTTGGCGGGTTGCCCCTCCCCTACGCTTTGGGGCGCTTCGCAGAAACCCCGCCCTACTTATTGGTAGAAAAGGAGAAACCATGCCCGAGATCGATTACCAGTCTGTTCAAGATTATCTGACCTCCCTCGTTCCGCCACGCGAGCCAGAATTACTAAAAATGGAGGAGTATGCCGAAAAGCACAACTTCCCCATCATCGGTCCGGTGTGCGGATATTATTGCTACCAACTGGCGCGCATGCTCAATGCCAAGTCTGTTTTTGAGCTGGGTTCGGGCTATGGATATTCCACGGCCTGGTTTGCAAAAGCGTTGAGTGAAAACGGTGGAGGCGTGGTGCATCATACTGTGTGGGATGAGGATCTTTCGAAGCGCGCCCGTGGACATTTGTCCGCGTTGGGAAGCGTAGACCTTGTCCAGTTCCACGTGGCCGAGGCGGTAGAAACGCTGCGTCAGACAGATGGTCCATTCGATATTATCTTCAATGATATCGATAAAGAGGGCTATCCCGATTCACTACCGGTCATCAAGGAGAAGCTGCGCAGGGGCGGGATCCTGCTCATCGATAACATGCTCTGGCACGGACAAACCCTCGATCCGAACGATCATGAAAAGAGTACCGAAGCCATCCGTCGCTTCACGCGCGATGTCACCACCGACCTCGATTGGATCGTCTCCCTCATGCCCGCACGGGACGGCATGATCGTGGCGTATAAAAAGTAGAAAACCTCGCGCTGAGTGCTTCACGATCGAAACTTGCACCGCACTGCAATGAACGCAGTACGATGCAGTGCAGGTGAGCGCGCATTTATCAAAACCCCAAATATTTCTACAGATCAAGGAACAACATGGCCTACAATTTCGACAACATCCCCAACCGCCGAGCCGTAAAACTTGTCAACAAATGGACCTGGTATCCCAAAGACGTGCTGCCCATGTGGATCGCGGATATGGACTTCCCGGCTCCGCCCGCCATCCTGGACGCCTTGCAAAAATTCCTGGAACAGGGCGACCTCGGATATCAGCTGCCGGCCATGCCGTTATATGAAGCAGTTGCGGCGCGCCTGAATAAACTCTACAACTGGAACGTCTCACCGCACGCCATCGTGCCCATTTCGGGCGTCAACAGCGGATATAACGTTGCTACGCGGACCTTTTGTACTTCCCGTCGCGGTTATTTAATCCAGACACCGGTCTACAATGAATTTCATGAAACGCAGAAGAAGACGGGCGTGCCGCAGGTGGAGGCTCCTCTGGTGAAAAAGGTGGAAGGAAACAGGATTAGCTATGAGGTCGATCTCCCTTCGTTCGCGCGTGCGGCGAAAAAGGTCAATATGTTCCTGCTCTGCAATCCACATAACCCGGTGGGTGTGATCCATCCCAGCGAGCACTTGAAGCGCATGGCGGAGATCTGTATCGAGAACGATGTTTTGCTCGTCTCCGATGAGATCCATTCTGAATTGTTGCTGGGTGATAGTACCTTTACGCCACTGGCAACCTTATCCCCTGAAATTGAACAACGGACGATTACGCTGATTGCCCCCTCCAAAACGTTTAATGTGCCAGGTTTTTTCTGTGGATTTGCGATTATCCCAAATGAGGAGTTGCGCATTCGTTACATGGAAACAATCTTCAAAATGGGAATCCACGTTTCCAGCCCCGGATTGGTGGCGGCGCAGGCGGCCTACTCAGGAAAGTGTGATGCCTGGCTGAAAGCACTTCGCAAGTATCTAACTGAAAATCGCGATTTTCTGGTGGACTATGTCAACAGACGTTTACCAATGCTGCGTATAACTGTTCCCGATGCAACCTATCTGGCCTGGCTCGATTGCTCAGAATTAAATCTCAGACCATCGCCTTATGAATTTTTCCTAAAAGAAGCGCGGGTTGCCCTCGGTGATGGCGGCAGGTTTGGGAAAGGAAGCGAGCAATTTGTCCGCTTGAACTTCGGTACCTCACGGAAAACTCTCAAGCAAGGGTTGGACCGAATACGCAAGGCAATACGTTCTCTATAGATCAATATAAGATCTTGAAATTCGTGTAAAAGGCGCTCTCTAGCGCCGATGAAAACAAAACATACAAGTCATTAAAAAAGGACGGATGGGTGTTACCCATCCGTCAGTTAATTTTGCAGTCTCGGTAAGGAACCGGGGGTGGATCCTTCCTCTCGTTAGGAGAACGTCTGGTATTCAAAGTTCTAAAATCGTTCCTGATACTTTGACCAGTTTAGGGTACCCCAGTCCTTCCTTCTAAGCGAAATTCAGGCGGAGTCTCTATTTGGTACCTCCTTTCTGTTGAAACCATCTTACAACAAAGAAGAGGCGCTTACATTAAAACTAGTTTACAAGTTTGTTATAAAAAAATTATAGCTTCCTATAATTGCTGAATGATATGATTTTGTGCATCATCCAATCTATCGTGACCCATTATTTGTCGATACAATCCGAACATAAGCCTCGGCTCAGACAGATGAATACACAACATTGTGGTTACTTCTACTTCCATCTATACAATTCGATTGAATTTGATTGTAAGATAATCAAACGAGTAATTGTTCAGATTTGTCTCGCGATATGCATAAAATGATTATGTAATCTGTAACCATTATTGCGAAATCGTGGAGGAAACATGAGGCTAATCGTTTTCTCCGGTCTGCCGGGCACGGGAAAAAGCACAATGGCTGAAACTTTAGGAAAACAACTTGGCATTCCCGTATTCGCAAAAGATTGGTTGGAAGCAACATTGGTGAAAAATGGTCTTAAACCTGCCGCAGACAGCAAATCATTAGGATTTATTGGTTATGAATTGATGACAGTCCTGGCCGAGCGCCAGTTCATACTTGAACAATCGGTGATTCTGGATAGTGTGGCAGGCCTGCGACTCATCCAGGATGCATGGAGTCAACTGGCGGAACGTTACGGCGCAAACCTGCGTGTGATCGAGTGCATCTGCTCAGATGAAACTATACACCGATCACGTTTGACGGATCGGAAGCGTAACATTCCAGGCTGGCATGAATTGGAATGGTCTGAAGTGGAACGAGTCCGGCAATATTATTCTTCCTGGGAGGGGGAACGCCTCGTGCTCGATATGGTGCAATCTTTCGATGAAAACCTTTTGAAAGCTAGAAAATATTGTGAGTGAACCGATTGTGAGATATAATACAAGTTGTCTGACAACTTTGCTCCCGAAGGAAGCAAGCCTTACGAAGGTTGTATCCTGGGACCGCTATCTCAAAAAGAGAAAACCTTTGCAAGGCTCATCCGCAAATCTACTCACAAGAGAGGCATCATGACCACCATCGACCTTACCATGGAAGCGTCTCGCCGGGCAAACGCCATCAAGCGAGCCAAAGAACGCAACATCATCATCCCCACCTATGCACAAATGAAGGATCCTTCCAAGATCCCGGCCAAGGTTAAGGAGGAATTGAAAAGCATTGGCCTATGGGATATCCATCCCCGCAACCTTTTCCGCATCAGCTGGCATAACGAACCCTCCGCTTCTGGCGGGACCTATGGCGGGGTCAATTACCTTGAGCTTCCCCCTTCGCTGACGGGCGTTCCGGCGCGTATCATCGTGCTGGTGGGGAAGTGGTTCCCGACCGGCGCGCACAAGGTCGGCGCAGCGTTCAGCTGTCTGGTGCCTCGGCTGGTCACAGGGCAGTTCGACCCGACCACGCAAAAGGCCGTCTGGCCCTCCACCGGCAACTACTGTCGTGGTGGCGCCTACGACTCTGCGCTGCTAGCCTGTGACTCGATCGCAATCCTGCCCGAGGGCATGTCGAAGGAGCGCTTCGAGTGGCTTGCCAAAGTCGCAGGCGAGACGATCAAGACCCCCGGTTCCGAATCGAACGTGAAAGAGATCTTCGATAAATGCTGGGAGCTGAGGAAGTCTGGCCAGGACCTGATGATCTTCAACCAGTTCGAAGAGTTCGGTAACTACCTGTGGCACTTTGAAGTGACGGGCCATGCGATGGAAGAAGTGCTCAACAAAGTTATGGGTTCCAATGATCGCTATCGTGGTATGGCCTCCGCGACAGGTTCTGCCGGGACGATCGCCAGCGGCGATTACATGAAGAAACTCTTCCCCGATAGCAAGATCGTGGCCAGTGAGGCTCTGCAGTGCCCCACGCTGCTCGAAAACGGATTTGGCTCTCATCGCATCGAAGGTATCGGTGACAAGCACGTGCCGTGGATCCACAACGCAAAGAATACCGATGTCGTGACCGCCATTGACGATAATGCGGTGGTCAACATCTCGCGCCTCTTCAACGAAGAGACCGGGCGCGCCTACCTGGTTGAGAAGGGTGTTCCTGAGAACATCGTCGGTCAGCTGGATCTACTCGGTTTCTCTGGCATCTCCAATGTTCTTTCCGCGATCAAAGCGGCCAAATACTATGAAATGGGCGAGAACGATATCATGCTCACCGTGCTCACCGACTCGATGGAGCTCTATCGCTCACGCATCCATGAAATGCATGAGGAATTCGGTCAATACACCGAACGTGATGCGGCCGCCGATTTCGCCCGCTACCTGCATGGACAGTCCACCGACAACATGCTCGAGCTGCGCTACACTGACCGCCGCCGCGTGCACAACCTTAAATACTACACCTGGGTTGAACAGCAGGGCAAAACCTATGAAGAAATCCAGGATCAATGGTACGATCCGAATTACTGGACCGATATCCAGAAACAGGCCGATCAGATTGATGAGTTGATCGTCGAGTTCAACAAGGAAGTTGGACTGAACTAACAAAGAGACGGATGGGTAAAACCATCCGTCTCTTTTTACTCAAAATACTTGGCTCGTTTAGGGACTAGGCATAAATTCCTTCCCCAGGCAATAGGCTTGCTGCAGATAAGCCTGTCTCGTTGAGGCATCAACGGAACTCACTGAATAAAAGTAAACATGTTCCACATTTTGGATGCCCGGGTAGCGGAACCCAAAATCATCCATTAGTTTCTTCATCGCCTGACCGAGCCCTCCTTGATAGGCTTTTTCGTTGAACAGGGTTGTGCTGATAATCAATGCCTTTTTATGCTTGAGCAATGGAATTCGGCCTCCCATTTCTCCCTGCCAGCCCTCGGGTCGAAAGGAGAATGCGAACCCGTATGTAAAAACGCGCTCAATCCAGCCTTTTAGGATCGCTGGAAAACCGACAAACCATACCGGAGCGATGATGGCCATCGCTTCTGCCTCCGCGACTTTCTTTTGCTGTCTCACTACATCTCTGGGCTTAAATAGCCTGGCTAGTTTTACAATATCAGAGATCTCTTTGTTGCGGAGCCATCTCTCCGCGAAAAACCAGACAAACCGATTCGTGGAACTCTGAGTCATGGCCTTCACATATTCCATCGGTGTGGTTTCATGGATCCAGCTTGGATAATCCCACAATTTAAGGACAGGATTGAATCGTATTGCATAGAGGTCCACTACGTCATTGGTATGCCCGGCATCTCTTAGTCCTTGAGAGAATTGTTCCAGAATGGCATGGCAAAACGAGCGCGGATTGGGATTCGCATAGACTGTCAAGACCTTCATATCCTTTTCCTCCTGCAGAGCACCCTTGCGTGCTCCGCTCAAAATGTCTGTAATCATGGCACAGCGTCCTCACTTCTTCAGTAGGCGACGGCTGTTCGATTGGTTTGGACCGATCAAATGGAATACTGAACTTTGTCCTGAGCAGAAAAAATTGCTGCTCATTGTAGACCTGATTATTATTCTTTGTCCCCCTCTGCAAAATAGGTATGGACTCTGACACTTATGCTCCTCTCCGGCAGCTTTCGTAATTAGCTGCAGCCGCCAGCGGTACAAAACTGGTCTTGACCGATGGATCAAGACGGATGAGTCCACAATTATTGTACGGCAGTCAAAGGCAATATACAAGCCAGATAAAGCAGGCCGTGCAATAACAAAAGTAGGTCACGCTCATCACGTGACCTACTTTTGTTTAATTCTATTCTTGCCATCCTTCAACAGACACAGTACCTTCTCTTTCAGGGCTTGGACCCTCGAGCGTTACATGCTCGCCGTCGAAGTGCACATTGAGCATCATAGCGTTAGGGCTGGCGATCTCGTTGTAATACAATACGAATGTCTGTGCATCTGTCCAGGCGCCGCGCAGGCCCTGAGTGAATTCTCTGGAGCCTTCCCAGGCCTGCGAGAAGCGATACTGTCCATCTAGCCCCACAAAACCCTGGCGGTCGTGCATGTCGCCGTAATACGTGAGTGATAGGCTGGCTTCGGCAGTCTGGTCGAAATCCAGGCGCAGACTCGCCAAGCGATAGGGGTTGTCGTCGAACAGGTAGGTATGTCCTGAAATTACCTGGGCCATGTCTGGCAGGGGTAGCACAGGTTGCGCTGCCAGTGGTTGCGCGACTTCGTCCAGCGCGGCCTGTAAGTCGGCAACACCCGCCGGGTTGTCTGGCAACGGATTGGTTTTGCCAATCGCTGCCACAAGATAATCATCCACATCGTCCAGCTCGAAGCCGCCGCCGGTGGTCACCAGCACCAGATCCATAGCCGGGAAGACGAGCACAAGCTGTCCGCCGCGCCCGTCGGCTTTGAAGGTCGGATCGTCGCCGGGGCGTGCGATCCACCAGCCATAACCGTAATCCGCGCCATAGTTTGGTCCTGTGGAGATCTGCAGCTTGCTGGAAGCCTCCACCCATTCGCGCGACACGATTTGCTGTCCATCCCATTGCCCGCCATGCAGCCACAGAAGCCCGAGCTTGGCCGTGTCGTGTGGATGCAGGTAAAGCTCACCATGACCATTCGGGGTGCCCTGCGGATCGGTGGACCACACGACATCGTGAATGCCGAGCGGCTCGAACAGGTTCGCGCGCGCGAACTCAAGCGTGTTCATGCCGGTGGCCTTCTCCAGAATCGCAGAAAGTAGGTGCATGCCGGGGCTGCAATACGCGAAGGTCGTGCTTGGCTCAGCGACCATGGGCAGGTCAAGCGTGAATTGGACCCAATCGGGGCTGGCATGCATGTCCCGCGCCGTTGGCTCTTCCGGATGATGGATGCATTCCCAACCTGCTGTATTGCTGGTCAGGTGCCGCACGGTGATTCGTTCCTTGCGCGCGTCACGGTTGGCAATTTCGCGATCTGGAAAGAAAGACAGTATTGGCGCGTCCAGGTCCAGCTTGCCCTGGTCGGCAGCGATGGCGATGAGCGTCGTCATAAAGCTTTTGGTGACTGAGGCCTGGTCGTGAACGGTGCTGCCATCATAAGGATAAAAATAGGCATCCAAAATCACCTCACCCGCATGCACAACCATCAGGCTATGGATCTTGGTGCCATCCCTTCGCATAGCGCGTAGACCCTCGGCCATAATCGCGGAGTCGAAGCCATGAGATTCCGGCGCTGCCGTGCGCCATCCATTTGTAGGCCAGTAGTCCGGCGCAGGAACGCTGGGTGTAGAAGGTCTCAATGCTTGCCAGACGAAGACAGCGAGGGCAACAGCCAAGATGACAAGTGCTACAATCATCCAGCGAACTGATGCCGATGGCAACACAAATCCTCGATTTAGATGCAATCTCTTGTTCATGTTATTTTTCCTCTGGACAGTCTTGCTATCCATGATTTACTTTTTATTGGCTCTAACACGCCAGCCAGATCCCTCAAACAACACACCATCACCATCAAAATGCAGGCGGAACCTGTAAAAGGTTATGCCGGGTCCTTCGTCATAATCCATGACAAATGTTTTTTCATCCTCCCAGAAGCCGCGTGCAATGACTGGGCGCCCGGAGTAACTGTGCCGGTACACTCCATCCAGTCCAATCCCAAGCACACGTTGACCAGGCTCATTCGCAAGCTCGAACTGGAAGATTGCTTCTGCAGAGTTGTCAAAGTCGAGGCGAAACGAACGAAGAAGCGGATTGGGTTCAAAAACAAACGTTTCTCCTGAAATAGCTTTGGCAATCTCAGGCAAAGGTAGGACGGGTTCGGGCTGCGGACTTGGGCTGATTGCAACCAAAGCGGCATTGAGGCTGGCTACACCGGCAGGGTTTGCTGGCAACGGTTGCTCTAGATTGCTCATCGCGGCAAGCATGTAGGGTTCGATCTCAGAGTATTCAAAGCCCCCACCTGTCATCACCATGATCATCTTCAACCGTGGATACACCTTGATCTTTTGCCCGCCATTGCCTGCTGCGAGGAACTCTGGCTCGTTGTCTGGCTGCCCGATCCACCAGCCGTAGCCGTAGTCTTCAATCCTGCCTGTGCCTTTCATGTATCCCTGTAAGGCACTCTGCACCCATTCTCGTGAAACGATTTTCTGATTCTCCCATTGTCCCTCATGCATGAAAAGAGAGCCAAGTTTGGCCATGTCGGCCGGGCGGAGACAGAGATCACCCCATCCATGAGTCACACCCTGAGGGTCAGCCGGCCAATACACATCTTGAATGCCAAGCGGTCCAAAGAGGTTTTTGCGCGCGAACTCAAGTGCATTCATTCCTGTTGCCTTTTGCAGAATGGCAGAGAGCAGATGCATATTCACGCTGCAATATACAAAGCGCTTACCGGGTTCTTTCACCACGGGGAGATCGAGAGCAAACTGTATCCAATCTTTACTGGCCCTCATTTGGACCATTGTTACTTCATCGTTCATAGGATCACAGTCCAGCCCGGAGCCCATGCTGGCCAGGTGCCGGATGGTAATCTTTTCCTTGCGCTCGTCACGGTTGGCGATTTCGCGGTCAGGGAAAAACGACAGCATCGGGTCGTCCAAATTGAGCTTGTTCTGGTCTGCCGCTATCCCAATTAGAGTGGTCATTACGCTTTTGGTCACGGAAGCCAGGTCGTGGTACGTTGAGCCATCGTATGGATAAAAATAGGCATCGAGAATCACCCTGTCATTGCGAAGGATCATCAGGCTGTGAATCAACGTGCCATTCTTTTTGATCGCCAGCAGTCCCTCGGCCAATTTGGCAGAATCGAAACCTTGTTCTTCCGGCGTACTGGTGGGCCATGTACCAGTCAGAGAATCATTCTTTGTCGTTGCTTTGACATTGGCAATGATGCTTTGAAAGACATCTGTCCACTCATCAACTCCTCCTTCATCCGTCCCAAACCGCACGATGATCATTTTCGCTTGAGGAGAAACGTAGATCCGCTGTCCCAGGTGACCCTGTGCTAGATAATCGTAGCTGCCATCAGAATTGATTTTTCCCCACCACTGATACTTGTAGTAGCCCTTTGCCTCTTTCCAACTGGCATCTGAATGCCATACTCTATGATCGTCTGGGTCCGGAGCTGTGGACTCGAAGACCCACTCGGGTGAGATGATCTGGGTGCCGTTCCAGTTCCCATAGTTCAGGAAGAGCCTGCCAAATTTAGCAAAGTCAATAGCGCGGCCATTAATCCCTGATGCAATGAGTTCGAATTCGCTTTTTTCACTGTCCAGATCCCACGACGCCGGATACTCCATGCCCAATGGCTCCCAAACCTTCTCCTGTAAGTATTCGGAGGGTGATCGCCCGGTCGAGCGTTCCAGGATCAAGCCCAACAATATGGTGTTGTAATTGTTGTAGTTGAATTCTGCACCTGGTCCCTTTTCATCCATCTTGACTCGTAAAGCCAGACTGCGCAGATCTGGATAAGAATAGCTTAACCCATCGTCTGTGAACTGCGTGATTTGCGCCAGTGGAGAGATCTCATCGTCTGTCAGATAGCGGATGCCTGACGACATGAGAAGCAGGTCGCGGATGGTGACATTATCGAACCCTTTGCCTGTTAGTTCGGGGGTGTAGTCAATCATCAGATCGTTCACGCCGCCGATATAGCCCTCATCAATGGCAATTCCAATAAGCGCGGATGTCACCGATTTTGCCATCGAGAATGAGGTCACGAGCGAGTCACGCGTGTACCCGTTGAAATAGCCTTCGTAGAGGATGGCATCATCCTTGATGACGATGAAGGATGTCGTTTGCGTGGACCGGAGAAATTCTTCGAAGCCCATCTGTTTCAATTCACCGTGAGAGCGATATTCGATCGTTTGGAAGAGCTCCGGTGACAAGTTCTCTCCGAAGTGGAATGCAGGTGCTGCGTTACTGATCGAACGCACCGGAAACTTCTCGTAATCCTTTACCGTTGAGTCGCTCCAGGCGAGCTGCCTTGCCCAGAAGAGCGACTGGTTAGGATAGGCTTGTGTCCAAATCAATTCGGCGATCAACACTGCTGGAAACGTAATCAGGATTGCCACGCCGACCGCACGCGGTGAGGCGATAAATCTGGCAACAAGCCAGCCAAGCGCAGTAGTGATTACGCATAGCACTGGCAAGTCCGGCAGAACTTCCTTTATCGTTGCACTGCCGAATAGACTTATGGTAAATAAAGTCCAGCCGGTCTCATATGCTGTGAGCAGCATTGTCAGCATAAAAAATGTCCAGCCAGTAATAGCGCCGATCGTACCTATCAGATTACGAAACCATGTCGAATGGCTCGCTGTTGTTCTCATTGTTGACGCATGGGTAATTTTCATTGCACACCTCCTGTGCTTTTCGGCAGCAGGGGCGACCCGCCAGAGTTGTCCAAGATGTCCTATGGACACAGGTGGATCGCCCTTTCTCCTACCGATGTTCTTAAGCAATTGCGCGGCGTGATCCAAAGATCCCGTTGCCGATCAGCCCTCCGATGAAGCCGAAGACCACATCGATGACCACTCCAAACAAGTTGAATAGCAGCCCGCCAATGCCGGTCAGAGAGGACGCCAGGTCCGCTAGATCCTGGCCAGACATGAATGGAGCTAGCTCTTTTAGCAGTCCACCCGCTCCGGCGAGGCCTAGCGGACTCAGCATCAGACCGAACAACCCATGCCACATGCCGGCCAGCATGCCTGTGATCACAGCCTCACGAAACGTCAGCATGCCGCCCAGATGCCGGTAGAGCCAGACGGCCACGATCGGCCCGATCCAGAAGCCCGCGCAGATGAGCAGGTTGATCAAATTGATATACGGGCTATTGACGAGCACAAGGCTGATCAGTCCGCCTGCCAGGCTGGCAGTTAGCAAAGGTTTCGTGTTCATGGTTTTCTCCTTCTTGTATGCAGTTCGAGTATGACTTATGGTGTTACATCCATGGCTGCCGCCGAAATGGATTGCAGCAGCACCTCGAGCGGCGCGCCTTTCGCGATCACATCTGCCATTCCAGCCTGGAACGCTTCTTGTCGCTCCGAGTCTCCTGCGTGAATAGTCAGAGCGATCATCCGGCAGCGTGGCTGTATAGCCTTGATCTGACGGGCGGCTTCAAAGCCATCCATGACCGGCATTTCGAGGTCCATCAAGATCACCTGTGGACAGAGCTCTTTCACCAGGTCAATCGCCTCCAATCCATTGCTGGCTTCGCCAACGATCTCGATATTGCCAGCTAGTGCCAGAAATGTGCGCAAGTCCTGTCGCACTCTTTCCACATCTTCCACGATCAATACACGGATGTTTGCCATGTTATCAATATACGCGCTGAAGCAGAAAGACACATCTGGCGCGAGGTTGAATTGCTTATCAAGCGAAAGGCGGACTTTTCTGCTTCCCCCTGAGAAGTAGTCCTACACCCCAAGTCCTACGTCTTGTGATGTAATGGGATGTAGGTCCGGCTTGTAGCCGGACAATCATTTGCAGATCAGAATTCTGGCGGGTTAAAAATCTGTCCTACTTTATCTTTTCGTGGAGACGCAATTCCGCGATCAGCGAACGCAATTGAGCCAATGCGCTGGAGGTCATTTCCCGTAAGCGCTCGATCTCCTCCGGGACGCGAGCCGGATTTCGTTCTAGAAGCAGGCGCGCGGATTGGGAGGTAAGCGTGATGCTGAAGATCACCTGGCTGACCGAATCGTGTAATTCACGCGCCAGCTGATTTCGTTCACGCGCTGTAGCCAATTTTTCCGCCTGTACAGCCTGTTCCTGCAGCTTCTCGTGTGCCATTTGCAGGTCTGCGAGCAGGCGCTGACTTTCCGCCTGGTTGGATTGGGTCCGCAGATACAGGAAATCGTATGAGATCAAAAACATACCGGATGCCAGGTTGAGCAAGATTAGAGCTAATCCCTCCCACAGGCCCAGGCCGGGGATCACGGTGATGGTTAGCAGGATCCCAAAGAGGATGCTCCATCCCAGTGCCGCTGGACGTGAGAAGACACGAAAGACCTGGATACAAAGAGGAAAGTACAAAACAGTATGAAAATCCAAAAAAGGATGGAGACTGGAGAGCATCATTACAATGGCTGTTTGCAGCGGGAAATAAAGGTATGGAGGCCAGTGAAAACGCTTCGAAAGCCACGGTTCCAGCGTGTAGAGCATGGCATACGTCATGATGAGCAGCATCACGATACTCAGATTCGATTGACCCTGATAGAAGAGAATTGCCCGCAGTGCCACAACACCGATCATAATGAAGCCGATCCGATATCCGCCCTGGTAGCCATAGGATCGTTCTATCTCTTTCACTCCGAATCTCCGGTTGAATTCTCAGTCACACGAATGCATGTGCCCTGGCCCGGTCGCGAAAGGACAGATAGATGCCACCCGATCTCACGCGCCCGCTCGAACATGCCGGGCAGTCCAAGATGGCCGCGCTGCTCCATTCCTCTCGCCGGATCGAAGCCCCAACCATGGTCCTCAATTTCCAGGCAGGCATGCTTACGGCGTAGCATTACACGGACGATGGCCTCGCACTGCCCACTGTGTTTGGACACATTGATCAATGCCTCGTGTGCGATGGCATATAAGCCCATCGAAACCGGCTCAGATAACCTTCGCTCTTCGTCAATTTCCAGGGAGATTTCCAAGCCGTGCCGCACCTTCTGTTCCGCTGCTAAGCGGCGCAGGGCGGTCGGTAAGCTATCTTCCATGATCGAGCGCGGTTTCAACTGTGAGACAAGAGATTGGATCTCCTTCAGTGCGCCTGAAGCGAGCTCTTCGATGCGTAGCAGCTGTCCTGCCGCGCGCGCCGGTTCTTCCTCCAACAGCAGGTTTGCAGATTGCGCAGCCAGGTTCATGCTGAAAACGGTCTGTGTGACCGAATCGTGCAGCTCGCGCGCCAGACGATTGCGCTCATGCTCTATGGCGAGGTTAGCTATCTGGTCTGCGTACCCTTGTAACCGCCGGTGGGCAGTCTGCAACTCGCTCAGCATTTGCTCGTTTTGATCATGTGCTGCTTTGGCTTTCTGGACCTGGTAAGCATAGCCGCCCACAAGAAAACAAATCCCGCAATACAAAATTCCCATTGCAAGCCCGAACAGCGGACCCACATCCGAAAACAGGAGGGTACCAATCATTGCGAGTGACAGCGTCGCGATGGTTATGAAACCATTGCGCCTTCCAAAGAAGTACACCGCATCCAGGCTGAGTGGAAGAAACAGCATGGCAAGAAAATCCTCATAGGAAGAGAGGATCAATGCTGCAATCACGACGACAGATTGAACGAATAGATAAGCGATCTGGGATTTTGGGGAAAGGGAATTTTGGCGTACCCACCACGTCTTGCCGATCAAAAGCAAGCCATAGCCGGCCAGCAATGCCATGACTGCGGCGAAATCGGGCTCCCTGGATACAACCACAGCCGTACGCACAACAACTGCGGCGTAGATCAGATACACGCCGATCGTAGGCATCAATCTTTGTCCGTGGCCAACCCGTGCTTCAAGGCATAGATCGCCGCCTGCGTGCGATCCTCCAGATGTAGCTTGCCGAGGATATTGCTCACGTGGGTCTTGACGGTCTTTTCGCTGATGAACATCCTGTCCGCGATCTCGCGATTGCTCAAGCCGTCGGCAATCAGGTACAAGACCTCCTGCTCGCGCTCGGTCAAGCCACCATCCGCCTTGGTAGCCAGGCGACTAACAGTAACTTCCTGGGCCGCTACTGCCGACATCAGCTTTTTGGCAACCTCCGGGTGCAGTTGAACGTTACCCAGGTAAGCTTCGCGTATGGCACGAACCAACTCGTCGGGCGGAATATCCTTGAGAAGATACCCCTGTGCACCGGCGCGGATCGCAGGCAAAACTTTGTCATCTTCTCCAAAGCTCGTCAGGATAATGATACGTGAATTCGGGCTGCATGCGATGATTTTTTGAGTTGCCCGGATGCCATCCATTTGAGGCATCACCAGGTCAAGCAGGACAATATCCGGCTGAATTTTCTCTGCCAGTTCCACAGCTTGCACGCCGTTTTCTGCTTCGCCCACAACTGTGATGCGTAAAGCAGATGTGTCCTGCAGTTCCAGGAATGTCCGTAGACCCTGCCGGACCATGGCATGATCGTCTACAATAAGCACGCGAATTTCCCCACCGGTCGGTTCAATCGTCTGTTGCATACGACCCTCCCTGCCCCTGTCCATTTCGCTGATTACACTATACGAGAAATGCGCTGAAAAATCATCAATCATCCGTCACTTGTGCTGACGTATAATTGTCATTATGTTGCAGCCCACATCACTGATCCTCGTTTGCCTTCTTCCCACCCCGCGGGACCTGGAGATCGCGCGGCTTTTGGGATGGTACCGCATCCCGCTCCGCACGGCGCCGAAAGTGGTCGCGGTGGATTACCTGGCGTTTTATCAGCCTTCCGCCTTCGGCCAACGCGGCGGCCAGATCGAATACGTCGCAGAAGTAAGAGGTTATGAATTGACGACGCGCGGCGAATTGCTCAAAGATGAAGCGGATCATCCGCGTGCCAGAGAAGAGTATTACAAAATCCAGATTGGGGGTTTGGAGAAACTGAAGCAACCCGTGGTCTCCGAAAAATGGAAGCGGATCACGTTTTTATACACGACAGGCGAATATCTGCTCCGGGCAAAGACGCTCAATGATCTCGTGGTGGACGGCGATGAGCGGAATTTATTATGGCGATCGCTGCGTGAGCGGGCAGAGAACCATCAGCTTTACAAGACAGATCTGCCCGACGTGGATATCCCGCCGGAAGTGTTGCTCGCGCTGCTTGGAGTCAAGGAATTGGCCGCCGGGGGACATGATGAAAAGTGAAAGAGCTCTATTCACACAAATCAAAGTCTGACGGTTCTCAATACAGATGACAACGAAAGAGACTTATGCATGATTAGTTTGCGTAAATTCAGCCATACGCCCCTGGTGGAAGTGCTACTAATTTTGGTGATTGCTGCGATTACCTACCTGCCCAACCTTAGCCAGGCAACCATCTACCGCGACGATTGGTACTACACGATGGATCGCCTGATCGGTGGGCCGGGAATCTACCAGGAAATGTTCAGCATCGATCGGCCGGCCCGGGGACCGCTTTTTGAAGGCTATTATCAATTATTTGGTATCCAACCTTTTCCCTACCATATGAGCTCATTTTTTTGGCGCGTGATGGGTGGTCTGGCTGCTTTATGGCTTTTTCGTCAGATCTGGCCTCATCAGCGCCTGGCTAGTTTTATGATGGCGCTCTTTTTTGTACTCTACCCAGGCTATCAGCGATGGATGGAGGGCTTTGAAGATCAGCCCAGAATTCTTAGCTCGTTTTTGGAGGCGCTTTCCATCGCTCTGACGCTGCAAGCGATACGAACAGCGCAGGTAATCTCGAAAGTTCTTCTATGGACAGCTTCCATTCTCACGGGTTGGGCCTATATTGCGCTGGTTGATTTTTCGTTCGGCATGGAGGTCTTCAGGTGGCTGTGTGTATTTTTACTGGTCAACCGTAATCAGGAAGCGCTTTCTTTTGTCAAAAAAAGCATTTCAGCAACTCGAGCCTGGGCAATTGCGGCTCTGATCCCCCTTGGCTTTCTGTTCTGGAGATTGTTCCTGTTTCAAAATGAACGCCCTGCAACAGATGTTGGCCTACAACTCAGTTATCTCATTGCTTCTCCCTTCTTAACCGGAATGTGGTGGCTGGCGAGGTTGTTCCAAAGTGTTGTCAATGTGGCAATTCTGGCCTGGGGCGCTCCACTCTTCCAGAGCTTTTTTGAGATCGCTTTGACGGATATTGTGATTGGCATACTGATTGCGGGAACTGCGGCTGGTCTCTTGATCTGGGCCAGTTTCTCGATTTGGAAGATGGAAGAGCACGATGCAAACAAGCCAGATGTGGTTCCCAGGGCGAGATGGCAAACAGAGGCGATCTGGGTTGGGCTGACGGGTGTTCTGGCGGGGGTCTTGCCTGTTATCGTTGCCAATCGCTATGTATCTTTCGGAGGCTATTCGCACTACGCTTTGCCGGCTTCTCTAGCCAGTGTCATGGTGTTAGGCGGGGTACTCTCTCTCATAAATTCACGCAATGTTCGAATCGGTATTGCAGCTGTATTTGTACTCTTGAGCGTGCTCACGCACTATACGGCTTCTCTGCGGGTGCTTCACGAAGAGCGGGTGATTGCGAACTTCTGGCATCAGGTTGTTTGGCGAGCCCCGGGAATCAAAGCAGGAACTGCCCTGTTTGTGAACTATCCAACGGTAAGTTATGCAGAAGATGTGGACGCGGTTGCTGGTCCCGCCAATTTTCTTTATTTCCCCGAGCAAACGAACCAGATTCCGGCTGTGTATCCATTGGTGGCGCTTCCCCAAATGGATTACACAACCAAGGATGTACTTGGGGGTGGCAACAGATCTTACGGCTATCGAACTCACGTAGGGGAGATCCGTTATGACAATCTACTCGTCATCAGTCAGCCGGCGGCCAACGGGTGCGTCCACGTGATCAACTCACAGTGGCCCAGATATTCAGACCAGGATCCGGATCAAATTCTTCTGCTTGGGCAATATTCAAAAATCCAGAACGTATTGATCGGTGATAGCGCACCTCGCCCGGCGGAGTCTATTTTTGGGCCGGAACCAGCTCATACGTGGTGCTATTACTATCAGCAAGCAGAACTGGCACTTCAGGAAGGTAATTGGGAAAAAATCGTTCAAATTGGAGATCAAGTGACCCAACTCAGACTCACTCCAAATGATCGCATGGAGTGGGCACCCTTTTTGCAGGCCTATGCTTTTCTGGGCGATGAGAAAGCATTTAGAGCAACTGCCGTAAAAATGGATAGCTCGCCCTTCGTGCGCAGAGAGGCCTGCCGCACCCTGCTCAAAATGCAGGAGATGGGATCTACGTTTACGCCTGAAATTCAGTCCGTGATGGATGAGAAAGTCTGTCGCGGTGAAGCAAATTCGAGCCCATAGGAATGAGCGATACGATTGTAAGTGAGAAGCCCAAATTGACGGAATTGTTGTTTGATAGAATTCAAAGGTCTTGTTGCGGGTGTCCAGTACAAATGACAATGAAAGAGAATCTGGCATGAAAGCTTTGCGGAAATTCATCCATACTCCTCTTGTAGAAGTATTGCTGATTGTGGTGATTGCCGGGGTGACTTATCTGCCCCATCTAAGCCAGGCAACGATATATCGTGATGACTGGTACTACACTATGGATCGTTTGATTGGCGGGCCGGGGGTTTTCGAGGAAATGTTCAGCATTGATCGCCCGGCTCGGGGGTCGCTTTTTGAAACTTATTATCAATTATTTGGGATACGACCTTTTCCATATCATATGAGTTCGTTTCTGTGGCGTGTGGCAGGCGGTCTGGCTGCCTTGTGGCTTTTCCGGCAGTTGTGGCCGCGCCAGCGCCTGGCTACATTTGTGATGGCGCTCTTATTTGCGCTGTATCCGGGCTATCTCCGATGGATGGAGGGCTTTGAAAACCAACCCAGAATTCTGAGCTCGTTCTTGGAGACGCTTTCGATTGCTCTGACGCTACAAGCAATCAGGACAACCCGAAAGCTCCCCAAAATCTTTGCGTGGACCTGTTCCGTTCTTACGGGCTGGGCCTATATTCTGCTGGTTGATTTTGCCTTTGGTATGGAAATCTTCCGATTGCTGTGTGTATTTTTATTAGTCAATCGTAATCAGGAATCGCTCTCTATCGTCAAGAAAAGTATTTTGGCTGCACGCGCCTGGGCAATTACGGCCCTGATTCCGTTTGGCTTTTTGTTCTGGCGATTGTTTTTGTTCCACAATGAACGCCCGGCAACAGATATCGGTTTACAGCTCAGTTACTTGATTGCTTCTCCCTTAAACACCGGAGCGGGGTGGTTGCTGCGGCTTTTTCAAAGTGCGTTCAATGTATTGGCCCCGGCGTGGGTTGAACCACTCGTCCAGAACTTGTTTGAAATATCTCTGCCCGATACTACGTTCGGCCTATTGATTGCTGGAATTGCGGTTTTTCTTTTTCTAGGAATTAGTCTCTTAATGGAGAAGATCGAAGGGAATAACACAAATGAATTAGATGGGATTTCGAGCCAGAAATGGCAGTCAGAAGCGATCTGGGTTGGATTGACGGGTGTTATTGTAGGTGTCTTGCCGGTTATTGTGGCGAACCGTTATATATCCATGGAAGTTTATTCTCACTATGCTTTACCGGCCTCCCTCGCTTGTGTCATGACAGTGGTAGGAGTCGTCTCACTTCTCAGTTCACGCAATGTTCGACTCGGTGTTGCCTCTGGGCTTGTCCTATTCGCTGTACTCACTCACTACACCGCTTCTTTACGCGTACTTCACGAAGAGCGGGTGATTGCAAATTTCTGGCATCAGGTCGTTTGGCGAGCCCCAGGAATTAAAGCGGGAACCACCCTGTTTGTTAGCTACCCATCGGTTCATTACGGCGAAGATGTGGATGCAGTCGCTGGTCCCGCGAACTTTCTCTATTTTCCTGAGCAAACCAATTACATTCCAGTATTGTATCCCCTGATTGCGCTTCCTCAGATGGAATACACGACCATTAATGTGCTTCGAGGAGGAAAAGAGAGAGCGGATGGCTACAGAACTCATGTTGGAGAGATCAATTACGATAACGTGCTGGTCATCAGTCAACCAACTGAAGACTCATGTGTCCATGTGATTGATGCCCAACGGCCCACATATTCAAGCCAGGACTCGGATCAAATCCTTCTGCTTGGCCAATATTCAAAGATACAAAATGTGCTGACCGATAGTCGCGCGCCTCATCCGGCAGAATTTATTTTTGGGCCGGAACCTGCCCATACGTGGTGTTATTACTATCAACAGGCAGAACTGGCGCTTCAGGAAGGCGACTGGGAAGAGGTCATTGAAATTGGAGATAGGGTAGCCCAATCAGGACTCCGTCCAAATGATCGTATTGAGTGGATGCCTTTTCTACAAGCCTATGCTATAAAGGGGGATGAGAAAGCTTTTGAAACAACGGCCGAAAAAATTGAAAGATTACTATTTGTGCGCAGAGAAGCCTGCAATGTCTTGCTCCACATACGAGAGATGGGGTCTACATTTACACCCAGAATCCAATCTCTGATCAATGAGAAAGTATGTCGCGATCAGACAGTATTAAGTCCATAACACGGACGTATTTAGCAAGAGGATAGCAGAATGGCAACCTTAATCAAAAACGGTACTCTCATCACTTCTACCGAAACTTTCGATGCAGATATTTTGATTGAAGGCGAAAAGATCGCATTGATTGGGAAGGACCTCCAGCACCCGAACGCTGCAGTGATCGATGCGGCAGGCAAGCTGATCATGCCGGGTGGGATTGATCCGCATGTGCATTTGGATCTGCCAATGTTCGGCACCGTTTCATCAGACGATCACTACACCGGGCACAAGGCCGCAGCATTCGGCGGCACGACCACAGTGATGGATTTCGTTGTCCTGGAGCCAGAGGGCTTCGAGCACTCGGTTGATCTCTGGTTCGAAAAATCCGCCAAAGCTGCCATCGATTACTCCTTCCACATGAACCTGACCCGGTTCGATGAAAAGATCGCTGGTGAAATTCCCTTATTGAGAGAAATGGGCATCACCACGCTCAAAGTCTTTACTGCCTATACCGGGCGCTTGCGCATTGACGATGGCAGCATCTTCAAGACCATGCAGATCGCCCGCGAGAACGGCATGCTAGTGATGGCGCACTGCGAAAATGGTGATGTGATCGATACACTGGTCGAGCAGGCGTTAGAAGCGGGGCAGACAACTCCTGAATGGCACGCGTTGACAAGACCCGCCTGGGGCGGAGTCGAATCAACGTTACGGGTGGCAGGCATGGCCTCTGCAGCGAATGCACCCGTGTACATTGTCCACATGAACGTGGGCGGCGAAGTGGACATGCTCAAGTACGCGCGTGAGCGGGGCGTCAAAGTAATGGGGGAGACCTGCCCGCAATATCTGTTCTTCACCATCGATGACCTGCGCCGCCCGGATGGTGCGAAGTGGATCTGTTCTCCCCCGATGCGCACCGCCCAAGATAACGCGCGTTTATGGGAGGGCCTCTCGGAGGGGATTTTGCAGACCATTGGCACAGATCATTGCCCGTTCTTTTATGAGGGGACCCGGCCCATCGTCTACGAAGGGCGCGAGATTGCCATCCCTGGCAAAGAGCTGGGGAAGGAAGATTTCACTAAAATACCGAATGGATTGCCCGGTATCGAAGACCGTATGCCTGTGATGTGGACGTGCGGCGTGCGCGCTGGGAAGATCACTGCCAATCAGTTCGTCGCCTACAACAGCACGAACCCTGCTAAGATCTTCGGCCTGTACCCGCGCAAGGGCGCGCTGCTGGCCGGTTCCGATGCCGATATCGCGATCTGGGACCCGGAAAAGAAAGTAACCTATGGGGTGGGAGTCGCACACCAACGTACAGACTATAACTTGTATGAAGGCTGGGAACTGACCGGCATGCCCGAAAAAGTGTTCCTGCGCGGCAAGCTGATCGTGGATGGCGAGAAGTGGTTCGGGAAAGCCGGAGACGGTCAGTTCTTGAAGCGCGACGAGGGTGAAGTTTTGTGAAGGCAACAGGGAGGGCGGGCAAGCCTGTCATTCATTGCGACGCGCTGGTTGTCCACTGCATGGATTACCGCCTGCAAAAATTCCTGCAGCCGTGGATCACGGTCCGTTTCGGGTATGACAACTTCGATATCATCTCACTGGCTGGCAGCGTACATGATTATGAGTTGGTCTTGAAATACGTGCAGCTCGCCGTGCAGATACACAGCATCGAAACGGTTTGCCTGATCAATCATGAGGATTGCCGCGCCTACGGACGCGAGGGCACATATAAGCGTCACAGGCAGGATCTTTTATCTACCGCTTCCAAACTTCACGCTTTATTCCCCGCTCTCAAAGTAGAAACGTTTTACCTTCACCTCGATGGGACGTTTGAGCC
Organism: Anaerolineales bacterium; assembly: GCA_035463255.1. GTDB lineage: Bacteria > Chloroflexota > Anaerolineae > Anaerolineales > Villigracilaceae > Defluviilinea. The sequence continues at coordinate 5,115 of DATHTL010000101.1, read as the reverse complement.
GATTGAGTAGTCCATTGCAAACTGAGTCCGCGAATAGATCTTTAAGATTTCGCGAGAATTTGCGGCTAAAACTCCTGGTGATCATTTTTGCAGCAACTCTTTCAGCCTTGGATGATCTGCATACACCCCGCGATAGTTCTCCGGCAATAGTGCCGCGATATGGCACATAATTTCATCCGTATATTGTTTGAGCGCTTGATCGCGGTTTTCTCGAGGAAGGGGAGGCAGCATAAATGTCTGTCCGGCTGTGACCGTGACATGTGACCGGCGAAGGCGCCTGATGTTGCCCAACAAGTTCTTATCTTCTGTACCTGTAATAGCGACCGGCACGATGGGGCGGTTCAATTTGGTCGCGAGATAGCTAACGCCCGGTTTGGCTTCGATGAGTGCGCCCGTGCGTGAGCGCGTCCCTTCGGGTGCAATCACCAGGATGTTATTCTTTTCCATCAGCGAAATGATCTTACGCAAAGCGCTAATATCGGGGTGAAAGCGGTCGATAAAAATGAAGTTGAAGTGTTTGCCTACCCAGCGGAACAGGCCCACGTCCCGCCATTTTTCGCCGATCACCACGAACATATCCCAGCGGTCGAGCGCGTAAAAGGCAATCGGTACATCTACGATTCCAAGGTGATTGGTGGCAATGACAAAGCTGCCGTCGGTGGGCAAATTCTCATACCCTCGAACATCCACACGGGCAATCAGGTTGAAGATGAGACGAATGAGCGAGCGGATGAAGTATTTCATGTCAGTTCTTTAGCAGCTCTTTGAGACGTGGATGATCGGCGTACACCCCGCGATACTTTTCGGGTAGCATTGCCGCGATCTGGCACATGATTTCATCGGTTGCCTGGCGCATGGCTTCCTCGCGCCCTTTTCCTTTGGGAATATCGATGTACATCAGGTCGGCGGCTGTGGCGGTAATTTTCGAGCGGCGCAAACGCTTCAGGTTCTCTATGACAACGCGGTCCTCTGTGCCAGTCACTGCAACAGGAAGCACCGGGTAGCCGCTCTTGCTTGCCAGAAAGGCCACCCCCATTTTGCCCGGTTGTAAGGCTTCGGTCTTGGAGCGGGTTCCTTCGGGGGCGATCACCAGCAGCCCACCATGCTTCATTCGCTCAAGGATTTGTCTCAAGGCCGGATAATCCGCATCAAAACGATTCAACCAGACCGCGTTTGCCGCACGCCCGATCGCGCCATAGAGCGGATGATCTTTATATTTCTCAGCGACCGGCATGATGATGTCTTCGCGGTCGAGGATGCATAGCAGAGCAGCTGTATCGAGTCTCCCCAGATGATTGGCAGCGACGATCACATTTCCCTCTGGTAATTTTTCGAGGCCGTTAAGCTCAATATCGGCGATGATCTTCATAAAAAAGCGGACGATGGAGCGCAATGATCTATATTTCATGCTCGCAATTTTACAACACGCCGAACACTACAGTCCCGCGAGTTTTTGCGGGAGTCCTGGTGACCAGCAAGGCGCTATAGTCCCGCGAGTCTTTGCAAGGTTCTGTGGATAAAAAACGTGGCGCCAAGGCGCCACGTCTTCAAGCAAGCACGCTAAATCTATCTCCACAAATAGTCGTCAGACGACCTGTTCTTGAACGTATTCTGCGAACCGTATTTGTCGAACATACGCTGGAAGATCACCCGGTCGCCGGCAGCCATTTCGATGATCTCAAAGCCGACGTTATATGTGTTGGGGTCCACGTGATCCGTGTGGCACCATCGGCTGCGGGCAATGAAGACCATCGAGTTTTGATCCGCAATGTCAGGTGTCAACTGGATCTGCATGCGGAAATCCCGCCCGGCAGGGATTTGCTTCGGGCAATCCAGCCGGAAGCCACCGGTACTGATATCCGTCAGATATCCGATCAATTGTTTGCTGACGTCATCCGTAACTTGCATGTAGTAGGTGAAGTCGCGACGAGCGATTTTGCGTTTGTCGGCCATAGTGTTCGCTCCTTTCTTTCTTCAAATAAGTATATGACAAGTAGCCATAAGATTCAATATGTAAGACAAACAAAAACGTAACTGTAATCTGGTGACCCGCCACATATGGTGGGAAAAACTGGCGGGTGTCCAGATATGGATGGAAGCTCTATCGGCGCTAGAGTAAAATTTGCTGCATTCCGCCCTGCGAAGGTTGATTTGGCCGGTCATGATCTACGCGATCAAACCTTCGCAAGGCTCAAGCATACTGTTTTAGAGGAGCATACCCATGGAAGCAAAACCCGTTTCGCGCAAGCCCATCCTCATCTGGTTGATCGCCTCGCAATTATTGGCTCTCGCATCATTGGTGTTTTGGCTGCTCATAGCCGGTCTCTCGGTCATGGCATTTGATTCGGGTGTGACCCAGGAAGCCTGGAATTTTGTGATCGCGGTCTGGTCATATCCGATCTGGCCGATCGGCTTTGCCATCGCGGCGTGGATCGCCTATGCCCGCAAGAAGGACAGGCTGGCAGGTGTTCTGACAGCGCTTACGTTCCTGCCGGTGCTGGTGCTGATCATCATCCTTGCCTTGTCGAGCTTTTTCTTTTCACTGGGGATGTAAAAAAACGGGTCTCTTTCGAGACCCGTCCTTTTTATTCTGCCTTCAAAATATGCGTCAGGATCGTGGCGCCCGAGCCGCCGATGTTCTGTGCCATGCCGGTCTTTGCACCCTCCACCTGCGTGGGACCAGACTCGCCGCGCAGCTGCTGGACGACCTCCACGATCTGGTACATTCCTGTCGCGCCGACGGGATGCCCGCGGGCTTTTAATCCGCCGCGGGTACAGATGGGCACGCGTCCCTTCGGGCTGATCTCGTTATCGAGACCCAGCCGTATGCCCTGGCCGCGCTCTGCGAACCCGCAGGCCTCGAGCGACAGCGCGGACATGATCGAGAACGCGTCGTGCAGCTCAAACAGGTCGATATCCTGCGGCCCGACCTGCGCCATCTCGTAGGCACGCTTAGCCGACTTGTATCCCGCCGTCAGGAACAATGGATCTTTGCGCGAGTGGACGGCCATCGTGTCCGTCGCGGAGGCGGAGCCCGCCACCGTCACCCGGGGCTTGCCGTTCAGTGAGGCGACCTTCTCCGCTGGAACGATCACCACAGCAGCCGCGCCATCTCCGGTAGGAGAGGCATCCAGAAGATTGATGGGCGTGGCGACCATGGCAGATTTTTCGAACTGCTCCACGTTGATCTTATGATGCAGCCGCGCGAACGGATTATGCACTGCGTTCGCATGCGCATTGATCGAGAAGGGGGCGAAGTCCGCGTGCTTCCAGCCGTACTCGTGCATGTAACGGCGCATAACCAGCGCGTTGAGTCCCACAAAAGAGACGCCCTGCTCCACCTCGTAATCTGCATCGGCGGCGGTGGCCAGTGCTGCCGTCACATCATGACCGGCTTTGTCGGTCATCTTTTCCACGCCAACAACAAGCGCGGAATCGACATCGCCAGCGGCGACAGCCATCAGCCCTGCGCGGAACGCTGCCGCCCCCGAGGCACACGCGGCCTCCACCTTGACCGATTCCTGCCCCCACAGCCCCACCCAATCCGAAAAATACGTCCCGAGCTGGTTTTGTCCGCTGATCAGGGGTGAAAGCATATTTCCTACGAACAGCGCATCGACCCTTTCCATGCCTGCATCGTGCATGGCCTCCAGGGCGGCATTTCCGCCGATCTCGCGCAGGGATAATTCCCAGTGTTCGTCAATCTTTGTTTGACCTATACCTAGAATAGCAACTTGTCGCATTGTGTTCTCCAGACCCATTTTAACTGATTTGACTCTCATCTTCTATCAGATCAATGTCGGGCGGAAAACCTTCAGCTACCATGTGCCATTTCGCCTCCGTTCGAAATAAAAAGGAGCGGCAATTGCCGCTCCTTTGACTACGCTTGATTTAGGGCTTTTTGTCCTTTTTATCTTTCTTTTCTTTCTTATCCTTCTTGTCCTTGTCATTGCCATGGTCCTGGGCGGCTGCTGGATCTTCTGTGCCATCCTCATCGGCCTGACCGGAAACGACTACGCCAAGATTATTCTTTTTCTCCGCGAGGGCCTTTTTGAACTGTCCCCAGTTGGTGGGAACATCGCCCTCAAAATCCTCGAAGTACTCCTGGTGCTCCTCAAAGAAGGTTTGGAAGTCTTTGTCCTGCTTAGCCTGCAGAATGTCTGCTGCAAGAGAGGCATCACCCTCTGCCTCTTCCGTGCCCGTGATGTTGCGTGATATCCAGAGGGCCTGAGCGATGACACCGAAGCCAAATCCATCTTCATGGTAATCATTCACAATACTGGGCTCTTCATGAAAGAATTCAGCTAACAGCCAGGCGATGGGATGAACATCTTCTTCGGCTGGCTCCTCGTCAGCAATCACCGTTGTTGAGTCAATGACCACTGTTTCACCAACAAGGGTTTCATCGATCTGGAGTGTCTCCGGGTTGATCAGGTAAAGCTCGCCAGCCGTTTCCAGACTCAGACGGACGGTTTGCGTTTCTCCCTCAACAGTCAGGGTCACGAGGACAGTCGTCACCTCATTTGCGTCGGTTTCTGTGGTAATGCTCTCGATGGTGCCGGTAATGAGAGTCGTCTCCTGCGCCTGGGGAGCGGCAGCCACATTGCCCACCTGTGCTAATAAAACTGCGAGAACTAATAGAATGCTTGCCAAGACTTTTTTGTTGGACATGTTACTCTCCTTTCGTCTACTAGCATTCTACATACTTTAACGACAAAAAAACTTTCAAGGCTGAAAGCGGTACCAATTACCTAAAGTAGTACTCAAATCCTATCGACCTAATCTTATATCTGACAAGATATCTCGGAATTTTTCAAATGATTTATACTTGCGCAAATTCCGGCCAGCTCAACGGAGAGGAATCATGAATATGGAGCATCAGCGTTGGATGGAAAACCTGCTCGAGGCTGTTACACAAATCGGGGAGGAGGGGCGCGTCGCTGCAGATCTTGTGCGGGCCCGTGGGACAAAGATCGGTTTCAGGCAGGCCCGTCCCAGTATCGGCGCGTATTGGACGTTGTTTGGCAACATCCGTTTGAATTCGAAGTATTACACCTATGAGACACCCTTCGATGATCTGCGCATCAAAACCTTGATCATCCACGAAGCCCGTCA
>DATHTL010000100.1:0-14421 GCA_035463255.1 Anaerolineales bacterium | reverse complement strand
GCTCAAGTTCCCAGCCGCCGCGTTTTGCAGGTTCTTCAATGGCGCGGCGCAAGTCCGCGGAATTCATCTGTCCAATATATTCCTGGTCTGAGGCAACCATCTGTCGTAATAATGGATACTGGGCACAGTGGGAATAAAAGTCAGCCCGCAGGGCTATGACCACCGTAAAGCTTTTCGATCTATCTTGCGCCAACCCGACGAGTTTCTCGATAAAGGCAATACGTTCCATCTCATCGTGACACAACGTGAACACTTCTTCAAATTGATCGACGAGGACCAGAACTCGCTCTGCGTCATCTGGGTGGAGGGGATTAAGAATTGATTCAAACGTTCTCATGGGATTGGCAGTCGGCGTGAAGATATACACATCCCAACCAAGATGTTGGAGCGCGACAGCCAGGCCCGCGCGCATGAGAGATGACTTGCCGCTGCCCGAAGCGCCGACCACAGTCAAGAAACGAGTGGATCTATCCATAGCGAGATCATTGACTCGCTCCACCAGATGCGCAGTGAGGTCCTCTCTTCCGAAGAAGAGTTCAGAATCTGACTCATCAAAGAACAACAATCCTTTGTACGGGGCTATACCCTTTGCGGGTGCTTCCTCCTGTCGGGCGGATTCAGCTAATTCCAGGAAGCGCGCGATCAACTCCGGCTCATTTTCGATACGTAGCGCAGGGATAAACAATGCCTTGAGAGCGCTAACATCTGGGCGCCTTTGATTCTTTTCCAGACGAGTAATCTGTGCATCGCTATAACCGACTGCGATGGAGAGTTCAAGTTGGGTGAGATGTTCGCGCCGCCTCAGGTATCTCAGCAGATCGCCAAAGGTTTGGAATGAGTCGTGGGAGAGGGATTGAGTAGGCACATTACCACCATTTTCCTTTGAGTTCATTTTATTACCCTGGAGCGGTGTTTTCAAGAGCTTGGCAATCCAATTTGTCCTTTTGGTAGAAAATGTCAGGTTTTTACGGGCGTGAATGGCTAAGATGCAAGTGTCGAAAAAAACCAAACGTAGTGAAGGAGTCCAATATGAACATAAAACATTCGTTACTTATATTAATTGCCTTGTTGCTCAGTGCGTGTGCACCATCAGCCCCTGCGAATCCTGCCGACCCCTTTGCCGGCACCTGGTCAGGGACCATGAGCTTTACAGACGATGCCAATCGTAAGGAAGACATAATTGTTACGATCCCGGCCGGTTGCACAGAAGGAAGCGTTTGTGGCGACCTCAATAACACAACGGTGAATTGCACCTGGGAAATGACGTTAGGAAAGATCAATGGTGATGTCTTCGAGTATCAGTTTTCGAAGACTATGAGCGGCGAATGTCCTGCCCTTGGCGGTGGCACATTGACACTGCAATCAGACGGCACGCTCACGCGTGAGCATAAGACCCCAGATTTTACAGCCAGCGGAGTGTTGACGCACCAATAAAAATACGAACTTCAAGCCAGATATTGTTATAGAGCGGTAATACTTATCTCAAACGCTACTTATTCAGAAAAGGAAATAAACCATGAAAAAGACATTTGGGTCTATCGTTATTGCACTGCTGCTTTTGATCATTTTGGTGAGCACAACGTTAGCTGCCCCCGCAGCGGCAGAGAAGAAGTTCGCGCTTAAAGGCTCCTTTGATGCAACCGAAACCCAGCAGGTTGTGCTCCCCATCGCATATGTAGACGCGACCGGTGTAGGAAATGCCACTCATCTTGGGTTGTTTACATACCATTTACAGGCTGAGCTTTTCCTACCTACCCTTACGGCGACTGCATCTGCCACTCTGACTGCTGCCAATGCAGACATGATCTTCGGAGCAGGATCAGGGCAGGGTACTCCTACAGGGATGCCCGGCATCGTATCGATCGTGGAAACGTACACCATCACTGGTGGTACAGGCCGCTTTGAGGGTGCTACGGGTAACTTCACCGTGGAGCGCCTGATCGATCGAGCAACACTTACTTCCTCGGGTACCATCAGCGGGACCATCGTACTGCCATAATCTAGTCAGACAACAACCTGCATCGGGACCGGGGGCATCACCCCGATGCAGGTTGTTGGGGGCGAAATTCACGATTGCGCCGGGCTATCCTCTGGTGCCATTTCTTCATCAACTGGCTCATACCATATCGAAGGAGAACGATTATGTTGGCGGAAAAATTTCTCATGAAAAGCAGGTTACTACTGCTATTTATCCTCTTGTTGACGGCTTGTGTACCGCAAGTTACAGCCACCCCTATTCCAGCATCAACACCCTGGTCTCTCGTGGTCGTTGGCGACTCAATTGCTTACAACAGTCCCGAGGACTGCCCCGGCTGCACAGGTTTTGTTGACCGATATGCCGATGCCGTTACCAGGGCAACGGGACGTCCGGTGAATGTTCAAAACCTTTCCCAGCACAACGGACTCCAGATCGATGGCCTCCTTGACGAACTGAGTCCCGAGAACTTCAGAAGCGAGGCACTGGCCAATGCAGACATCATTCTCGTCAACATTGCCCACAACGATGTTGCATGGGGACGCGACGACGATCCGTGTGATGGTCCTACAGGGGATAATCCCGATTGGTCGAAGTTCGACGCGGCTTGTGCAGTTGAAGCGGCCGAGATCTTTCGGCCGAAGTTTGAAAGTCTTTATGCACGGATTCTTGCCATGCGGGCGGGGAAGCCCACGATCTTTCTAACGATCAATCGCTATAACGATTGGATTGGAGATGAGGTGCCTCCCGAAGCGATTGAGGCAAGCCATGCAGTCGTCGATGCGTGGAGTGCAATGGTTTGCAAAGCAGCAACTTCGAACGGTTTCATCTGTGCCGATATTTACCATGCTTTTAACGGAGCCGATGGGCTCAAGGGCGCGCCTGATCTGCTGGCACAGGACTTCACACATCCGTCTGACAAGGGCAATGAAGTCATCGCACAGGCTCTATCAAGCAGTGGCTACGCCCCGCTTGTCCCATGAACAGCTCCGAAAGGAAATCAAAATGCTTGCCGATCGTTCTTTTTATTTGTTGATTGTTGCCATCCTTGTACTCACGGCTTGTGCACCACAGTTTGAAGCAACATCTACCCCCGCAGTTGCTTCACTGCAACGCTCATCCAGAATGAACCTATCACGCTCCGCCTGGCTGTCGCAGATGAGGCAGGACGGTTTCCCGTGGGATCAAATGTAAGTTCTCTGCAATCTGGCATCAAAGGAGAATTAGCAACCAGCCCGCGCCTATCAGGCATTTCGCAGAAGATCGCGCTTTTTCTCTGGGGTCTGGTTACGCTCACCAGCCTCCTCTCACTTTCGTTCAGTATCTACCGTCTGAACTTATGGGATCGTATTCCAGCCAGTGAGACCATCCGCTATTTTCCCGATATGACACCTGAAGGCCTTCAAGCTCATACGGACTGGCAAGATACAATCCTTGAGACAGGCTTATCGTTATCAGGATATGCTTCCATATTTACAATGGCACATATCCTTGGCAGCTTGTCACTATTAGTGGTTGCGTTCCTGCTCATCCGCCACTATAGTGACCAGTTGATGGCCGTGCTCATGGCTACCGTTCTATCGGTGTTTGCGGCGGCGGGCATTTGGAACAATCCCCTCTTTGGTTGGGGACTGCCCTTTGCTCCGTGGTTGAGTTTTCCCGTACAGGTGCTTGGCTGGCTGCTGTGGTGTGCGGCTATCGTGATCTACACGTTTCCAGATGGGAAATTCATACCACGCTGGACACTTTGGCTGGCAGTATTGCTTGTCCCCTTAACCTTCATCATGGCTTTCGACATCGATATTTCCTTGAACCCTAATAACTGGCCGGGTCCGCTGTATCTTTTGCCGAACATCGTCTTTATCGGCGGAGGGCTTTTTGCGATCATCTACCGCTATAGGCACACGGTGGAATTCGAGCAGAAACAAGCAATGCGAGCGTATGTGTGGGGAATCTCCTTCCTGGTGATCGTCTATTTCCTTAACTTGCTGGTGACGGAAGTTTATTTTTGGATCGCGGGTCAACCCCTGTTCCAGAGTACCAGCGCTCGTCTGACATATATCTTGATCAATGAACCGATCTGGTTTGCCTGTGAAGCCTTCTTCGCGATCGGATTGGCTCTTTCGGTTTTTCGGAATAAACTTTTAGAATCTACTTGATAAAATGTAGGTCATTATGACTGGAAAAACGTATCTTGACCCGAGCCTGACCCTACGCCCTGCCCGTTGGACAGACATCAACGCTGTGGCACAACTCGCCCAGGATGTTGCAGAGATGGAAGGCGATTCCCTTTTTGTGCTTACTGCTGAAGAACTGGTAAACGAGTGGAAAAGCGATGGGTTCCACGTGGAGCGCGATGTTTTTGTTGTCGAAACCCGAGATGGACGTCTGGTTGGCAGTGAAGAATTCTATAACGAGAGTGGTCACCATAAACTTAAAGCAGATGGATGTGTCCATCCAGAATTCCGAGGGCGGGGTATCGGTTCTTCTCTGCTTGAAAAAATTGCCGAGCGCGCGCAGGCTGAAATGGAACTTGCTACACCCGATGTGCGGGTATTTATCCAAAGTTTAATCAATAACAAAGATGAAGCAGGACATAGCTTACTTCGAAACAATGGATACTCTCCCGTTCGCTATTATTGGCGCATGGAAATCAAACTACAGGAAGCTCTTGGCAGTGTGACCTTCCCTGCCGGCATTGAAATGCGACCATTTATCAAAGATGAACATGCGGTTGCCGTTTGGCAAGCAGACAACGAAGCCTTCCGTGACCATTGGGACAGTCATGATCGAACCTATGAGGAATGGTTCCATGGAAAATTTAGCAACCCAAATTTTGATCCCACTTTATGGCTAATTGCCTGGGATGGTAATGAAGTAGCAGGTTTTTCGCAGAACCGATTCCGTAACGGGATTGGCTGGATCGGAACTATTGCTGTCCGTCGTCCGTGGCGTGGGAAAGGTCTTGGTATCGCCCTCATGCGTCATACTTTTGGCGAGTTTTACAAGCGTGGCACAGCTACTATTGGTCTTGGTGTTGATTCTGCCAACATCACCGGAGCCACGCGGCTCTATCAACGGGCAGGCATGTATGTGGCGAGCGAATTTGCGATGTATGAAAAAGAACTAAGAACGGGAGAAGGTTAGTCTGCCTCAAATAACCACCCAACACAGCGTGTAGTGTGCACCGGACTCGCAGGACGCTCCGCGTTTATGAGTATTTTTCTCGCTTCTGCGGAATTCTGATCTTGGGCGTTATCTCGTCCCGGGAGAGCGCCGGGATGGTGCGCAATCCCGCCCACCAGTACCCCAAAGGGCATAACGCACACCGTTAGCCATCAAAAGAATTCGGGATAAGGAAGTCCATATGGTTTATGATGGTTCTGCTTTCTATGATAATGACGGGGTTTTCAAGACTTATATGGCCAGGCGGCACCGTGAAAACAACCCCAATGATACTCTTGAGAAGCCTGTCATCTTGCAATTGGCTGGCGACTTAACCAACCAAAGGATTCTTGATCTGGGTTGTGGCGATGCAACTTTTGGTCGAGAAGCACTGACCAAAGGCTGTCAATCCTATCTGGGCATAGAAGGCTCGAGCAATATGGTCAATTCTGCTCGACAAGTGCTTGATGGAACAAATGGCAAAGTCGTACATGCCACTGTTGAAAGTTGGGAGTATCCCACCCAGGCTTTTGATTTAGTGATCTCCCGTTTGGTATTGCATTACGTCAAAGATGTTGATTCCGTTTTTAGACAGGTATACCAAACGCTTACGAAAAAGGGGCGGTTTGTGTTTTCCATCGAACATCCAGTCATCACCTCGTGCGACCGGGGTTGGCAGGGAAAGGGTCCACGCCAGGATTGGTTAGTCGATGATTATTTTGATACAGGAAAACGGATCACATCATGGATGGGTGAGCAGGTTATCAAATATCATCGAACAGTTGAGAACTACTTTGCTAGTCTACAACATGCGGGCTTTGGGGTTGAAAGCCTGCGCGAGGCAGAGCCGCAACGCGAACATTTTAATGGGGATGACGACACCTATCAGCGGCGCAAACGAATTCCACTGTTTCTAATTATGGCAGGACAAAAAATTTCAACCAAACAACACGCTTAGTTATCTCGTCGCGCCACCAGTGTCCCGATGGATCATAACGCAAGCCATTGGGCCACTCCTGAAATGCAAGAGACTATATGACACGTATCCAATTTGGCTTTACCATGCCTTTCGGGGCGCTCAATTTGGCGCACCGAAACACATTCGTCAAAGACCTCGACCGCGCCTTAGATTTGGTCGCCGGGCATTTCGACTCAGCCTGGAGCATCGATCACCTCCTATCCGACGATACGGATCAGCTGGAAGGATTTACCCTGCTGACGTACATGGCTGCCCGCCATCCCCAGCTCACGTTTGGTCATACAGTGCTCTGCCAATCATTCCGCAACCCAGCACTCCTCGCCCAGATGGGCGCGACACTGCATTTTATGAGCGGCGGGCGATTCATCCTAGGCATTGGCGCGGGCGGGCAGCAGGAGGAATATCAAGCTTATGGTTACGACTTCCCTCCTGCCCACACGCGAGTGGAGCAGCTTGAAGAGGCACTCCGGATCATAAGGGCCCTGTGGACTGAGGAGCGGGCCACGTTCGTCGGCCGACACTATCGTGTGAGCGATGCCCGCTGCGCGCCACGGCCTGATCCAATGCCGCTGGTCATGGTTGGTGCTTTCAAACCGAAGATGCTGCGTTTGACGGCGAAGTATGCAGATTGGTGGAATGTTTCATCCATCGGGATTGAAGGCTACAAACGTCTCGTTGAGGATTGCGAGCACGCCTGCGCCAAAGCTGGCCGTGATCCTGTGACGCTTCGGCGGTCGTGGTGCGGAGGGTGTGCATGTGCGCTGACACAAGAAGAAGCAGAACGCTACGCTGGGGAACTTTACAGCGCCAACAACGCCGATGATGATTTTGGCTTCGTCGGGACGCCTACACAGGTGATTGAACAGATGCGCACCTTCATTGATCTGGGCATCGACTATTTCATGCTCGACTGCGGAGGGTTTCCCGACCTGACCACCTTAGAACTGCTGGTCAACGAGGTGTTGCCCACATTGAATGCCTAACGAGCGACCATGTAGCTCCCGACTCATATGGATCAACACAGCATGCATCCGACCCCCGCAAGAACACCGGGGTCATGATGGTGAGAGTCGCCGCGTTTTCAGAGACCAGCACAGCCACCTGCGAATGCACAGAGGGCGGAGACACGCAGGGAACCGCCACTGTCAAACCATAGCCTGGATTGCTAGTAGAAGGTAATGTATTCAGAAGCACGCCGCCCTTACGTTAGAGACTGGACCTGGTTATCATCACACTACGTTGTTAGACTCGAAAAGGTAATCACTTAAATAAAAAAAAGCTACTGCTACAGATAGAATGGGTACCCATGCTTGAGAAACCTGATATCCAGGATAAAAAAATCATCACTTGCTTGCAGGTGGAATACGGACTGCGAATTATTCAAATCGCTTTTCTTCCACTTGGAGGCAATCTGTGTACGGCTGTCTATCGCGCGGTTGCTGAAGATGGAATGCTGTATTTTTGTAAGTTGCGGTGCAGTGACTTTGACGAAATTTCCGTTGAGTTACCCAGGTTTCTGAGCGAGCAGGGCATCACCCAGATCATCCCTCCGCTGCCATCCAACACAGGTCAGCTCTGGGCAAAGCTGGAGGCGTTCCATGTCATTCTTTACCCCTTTGTAGAGGGCACAAGTGGGTTTCAAGACAAATTGACGGAGGGTCAGTGGGCGGATTTTGGCGCCGCCCTTCAACGGATCCACACACTAAGTCTGCCCCCGGCGCTCAGACAAAAGATGCAAAAGGAAAACTATTCTCCGGAGTCGCGGGATATCTGCAGGGAAGTTCTCCAAAGACTTGAGAGCGAAAGGTTTAATGACTCCATTATGGCTGGCTTGGCTTCGTTCCTGCTCCCCAAGCGTGAAACGATCCTCAATTTCATCGGGCACGCGGAGCGGCTGGCCCAAGCTTTGGCTTCTCGTTCCACGGAATTGGTGTTGTGCCATTCGGACATTCATCCGGGCAACCTCTTTATTGATAAAAATGGCGCGCTCTTTATTGTGGATTGGGATAGCCCGGTGCTTGCACCGAAGGAGCGCGATCTGATGTTTATCGGCGGAGGGCAAGGCTATGTGGGTGTTAACGATCAGGAAGAAGAGGCACATTTCTACCGCTACTATAATTTATCAGCGGTTGATCCCGTCGCTATGGCCTATTATCGTTATGAGCGAAACCTGTATGATCTATCCGTCGAATGCCCGCGCATCTTTTCGAGTACGCTGAACGCCCAAGACCGTGCCCGTTCCCTGGAGATTGTCACCTGGTTATTTTTGCCCGGCAGCTCGATCGAGATGGCACACAAATCAGGCAGGCTACCATAAATATGCCAGTCTACTGCACTAAGGAAGAACGCCAATGCAACAACTGAATGAAACCCACGAATTGGCGCCGGCTAAAAATCAAGAGATTTGGACATTCGTGGACGATTGTCTCAACCTTGACGTATTAACCGAATTTGACTTGACATACCAAAACAGACACTATACAATCACTAAGATATACAAATCTCTGTAACATATTGTGTTCAGAAAGACTTGGACTTCAAACAGCATTTACGCTCCGCCGGTTCATTACCCGTTAGGACTGCTCCTGTAATATTGAATTGACAGAACGCCATCGCCCTGAAATAAAGATCGTTTCAGGGCGATGGCGCTTAAATAACAACACCGTGTGTTGGAAGTATCTGAAAAAGGTGGATCAGTGAAGTCTGAAGCACTTTGTCAGTGCATACATACATGATCACTCGTGAACCAGCTCTGACTCGTCAATCGGAATGCATAGTAACGGATCAATTCCACAGGAACTATGATTTTATTGTAGCGTGCAGCTCAGGGATGTTCTCGTCAATTTAAACAGCCACCTGAAAGCGATGAACCCAGTCATCTAAGCTCCTTGACCCGGCTCTCTGCTTTACTAATTCGATTCGGTCTTGAGGAAGCCTCGTTTCGAAATCTGCCTTGAGTTTTACGGCCCGATTCTTTGTGTCTTGCGCACTGGCTGGATGCTGAAGGATAAAGAAAATCAGTTCAAGCGTAATTTCGTTAATGTTCTGATGTGACTCTATGATTGCCAAACCCATGAGGGCATCTAGCACAGAAGGGATAAGTCCACCCTGTTGGGCCAATCTCAAACCAGTGCTGAAGTGTTTTTGCGCCGCAGTGATTGCGTCAACAGCCAAGGCATTCAGCCCTTGATAATTTAGAACCTGTGCTAGGCGATGGGTATCTCCAATTTGTTCAAACAGGTTGCCGCTTTCCAGAAAAAGAGCATGCGCCCTTTCATGGTTACCTCGAGCATAGGCAACCTGTCCCAATCCATCGAGCGCTGTCGCGACCCCAAATTGGCAGTAGTCCAACCGCTGGGCAAGCTCCAGACCTTCATGGAGAAGCTTTTCTGCCTGATCCATATCTCCAAGGATCTGGGTAATGTGACCCAGATCACTCAATACATGAGACGTCATCATGGGGTCCCCTAATTGGCGAAAGTGAGCGAGGGACTCTTTGAGATAGGCTTGCGCCTGGCTATATGCCCCCTCTCCACGCGCCAGGCTTCCAAGAAATTCGTCGGCAAGTGCGTGAAACCAGCCTTCACCATACGTTTGGGATAACGCTTGGCTTGCCAACAGCTTGTCCTTTGCTGCAGCAAACTTCCCTAGCTGCAAATAAGCAAAGCTTAGGTACCAAAGCGAATAGATTGCTGCGGAATGTTCTGTGCTGGTTCGCAAGAATTCTGCACTGGGTGCCAGAAGGGCATACGCCTCTTCGGCCCTGCCTAGGCGCAGCCGGAAATATCCGCAGTGTGCGAGTATTGCATGCAGAACAGTTTTTTGAATCAAATCAGCTGATCTCATGTCTCGCAAGTAACTCTGAATCGCCTCTCCCGTCTTCCAAAAAGTGGACTCACCTTCAGTAAACCAATTATGCAAGGCAAACATATAAGATAATGTAAAAGACACACGGTAAAGGGGTAAAAAGTTCTGACTGCCAATAGACATATCCCAGGCAGCGCGGATGTTATCAATCTCCCTGGTTAGCTCGGCTAAAACATCCTGCTGATCCTTGCCCTTCAACTTGGGGTCTTTTTCTTCCAACAGGCCAAGATAGTACATACTGTGCCGATCTTGGACATCCCGCAATTCTTTTGGATCGTCGGCTAACTTTGAAGCGGCATATTGCAGGATCAACTCATGAATATCGTAGCGACCACTCCCCACGCGACGTAAAAGCGACCGGTTTATCAGTGACGATAAGATCTGCAATGAAGCGCCTGCCACTTGTTCTGCGGCTTGGCGTTGAAAACCGCCACGAAAGACAGAAATCCTGCTGAGGATGCGTTTTTCCTCGGGAGAGAGCATCCGCCAGGAATAATCGAATACAGCTCGCATGTTCCTGTGCCGTTCAGGCAAATCCCGCATTTGAGTCTGCAGAAAATCTAAGTTCTTCTCGATTTCTAAGGCAATCTCTTCTGGAGATAATATTTTTGCCCAAGTGGCCGCTATTTCTATCGGCAGTGGCATACCCTCAACCAAGTTACATATTCGAACAACTCCCTGTTTGTCTTTCTCATTCAGCAGTAGTTCGGGGCGAGCGCGCCTAGCGTGCTGAAGGAATAACGCAACCGCACTGTATTCGTCGAGGTTGTCTTTTTGTCCTATCCTAGGGAAGGATAGCCCGTGAATTTCCAGGAGCCATTCTCCCTGCACATTCAAAGCTTCCCGTGAGGTGACCAATAGCTTGATTCCTGTAGTCTGCTGAAGGATTTTGATCAATAGCTCGGCAATTGTCACATGATCAGGGCTTTCTACTAACAAATGCTCCACATTGTCCACAACCAGCAACATTTGTTTATCCCTCAAATAATTGAGAAGTTGAACCTGGGGATCAGTAGCTCCGCAGAAAGTAAACTGGATGGCATTGGCTATAGTCGAGATGACAGCATCAATAGAACTGACAGGTGCTAGAGGGATAAAAACGCTTCCATGGATAAAGTCATGCCTGTTCTTTTCGGCAGCTTGTAATGCTAGGCGTGTCTTGCCGATACCACCAGAGCCTACTAAGGTAATGCAGCGGCAGTCTGGGTCGTTGATTAGCTGACTGAGACGGGCCAACTCTTGTTCTCGTCCAAAGAAAGGAGTGAGCGAGACAGGAAGGTTATGAATTGGGGAAACAGGGCCTTGTGTATGCAGTTTATCCTTCGGCTTCAATGTGCCCAGGCGGATCTGTTCATAGAGATCGCGCGTCTCTGCAGAAGGTTCAACGCCGAACTCTTCGGCTAGTACCCTTTTACATGTCTCATATTGAGCAAGCGCAGCGCTGCGCTGACCATCCAAGGCGAAAACCCGCATGATTTGGGCATGTGCTTCTTCGCGCCATGGATCCAATTCCAGTTGCCGTGCAGCATAGTGACGTGCAACTTCATATTCTTCCAGAAGGACATGCTCATTTGACAGATCAACGAGCGCGTCCATCATGCGCTGGCGTGCCGTCTCCCGCTGAACAACAATCCAATCTTCAAACTCCGTGCTGTCTGAAATATAGAAGTGCTGCAAAAATTCCCCGCGATAAAGATTGACCATTTCTTTCAACTGGGCAAGTAAGGAAGAATTGGTCTTTTCTCGATCTCTATTTTTTTCCCATGTCTCAAAGATTTCATTGAATCGGGCAAGATCAATGGAATGGTCGCTCTCAAGGTTCCATTGAATGGAGCTTCGGGAAATGAGTAAATAGGGTGGCTTGGCGGTATGGTCGCCAAGCGCCAAGCGTAAGTTGAAAAGTGCCTGGCGCAAATTATGTCGGGCGACTTCTTCCGTGCAATCCGGCCAAAGGAGCCCGATCAATGCTTCGCGCGGATGAGAGCGATCTGCCGCCGCAGCAAGATAAGCCAAAAGCGCACGAACTTTATCCGACTCAAAAACTTGGACGGGGACATTATCCATCAAAATCTGAAAATCCCCCAGAACATTTATCGTCAAGTGCGCCATAAAGGCCTTCTTTCAGTCGATGAAGAGCATGAAGACCTGAATTATACAATCGTCAGGGGGAATTGGGTACTTTCCTGACGTTGGGCTGATGTTCGCCTGACAGTGGTTCCCTATACTGCAGATATATGAACACTAACACCAAACACCCTGCGCAAGATATGAAACCTCCGGATCGCTTTGCATTCTTGCTGCATCTTTCGAGCTCCTCCGGACAATGGCGAGCCTCTTTGGAAGACCTGGAAAGAGGAAAACGCCTGGGCTTTTCGAACCTCGAGCACCTGTTCGCACATTTGATGGATTTGACCGAAAACTCCCTCAAAAGACGGCCAGATCCAGATGCAGCAAAACAAGCCACAGATGAATCCAGAAAAGGGATGTAGGAGCTGCGAACCTTCGTCCGTACTCCATCAAAATCCTATTTGTCTTGAAAGGAGACATTGCCATGAATACGATCCTAACCAAAAGCCATGAAGGTCCTACGAATGCTATCGGAACTAAAGCAGATGAGCAACAGAGCAAGTTCGCCTCGAAGATTGTGCGCTTCCTTTTTCACTTTCTGGAAATGCAGATCGCGATGGGGCTGGGAATGATCCCCTGGCACTGGCTGGTGCGCGAGCTACGCGCCTCGCCGACCTATGTGGAAGCCTTCCAGCGGGGTTCCACCTTGTCGACCATCGGGCATGGGCTCTTCATGACCATTCCAATGGTGGTCTGGATGATCATCCGCCAGCATGGCTGGCGGCACAGCCTGGAGATGGGGGCCGCCATGTTCGCGCCTGGGATCGCTATCATTCTGCTGTGCTGGCTGGGGGCGGACACCTATTGGCCCTGGCTGATAACACTGGCTTCCCCGGCGGGGACCGTGGGCATGCTCGTTTACATGCTCTACCGCCGCGACCACTTCACGGGGAAGGCAGGTCACTCAGTACATACTGCTAGTGCTGCGACGGAACCCTCATGCCACACAGGTTGAGCATCGAATATATCTATTCGCTCACATAGGTCTCTCGGTTTTATTGAGAGATAAACGAAACAAACAAATCCGCTACCAATCACAGAAAGGAAATATGAAATGAAAACCATAGCAGGCAAAACAGTTTCTTACCCAGGCCGTCAGGGGGCGGATGGGACAGGCATCAGGCTTTTTCTCAAGCAAGCGAAGGCATCTCGTGCGCGGCACTTCATCCAGCACTTCTTCGAGATGTGCATCTCGATGTGCCTCGGGCAAGTCTTGATCGTTGGGTTGATGATGGTGGAGGCGGGCTTCGCCGGCTTCTTCCAGTTACTCGGCCAGTATCCATGGTCGATGGGCGTGATCCTTGCCATGAGCATGGTCGTGCCCATGGCAGCCTGGATGCTTTTCCGTGAGATGGGCTGGCGGCACACGATCGACATGTCCATCGCTTCGTTCATCGGTGCCATGCTGCCGGTCGCTGCTGGTGAGCTCGGCTATCTCCCAGTGATAGCGATCTTCGCACTGGGGTGTCCCCTGGCCTGCCTGGCCATGCTGATCCCCATGTTCACAGAGCAGGCTCGCCTGGCAATGGGCCGCGCGGCCGAACAAGCCGATCCCAGCCAGGCTGTCTCACAGGCACAAGCGGCTGTGAATGCGCCCCCAGCGATTGTATCCAGCGATGTAACCGCTACCGCGCTAGAAGCTGCACCAGCCGAGGTGTCGTTTGGGGTCACCGGCATGACCTGTACAAGCTGCGCTGCCACCATTGAGCGTAACCTACGAAAGGTGCCTGGCGTGCAGACCGCCAAGGTTAACTTTGCTTCGGAGCGCGCAATCGTCACATTTGATCCCCGCCAGGTTGGCCTGCCAGGTCTGGTCGCTGGTGTCGAGCGGGCAGGGTACGGTGTAGCAATTGGCAACGCAGACCCGACTATTCAAGGACTGCAAAACGAAGAGGACGCAGCGCGACTCGAAAAATCTTTGACTACGCAGAATGGTGTCCTTCGTGCAACAATTACCATCTCCACTCAAACTGCGCATGTCGAATACATTCCCACGATCATCTCCGAGGCGCAGCTATATCGAGCGGTGAAGGCGGCCGGGTTTGATGTAGTCGAACAAGCAGTTGAGCCTAGCGATGTCGAAGCGGTCGCGCGCGAGCGCGAGTACAAGGAGCAACGCCGTTTGGTTCTGATCGGCATGATCTTCACCTTGCCGCTCTTCGTTCTCGCGATGGGTAAAGATTTCAGCTTGCTGCCCGAATTCTTCTACCAACCTGGTCATGATCTGATGGCAGCCCAAATGGGAGGCATGCATCCGGCCAAACCCTGGTTCGACTGGTTGATGCTGGCATTGGCGGCTCCGGTGCAG
>DATHTL010000099.1:0-5246 GCA_035463255.1 Anaerolineales bacterium | reverse complement strand
CAAATCCTCCAGCGCCACCTATCGGCTGCGAATCCATCTCGAGAAGCTGGACCCACTCGCTGAAGTGCTGGATATCATCGCCTCCCAGAAAAATGCAACTCTCGAGCGCATCGAATGGAAGTATCCTGAGGAAGAAGCCGGCGAGCGCGGACTGGAAGCTGCCATCGCAAAAGCTAAGTCCAAAGCAGAGAAAGTAGCTGCGGCGATGGGCGTGAAGCTGCTGGGCGTATATGACTTTATGGAAAACACCTTCGATGAAGAAAGACCTCCCATGCCGTTTCAGGCCATGGAGATGAGCATGAAAACCCGCGCCGCGGCTGCCGACCAACCCACCTTGAATATGGATATCCAGCACAGCAAGACCATTCATGTGAATGTGGATATCTGGTACCGAGTATCTGAGTTCCAGAATTAGTTCGTAGTGTACCTGCACTGATTTCAGTGTGAGAAACAAAAACGCCAGGCAAAACTCCTGGCGTTTCGCTTATGAAGCGGGTAACACTTGTGCGGCAAAGCCTTGTTTCTTTTTCTGGAGATTGATTTTCGATTTCTTTTGCCGTATAGTATTTACAACCCAGAGGAGGAGCTATGTTAGTCTCGCGCCAGCGTTTTCTGCTGATTTTGTTGAGCGCAGTATTCTTGGCGGGTTGTACCCCACCAGCGCCGTCAATCACATCCACGCCCTCGCCGGTTCCGGTCCAAGGATCGGCAGGCATAGGCGATGTCTATTACCCCAACCTTGGAAATAGCGGCTATGATGTGCAGCATTATACGATCACGCTCAATGTGGATCCGCCTGCCAACGCTGTGGAGGGTTCTACAACCATCACAGCAATCCCATCTGAATATCTGAGCTCTTTCAACTTGGATTTCCACGGCCTGACCGTTGATTCCGTCACTGTCAACGACTCTGCTGCAAAATTTTCGCGCAATGAGGAGGAATTGACGATCGAGCCCCCAGCGCCGTTGGGTGTGGGCCAGCCATTCACTACGGTCGTCCAATATCACGGCTCTCCAGAGATGATCATGATTCAGGGCGGCCCGTTCCAAATGGGCTGGTCACATGCCGAAAGTGGAGCTATCAACGTTTGGGGGGAACCTGATGCGGCTTCCACATGGTTCCCCAATAACAACCACCCGCGCGATAAAGCCACCTTTCGTTTTGAGATCACAGTCGCTCACCCCTGGATGGTCGCGGCAACCGGTACACTGAAAGAGACCAAAGAGAACGGAGATACGAACACCTTCGTCTGGGAAATGGATAAACCCATGGCCACTTATCTCGCTTCTATCAATATTGACCAATACGACTTGGTCACACAGAGTGGACCAAACGGGATGACTATTCGGAACTATTTCACTGTAGATCTTCCCTCGTCT
Source organism: Anaerolineales bacterium (assembly GCA_035463255.1). Taxonomy (GTDB): domain Bacteria; phylum Chloroflexota; class Anaerolineae; order Anaerolineales; family Villigracilaceae; genus Defluviilinea. Next base: position 3,866 of record DATHTL010000099.1, on the reverse strand, counting down.
CAACGTATTCAATTCAATATTCTCCCCGCAGCCATTGATTTCTTCGATGATCTCTTCGGCCCCTATCCATTTGAGGAGTACGGAGTAGTGATCGCGCATGGTGATGGATTTTGTCAGACCACAGAAACCGCACTCGAGACGCAATCCATGTCACTGCACTGCCCGACCCCGTTTATGACTTCGGAATGGGTGATTGTGCACGAACTCGCCCACCAGTGGTTCGGCGATAGCGTCAGCCTCGAAAACTGGAAGGATATCTGGCTCAAAGAAGGGATGGCCACCTATGCGGAATGGCTTTGGGATGCGAAGGGGGACCCGGCTGCCATGCAGAGAGTCATCAAGAGCCAGAAACTTAGTTATTTCGATGTTCCCAGCCCTGTCGCTGAGCCGGATGCAAATAATCTTTATACAGGTGATTCCTACACAGGCGGTGCATTCGTATTCCATGCATTACGCATGGAGGTTGGAGATGAAGCCTTCTTTGAGATTCTGCGGGCCTACACAGAGCGATACCGAGATCGCCATGCCGGGACAGATGAGTTTATCGCCCTTACAGAAGAGGTCAGTGGTAAGGATCTGCAATCATTTTTCGATGCCTGGTTGTTCAGCGATAAGCTCCCGAAGATACCAGACTAACGAAAAGAAACAGAATCCACTAGCACTTCTGTTCTACTAATGTTAGAATCGCTTCTTCGTAGAGGAGCGATTTTATGTCCGCAGAAACCATCATCGTGGATCGTTTGAGTAAGACCTATCAGGTGCCCGAGCGCGAAGGTGGATTCGGCGCGGCTGTGCGCAGCTTCTTTAAACGCAAGTACAAAGACGTGAAAGCGGTGCAGCAGGTGGCCTTCAAGATCACACAGGGAGAAATCGTTGGCTTTCTCGGGCCGAACGGCGCCGGGAAAACAACCACGCTCAAAATGCTTTCAGGCTTGCTGCACCCCACCGGCGGAACGGCCCATGTACTTGGCTTCACACCCTGGGAGCTCAAACCTGATTATCTGCGTTCGATGACGCTCGTGATGGGGCAGCGTAACCGCCTGGCGTGGGACATCCCGGCGGCGGATTCGTTCCTGCTCAACCAAGCTATTTATCGCATCCCTGATGATGAATACAAGAACACCTACAAGGAGCTGGACGAGCTCCTCGAACTGGAACCGCTGATGAAAAAGCCGGTCCGTAATCTTTCGCTTGGTGAGCGTATGAAGTGTGAGATCGCTGCTGGACTGCTCCACCGGCCACGGGTTCTGTTTCTGGATGAGCCCACAATTGGGCTCGACATCACGGGTCAGGCGCGCATCCGTGAGTTTCTGCGCGAATATAACAAACGGACCGGCGCGACGATCCTGCTCACCAGTCACTACATGGCGGATGTGACCGCGTTGTGTGAGCGGATCATCATCATCCATCACGGCGAGTTGAAATATGATGGCGGCATCGGTGAGCTCTCGCGCAAGATTGCACCTTTCAAGCTGATCGGAGTGCGACTGGCAGAGACCAACTCGCACGATCTCTCCCGGTATGGCACGCCCGTGCAAAATGAGGAAGACTGGGAGAAACAATACATCCAGGTCAAGGCGGAGGATGTGACGCGCGTCACATCCGGGCTTCTGGCGGATCTACCCATCCATGACATCACAATCACCGATCCGCCGATAGAGGATGTCATCGAACAGGCGTTTAATCAGTAATCCCTCGCCCTGAGCGGAGAAAAGGTATTTATGTTCAAAGTCTTCCAACGTCTCTGGCAGGTCAACTGGGCCGAGCAATGGCAGTACCGCGCCAATCTGCTCATGTATCTGCTTTACTGGCTGGTCTCCCCCATTATCTATCTGGCCGTGTGGAGTAGCATTGCCGCCAGCAAAGGGAGTGTCAATGGACTCACCGTCAACGACTTCACAACGTATTACATGACTCTTCTGATTGTTGACCAGATCACGAGCAATATCGTTATTCACACGTTTGCCTATAAAGTCCAGGATGGCTCACTTTCGGGAGAACTAGTCCGCCCGATCCATCCGATGCTGACGAATGCTCTGGTGAACAATATAGCGTTTAAAGCCCTCACCATCATGGGTTTTATCCCCATTTGGTTCATCCTGTTCTTCCTTTTCCGGCCTGACTTTAGCAGTGTCACACTCGCTGGCATTTTGTTAGCCATACCTGCCATGATCCTAGGATTCTTTGTGGGGTATTTGCTCTCAGCAGCAATTACCGCCCTCGCTTTCTGGACAACGCGCGTTTACTCCATCCACGAGTTTTATTTTGCATTGATCCTGCTGTTCTCGGGCCAATTTGTGCCGCTGGTCTTGATGCCCAGGTTGATCCAGGATATTGCCCAGTATTTACCGTTCCAGCTGCTCATTTACTTCCCCATCCAGTTGATCCTGGGAAACCTTTCTACCCCGCAGATCGTTCAGGGATATGTGATCGGATTGATTTGGCTGGTGATTGCAATCACTGTATTTAACTGGATATGGCGCAATGGCGTGAAACGCTTTTCCGCGGTGGGAGCGTAATGATGAACGTGATGAAATTGCTCTCTGCATTTTTGAAAGTCAACATCCAGATGTCACTGGCCTACCGCGCCGATACGGTGGTCAATATTCTGTTGAACCTGATGTGGCTCGGCTGGGAATTGCTCAGCCTGGGCATTATCTTCAGCAACACGGAAACCATCGGCGGCTGGGGCTTCGGTGAACTGATCGCGCTGCTGGGTGTATTCCGTCTTGTCCACACCTTGATGATTGCCTTGATCTGGCCCAATACCGAAAAATTCAATCAGAGCATCCGTGACGGTTCGATGGACTACACCTTGCTGCAGCCCATTAACAGCATGTTCCTTGTCACGTTCTCACGTATCACGGTCTGGCGCGCCTGGGATTTGATCCTCGCGGCAGTCTTGATCATAGTGGGAATCAACATGTCTGGCGATACCACCACGCCGCTCAGTATTCTGATCTTTATCCTGCTGACCGTTTCGGGAGCGGTCGTCATCTACAGCCTGTGGATCGTGCTGATTGCACTGACTTTCTGGTTCACGAAATTCGACAACAACGTTACCATCCTGCAAGCCCTGCTAGATGCAGGTCGCTACCCGGTGACAGTGTACCCCGTGTGGCTGCGCATCCTGGTAACGTTTATCATCCCCATCGCGGTCGCGACGACAATCCCTCTTCAGGGTCTGCGGGGCGATTTGACATTCAGCCGTGCCTTGATGTTTATTGCCATTGGTATTGTGAGTTTTATTATCGCTTCACAGGTATGGAAGAGGGGACTCAAACAATACAGTGGTGCAAGCAGTTGACCCAAAGCGGCAGTAAAAACTGCCGCTTTTTGTTTTCATGCAATTAATATTTTTGCAAAGAATCTTTTTCTCCTGTTTGCCGTCATGATAGGAGAAATCCATAATCAAGGTGGATATATAACTTCTGAGCCAGGAACAAAGGAGAATACAATATGATGAACTCTTCCGTCCCCACCGTACAACCCGCCATCGAAACATTGGATAACCAGCCCAGTCTTCTCATGGGATTAATAGGCGGTGTGGCCGCCATGCTGGTCAGTGCCGTGATCTGGGGCGCGATTACGTACTTCACGGAATATCAGATCGGCTGGATGGCAATTGGTGTGGGTTTTCTTGTCGGCGTCGCCATCCGATTCTTTGGAAAAGGCAAAACTGCGCTCTTTGGAGTTTCGGGGGCCGTGCTTGCCCTGATTGGCTGCCTGCTTGGTAATCTGATCTTCTATTCAGGCGTGATCGCACGTGAAGAAGGCAGCTCAATTCTGGAGGTCTTTTTCTTTTTCCTTCTCAGTCCTGCTGCAATGATCGAAGTCTTCACGATTGCGTTTGATTTCATGGATAT
>DATHTL010000098.1:0-17039 GCA_035463255.1 Anaerolineales bacterium | reverse complement strand
AGCCAGCGGGATCATCGGCACGTTCCTCGGTCCGCGCTCGCCCGGGACGGCATACGTGCTGCTGCATCACTACATGGGCGAGATCGACGGAGCGTTCCGCGCCTGGGGCTTTGCCAAGAACGGCTCGGGCGGAGTCAGCGGCTCCATTCTCAACGCGGCGACAGCGCTCGGGGTGGAGATCCAGGTTAACACAGGCGTGAAGCAGGTCAAGGTCAAAGGCGGGCGCGCGGTGGGCGTTGTGCTCGAGAACGGTGATGAGCTCGATTCCAAGGTTGTGATGTCTGCCGCTGATCCGAAGCGCACGTTCCTGCAATTTGTCGAGTCGAAGCATTTGCCTGATGACTTCCTAACGTCGATCCAGAACTTCCGCACGCGCGGCTCGTCGGGCAAGGTCAACATCGCCTTGAGCGAACTCCCCAACTTCACCGCGCTGCCGTTCCAGGGCAAAGGCGGGGACTCGGTCCTGCATCGCGGCGCGGTGTCCATCAGCCCGAGCATTGACTACATCGAGCGCGCCTATGATGACGCCAAGTACGGGCAGATCTCAAAGCGTCCGTACCTCGATATGATCTTCCCTTCCATGATCGACCCCGACATGGCGCCGCCCGGACAGCATGTGATGTCCTGCTTCGTGCAATACGCACCCTATGATCTCGAAGGTGGCTGGAATGATGAACGACGCAATGAGCTCGGCGAAGCGGTCATCTCTACCATCGAGGAATACGCGCCGAACATCCGCCAGTGCATCGTCGGCATGCAGGTCATCTCACCGAAAGACATCGAAGCCATCGCGGGCATTACGGGCGGCAACATCTTCCACGGGGAGCTGTTGCTGCACCAGATCTTCTTCCTGCGACCGGTGCCGCAGTGGGCAGATTTCCGGACTCCGCTCAAGGGATATTATTTTGGTGCGAGCGGAGCACATCCCGGAGGAGGAGTGATGGGCGCGGCGGGAATGTTAGCGGCGAAGGAAATTCTGAAGGATGGTGTGTTATGAATCACTACGACACCATTATCATCGGCGCGGGGCATAATGGACTGGTTGCCGCAGCCTATCTTGCTAAACAAGGAAAGAAGGTTCTGGTTCTCGAAAGACGTTCGATTGTCGGTGGTTCTGTAGTGACGGAATCTTTTGGCGATGGCTTCACCGTCGACTCGGTGTGGACAGGTAGTACGCTTCGCCCTGACATCGTCAAGGATTTGAAACTTTCCCTTCCCCAGGTGAACGAGAACTCCCCATTTGTGTCTTTGCAATCCGACTCAAATCACCTATCCCTTGACCCCGATCCCCTGAAGGCTGCTGAGTCCATCAGACGCTTCTCTGAAAAGGACGCGGGGCGTTGGCCGGAATTTGTCCGCTTTATGAATAAGGCGGCTCATATTCTAGATGTTGCCTATTCAACCATCATGCCGCGCCTGCCAAAGGACATGAGCTTCAGCGAAGGCTATGGACTGCTGGAACTGGGGCTGGATCTGCGCCTTGCTGGTCGCAAGGACATGCTCAGCTTCATCCGGGCATTGCCGATGACCGCGCAGGAGCTGATGGATGAGTACTTTGCATCCGAAGTGGTCAAAGCAGCGATTGCTTCACTCGGCATTCACGGTGTCACCCTTGGACCGATGGGTGCAGGCACGGGTTATACCCTTATTCATAACTGGCTAAATCGAGGCGGCCTGGCGCATATCAACGTGGGAAGGGTGGGCGAGATTACCTCGGCATTGGCAAATGCAGTGAGAGCCTACGGTGGAGAAATTCGCTGCGAAGCGGAGGTGCAGTGCATACAGGTAGACACGTACACATGTAAAGGCGTGGTGTTAACAAGTGGGGAGGAGATTTTTGCTGATACAGTCATTTCCGCCGTAGATCCCAAACGCACATTTTTATCCTTGGTCGGCCCGCTGAATCTCCCGCCTGAATTCGTTTGGAAAGTCCAGTCCATCAAAATGCGCGGCTCGGTGGCAAAAATTCATCTATTGACAGATGGTAGCCATGGCATCCCGGAGGGGACGGTTGTTCTGGCACCATCTATCAAATATTTGGAGAAAGCCTACGACGCGGCAAAGTATGGAGAGATTTCCGAGAAGCCCTATCTTGAAGTAACAACCGCCGGGAATATTGTCAGTATTCATTTCCAGTATGCGCCGTATAAATTGAAGACTGGAGACTGGGGACTAGAGATTGAGAAAGTTGAGAAGCTGGCTATTGACACTCTCTCCGAATATTTCCCCAGTCTCGAGTCTCAAGTCTCTAAGGTCAAAGCAATTTCACCAAAAGATCTGGAAGAAATATATGGCTTAACCGAAGGCGACCTTAACCATGGCCAGCTCATGCTTGACCAGTTCCTGTTTATGCGTCCGATTCCGGGCTGGTCGAATCACAAGACGCCGATTGATAATCTATACCTTTGCGGAAGCGGCGTCCATGGGGGCGGGGGAGTCAGCGGCGCGGCGGGGAGAAATGTGACTAAGGTGTTACGGTAAAGCGAAAGAAAAGGAGCCTCCATTGCTGAGGCTCTTTACTTTTGTATCCATGCATCACGGTAATCCTGCGCATACTGTCTGAAGGTGATCGACTTGCGTCCGGTCAGTCGCTCGACTTCGTTAGTTATTGGTTCCGCCATACCGAAGCGCGTGGATGTATAGAGTCCCAGCATGACGACCGCAAATCGAAACGGTATGCCTCTGCGAACTGTCTCAATCAAAAAAGACAACGGGTTCGGATTGCGATACGTGATCTTTCGCCCGAGCACTTCGCTCATGATCTGTGCCACTTCCCAATAGTCCAGGCCTTCGCTCCCCGTCAGATCATAATTGTTGCCTGCGTGTCCCTCTTTGGTCAATGTGACCGCCGCAACTGCACCAATATCGCGTACATCGATAAAGCTGGTTTTCGCTTTGCCAACCGGGACAAAAATCTCACTGCGCTCCTGGATTTCTTTACGATGGGTAGTGTTCAGGTTCTGCATAAAGAAACTGCAACGCAAGAAAGTGGTTTGCAGACCGATCTTTTGCAGATACTGCTCCAATTTGTAATGCGGGACATACTTCGCATTTTCAATGCCAATTAAAGAAAGGAAAACAACGTGGTTTACGCCGGCGCGCTTTGCCGCGTCGATGGAGGGGTACATATCACGCTTAATGTTTGTGACATGAGGCGGGCGCATCAGGAACATTTTTTGCACGCCTCGGAAGGTTGCTTCATAGGTTGTAGGGTCAGAGAAATCAAAACAGACGGCTTCTACGGAGTCGCCAAATCGCTCTTTGAGTTTTCCCAAGTCAATATCCCCGACGCGGACTGTATATCCTTTCTCAAGTAGATGGTTCACAACTGCTGCGCCTACATTGCCCAGCGCGCCGGTGACCAAGATCGGTGTTGTCATCATTTCTCCTGCTTGACTTTATATAGACCAGTCATTATAATAATTCCATTCTCAAAAAGTGAAAAGTGACAAAAGACACTTTATGAAGATACAGACTTGAGGCTGAAATGAGCAATGCCCGTGAACAAATCTTACAAACGACATGCGACTTGCTCGAGAAGCAGGGCTATCACGGCACCGGCTTGAACGAGATTGTCAAAGAGAGCGGCGCACCAAAGGGATCGCTGTACTATTACTTTCCGGAGGGCAAGGAACAGATCACAGCCGAAGCGGTTTTACAGTCGGGCCAAATGGTATCTGAAAGGATCCGCGCCGGGCTGGCCGCGAGCATCAGCGCGCCGAAAGCCATCTATGATTTTATTTTGCTGATTGCCGACAACGTCGAACGCTCCGGGTTTGCGGCGGGTAGCCCGCTTACCGCCGTGGCCATGGAAACCGCGACCCAATCCGAGCGTATCAACCTGGCTTGCCGCGAAGCCTACGGGATGCTGCAAAGTGCGTTCACAGAGAAGTTACTTGAAAGCGGATATTCCAGCGCCAAAGCCCAGGAGCTCGGGACATTCGTCACCGCTTCCATCGAAGGCGGGATCATTTTGAGTCGAACATTTCACACCGCCGACCCGCTGCGGATGGTGGCAAAGCAGCTTAAAGTATTGCTATCACAATAAGTATATAAATCAATCATCAGAACATTACAGGAGACAGAATGAAAATTGTTGTTTTCGGAGCGTCACGCGGGGTAGGATTGAAAGTTGTTGATCAGGCGTTGCAGGCAGGACATACGGTGACTGCATTTGTGCGCACTCCCTCCAAGTTCACCATTCAGCACCCGAACCTGATCATATGTCAGGGCGATTCGATGGATGCTGCGGCCGTCGAAAAAGCCATCGCCGGACAAGATGCCGTGATTAGCGCGCTGGGCCCAACTCGCCCACCTGTGCCCGGCATGATGGAAACCTCTGCTAAGAATATCGTAGCTGCAATGAAGAAGCATGGCGTGCGACGCCTGATCTCCACAACGGGTGCAGGCGTGCGCCAGCCGGAAGACAAGCCCAAGCTAGCCGATCATGTGATCGGCGCGCTGCTCAACCTGCTGGCAAAGAGTGTCGTGCTTGACTCAGCCGCTAACGTAAAGGTGATCCAGAATTCCGACCTGGATTGGACGATTGTGCGCTATCCGCGTTTGCTGGATGGTGATGCCAAAGGCAAATACCGTTTTGGCTACGTGAGTAACGATTCCAGTACCCAGCTCTCTCGTGCCGATGCTGCAGCTTCTGTGTTAAAGGAATTGACCGAAAACAAGTGGCTGAAGAAATTGCCTTTGGTCAGTTACTAATAGGAGTGAGGACAAAATTGTAGGTCACGTCATAAACGTGACCTACTTTGTTATTTCAGGCAAGCCCTTAACATCACTGCGCGTGGATCGCGCCCGAAGGCCAATCGCTTGGCCCATGTGCTGGGAAACGTTTTTAACGCGTGAGCATCCAGCATCACTGGCGTCTTCACCTGCCAGCCTGATCGAAATAGATTTTCATAAATTTTCGCTGTGCCTGCTTCAAGGGTTGTTCCAGCCTCTACTAGCGCGCCGCCATTCGAGCGGACGTCTAACGATGCGGTTGCCTGGGAAACAGACTGAAGTCCGCGCAGGAGCATGGGATCGCCAGTCAACAAACTCTCCATTAGGCTGCCCCACGGAAAGTTGATGGCGATGTGAGAAACAGAACCATCCAGCTCGTGTGGCAGGTCTTGCGCGCTGGCAATGAGGAAAAGCAGGTTGGGGATTTTCACCTGCGAATTCTCGCGCAGGTTTTCGCGGCACGCATCCACGCCGATGATGAACCAGCTGGAATGCTTTTCGGCGAGAGAACGCGCGTAGCGGCCGTCACCCGTTCCCAGGTCCAGGACGATGCGCTTGTAGTCGGCCAACCGTTGTTTAAATCCATTCAAGTCCAATTTAAGGGCCGTTCTGCCCCGAATCGTTTCCATGAGAAACCTCCATTCTGTCGAGTTGAAAAATTGAGACAGAGTGGAGCGAGGCGGACCGCGCGCCTGAGACTTAAATGCAACTAGACGGCTCCTTGCGGGTCAGGCACCGTCGAGGTCGTCTGGTGTAGGTTTTCTACGAGTTAGGGAAAATACAAAACAGGCCCATTGGGCCTTACAGAGGCAGTGTCTCTGCTGGGCAGAGATTTAGCAGGGAGGGCGGGCGAGGAACTTGTTCATGATGGAGAAATTATAGCATTCTCAAAAGACGTTTGCATTAAAAAAGGCTTATTAAGGTTTTTGATAGACACGCACATAATCCACATATAAGAACTGTGGGAAGACTGTCTCTTGATTGGGATAACCCGGCCAGCGGCCGCCGACTGCCACATTCAGAATGATGAAAAACGGGCGGTCAAAGATCCACTCACCGGGCACGTCTTCGGGCGTGAGCTTGAAATATTGCTGATCGTCAAAGTACCAGCGGATTTCATTCTCTTCCCATTCAATCGCGTACACGTGGAACTCATCCTTGAGTGACTCGGCAGAAGTGACCAGACTCGACCCAACCCCTGCTCCACCCGAATAGCCTGGAGCATGGACTGTGGCATAAATCTGATCAGGCTCGCGGCCAATGAATTCCATGATGTCAATCTCGCCGGCGGCAGGCCAGCCTTTCGTGTTCATGTCTTCTCCGAGCATCCAGAAGGCCGGCCAGATCCCCTGTCCATAGGGAAGCTTCATACGCGCTTCGATCCGTCCGTATTGCCAGGCGTGCAGCCCCTGGGTCTTGATGCGCGCCGAAGAATACTCGCGCCCGCCGATCAGCTCGGGTTCCTCACGCGCCTCGATCACCAGCATCCTATCCTCCACGCGGACGTTCTCGGGCCGGTCTGTGTAGGCTTGCCATTCCTGGTTGCCCCAGCCGCCACCACCCAGATCAAACGTCCAGTTCGTCAGATCGAGCTCGGCCCCATCGAACTCATCCTGCCAGACGATCTCCCAGCCCTCGCGTGCCCATTCGGCGGTTGGTGAAGGCATCGGCGTTGAGGTTGGCATTGGGGTCGAGGTGGGTTCCGGTGTGGCTGCAGCGCACGCAGCGAGGAAGAACGCCAGGCAAAATAGCGATGAGAATGTTTTGTGCATGGGTTGGAGTATATCCTGCTTCAAACTATTAAAACAAACATCCGAAACCATTGGTTTCGGATGTTTCATAGCACATGTTGGATTTGAAGTATTACGTGTTTTCCTGCGAAATTTCCTTCACGACTTCGCCGGTTTTCTCGGGTGCATCCACGCGGGTGGCCACATCTGCCTGAGAGATGATCCCCGCCAGACGCATGTTCTCTTCCACCACCGGGATGCGCCGCAGCTGGTACTGTGCCATAGCTTGCATGGCAACATCTACATCGTCCTCGGTACGACAGGTGACGAGCTTTTTAGACATTACATCACCCACGCGCGTCGTTTTCGCCTCCTGTCCTTCGGCGATGACTTTTATGACAATATCACGGTCGGTGAGAATGCCAACCAGAGTTCGGCTATCGTCGTTGTCAACAATCAGGACCGGCCCGATGTCTTCGGTCTTCATCAACTGTGCCGCTTCCACGATGCTGTTCTCGGGGGTGCAGGTCACCACGTTTCTGGTCATAACGTCACTACACTTTTTCATAGGTCTCTCCTTACTCGATTTCTGGAAATAAATCTGGTTTCACCGTGGCTCAACATCCACGGAATGATTATCTGCGATAGGGGGAAGTCGGGGGCAAAGCCCTTCGGTTTCCGCCAAGCAAAAAGGTGAGGATCACACCGGCAATAAATCCACCGATATGGGCCATGTAGGCCACGCCGCCTTCCGTCTGGGAGGAGGCTGTGAATGCACTGATCTGGCTAAAGATCTGAATGAGAAACCAGAACCCGATGACGACCAGAGCAGACATGGGCGTGACAAATCGCCCAAGCAAAACATTCACGCGCCCGCGCGGGAACATAATCAAATAGGCACCCAGCACTCCAGCAATGGCGCCCGAGGCTCCCAGATTGGGAATATTGGATGCCATGTTGAAAGCCAGCTGCGCAAAGGTGGCAGCCAGACCACACAGGATGTAAAAGACTAAGAACAAGCCGTGCCCCAGTCGGTCTTCCACGTTGTCGCCGAAGATCCACAGATATAACATGTTCCCCAGAAGGTGTAGCCACCCAGCATGCATGAACATGGAAGTAAACAGTGTTACAAAATCGCCGCCTGGGTCGGCCAGGAAGCGGCTGGGCACAAACGCCCAGCGTTGAATAAATGCATCTCCGTTATTAAGCTCCAAAAAGAACACTAACAGATTGAGCGCGATCAAAATATATGTCACGATTGGGGTAATTCTACGGCCCGAATTATCATCGCCTAATGGCATCATAGGTGGTTTGCTCCTCTCTCCAGAATGATGGACAGCGCTTCACACGCCCTTTCCCTGAAAGAAATAACGTTTCCTGTTTGATTCTGTTATAGGTCTGGTGTACGCAATGACGCCGGTTTAATGCGCATAAAAAAGAACACCCGAAGCCATTCGGTTTCGGGTGTAAAACGTTACTACTTTGCGATGGTCAGAATGACGCCATTTTGTGAAGGATCATGCAGCAACAGCCCGTTCTCCGTCTGATTGGCAGAGAGGCCTGCCCTGGAAACACGCGCAATCACTTCATCGAGCGCTTCCTGGTTGGGCAATTCAACCGCAAAGTGCTGCAGTCCCAGCGCATCGTCTGGCGGTGGGGGAGCGCCTTCGCCCTGCCAGGTGTTCAGCCCCACATGGTGGTGATATCCGCCTGCCGAGACGAACGCCATGCGGAAGGCTCTGGCTACCCCCATCACATCGAAACCGATCACGCCGTGATAGAAATCTACGGCTTCATTGATGTTGCGTACGTGCAGATGAATGTGCCCCATGCGCGTCTCCGGCGGGATGGATACATCGAGTCGGTCGTCCTCTTGCAGGTGTGTGAGAAGCGCGTTCACATCCAGCGGCTCGCGTCCATCGCTCAAAGAACCGTCTGCGCGGCGCGTTTCATACACACCATTGGCCAAAGTCCACGTGCCATCTTCGGGGGACTCGCAGTACAGCTCAATGCCATTCCCCTCCGGGTCATCGAGATAAGTGGTTTTGGTCATGATGTGGTCGGTGGGATAATTCGGATATTTCAACACGATCAAACGTGCGATCGCGCGCGCCAGCTCACGCCGATTGGGAAACAACACCGCAAAGTGATAGAGACCCGTCACCCCACGATATCGCTTCAGATTGGCTTCTTCTGTCAGGCGCAGCAGATCCGCGCCGCCAGCACCGAGCCCGGCCTGGTTACCCTCACGCCAGTGCAATTGAAAACCAAGCACTTGCTGGTAGAACGCCAGCTGGTTTTCCAGGTCTGCAACTTTGAGTGACACCACGCCGATCTTCGTCGCGGGGTGGATGGAAGATTCTGTTTTGGTTTCTGAGTTTGAGAAAGCATTCATTTGTGAACTCCTAATATTCGTGAACGGATCAACTGTCTAGCATACAAGAAAGATAACGGTCTTAGCGATACTCCGTCAGGTGCGTGTATTTCAAAAAATTGCGTACCAGGTCGCCCTTATGTTTGTGAGGATAGGGTTTATCGACCGGCACCGGAACGTTGAGAAATGAACAGAGCGGCTCCCAACCCTGTTTGGCTTCAAAAATAAGCAGCCGTTCCGCTGGGACAACTCGTTTTACTTCTTCATTATGTCTTTCAAAAACTGCCTCTGCATGAGCTTTGTCTTCCACCTTACTGTGAAAGATACCCTCCCAGACGACCTTTTCCATACCAATGAAAAATCGATGCAAGGCTGGAATCATTTGCATGAGCCGCAGCACGAATTGTCTGCGCGCCTGGTAGATAGTAGTCATCATACTTCTGTGCCAGCTATTGGGATCTCGAACAGTGAGAATGACTTTTGCCTCAGGGTAGAGAGCCATCAAATCACGGTAATAAGCAGCTGCAGGCCAATCGACGGCCGCCTGATAGCCCTTGAACAAAGCTTCCCAGTCTGCCTTACCGCCTTGCATGATCTCCGTCCATTTCTGCCAGTGGCTGGGGCGACGTAGCGCCTCCACCATGTGGTAGCACTTGCCAAATCCCAGCTCCTCTAATGCTGTCTTCAGTGAAAGAGTGCCTGTCCGCCCGAACCCCGCCCCAATCACTTTCAACGCCATATGTTCTCCTGCATTCGATCCTTAGACAACTTCAAATCACATTTGCTTTCTTTCCCATGAAGGTACGCTGTCATTCAAGCGCATTAGACTATTGCTTTACTCACATGCGCTCGGCGGTGATTTGTTCTCGAACTGCCGGCACCACTTCTTCGGCGAACCTAGGCAGTTGATTCTCTCCTTCGGCCCAAAAGACAAAGGTGTCAAAACTGTGTGTCACGGCGAAGTAAGTCAATTCCTCGACCCATTGGTCCACGGGTCCCTGCAAGATGCCGTTGGACGCGCCATCGGTGATCGTCCCGTTCACGTTGAGGATCCGGCGGATGGTGGATAGGTCGCGGCCCGCCTCGGCAGCCGCGTCATCGAGGCGCTGGCTCATCTCGGCAATTTTGTTGAGGTCCCCGCGAAAAGAAGGCACCCAGCCATCGGCGACGCGCCCGGCTAGCTGGAGCGCGCGTGGACCCGTCACCCCGAGCCAGATCCCAATGGGATGCGCAGGCACCGGCCCGGAATGGGCTCCGCGCAGCTGATAGTGTTCACCTTCGAAGCGGAGATTTCTTTCACCACTCCAGATCTTGCGAATGACCTCAATTGCCTCCTCCAAAGCGGATAGTGCTGCACCGGGTGTACGGCGTGGACCACCATACGCCTCGATGGCGTCCCAGAACCCTCCCGCGCCCAGCCCCAGCTCAAACCGCCCTCCGCTGAGCACGTCGAGGCTCGCGGCGGCTTTGGCTAGTACGGCTGGCGGTCGCAGCGGCAGGTTGGCTACATCCGGGAACAGACCAATTCGCGAGGTGCCGGCAGCGATCATGCTGAGCAGGGTCCAGGCATCTACAAAGCGTCGCTGGTAGGGATGATCCTGAACCGCGATATAGTCCAGCCCCAGGCGCTCCACCTCTTGCGCGATCGAGAGCAGAGGTGAGTCTGCGTTCGGGATCAAGAAATAGCCAAACTTGATGGCATGACCGTAATCGGGCATCGAATTTCTCCTGGCTCTTTTAAGGCATTCCCACAAAAACTATTATAAGTAATAAGCTTAACGACTCATCCCATAAGCGCATTATGGGATGAGTCGCCAGCCCTGGCTAGCTCAATATCTTGATCGTGCTCGCCCAGTTCGTGCCAAGCCGACCCTGGGCAACGATATGTAGGAACTGCATCCCTTCGATCTGGCGGGCGCGGCTCAGTGGACCAACATCCACGGGGCGCATGCCGCCGTCCCTCACCAACTGCGCGACCTTTTCTTTTGCATCCCCATCGTCGCCTGCGATAAACACATCGAGCGGCTGCCCGGACACTTCTCCTGCGACGAGGGTGCCTGCATAGGTCGTGTTGAAAGCTTTGACAACCTTCGCCCCGGATGCAATCGCCTTGGCTACATCTTCTGCAGAGGAGGAGTCAGGTGCAGTTGCAAGCCCATCAAAAGATGAGTTGAGCGGGTTGGCAATATCGACCACGACTTTGCCCACCAGCTTTGTGCCGAGCTGTTTCGCCAGCTCGATATTCGTGCCATACCACACAGCCAGCACAACAACATCACCTAGATTCGCGTCGCCCAGGCTGGCTGTGGAGACCTTCGCGTTACTTTTCGCGGAAGCTTTTACCTCCGCAGCGGTCCTTTCGGCGGTTTCGGGGTTCGCATCCACAAACGTGACCGAATGTCCGCCCGCCACCAGACGGGTCCCAATGCCGCGTCCCATGTTCCCTGCTCCAATAATTGTTACGTTCATTTTTTACTCCTTATGATTTGATCTTGTTATGAGAAAAGCGCCCAGCGTCCAATGACAACAAACACTGCCAGCGCCACCAATACAATATTGATCGGAATGACGTTATATTCCTTCTTCGGCAAATGTTCTGTAAAAATTGCCAGCAATTGGATGAGGATGAGTCCAATGGCGGCGAGAACGGTCAGCGAGGGCAGAATGCCTGTGACCAGCGGCAGGATAAGCCCCAGTCCGCCGAGCAATTCTGAGATCCCAACGAAGCGCACAAATCCATCCGAGCGATGCTTCGCCCAGGGAAGCTGCTCTTTGGCTTTTGCTGTTTGAAATGTCTTCATAATTCCAGCCATTCCGTACATGGCAGCCAGCAAGATTTGAACAACCCATAATGCGATATTCATCTTGACTCTCCTTGAAATGAATGATAATATACAGGTGTATTCTAAGCAACATATGTTGTCTAATTTACCCGCCCTGACCTTTTCAGTCAACCACCAAACAACGGATTCTGTTGCCTAAGCAACACTGGAGCAAAAATGTTGTCCAACTTGAAAGAAAAAGAAGAAAAACTAGATCCCCGCGTCAAGCGCACCCGCAATCTGATCCTGGGAGCTTTCGAGCAGCTTCTCGCCGAAAAGGGATTCGAAACCATCTCGGTGCAGGATGTGACCGACAAAGCCCAGATCAATCGCGCTACGTTTTATGCGCACTTTCCCGATAAATATGCCCTGCTCGATTACTCCATCAGCCAGATGTTTAGGCAGGAGATCGAAAAACGGACGCTGAATGCCTGTCACTATACACCGGAGAACTTGCGGAACCTGATCCTGGCAGTCTGTGAATTTCTCTCTCGCGTGCACAGCGACTGCGCCCAGCCGCACCAGCAGTTCGAATCGCTCGTTGAGGGGAACATCAAGCAAATATTGTTTGAATTGTTATCCTACTGGTTGAAACAGACCAACCCGAAAGTTGCCACCGATATCCCTGCCACCGTTGCCACCTGGGCGATCTATGGACTGGCCTCTCTATACAGCCACAATAAGAAGCGCCCGGCGCTCGAAACGTTCGTGGACGAAGCCCTGCCGCTCGTGGCTGTAAATCTCGAGCAGTTCGCCTAAAGGCCAAAAAGAAGGTTCTCAACATCCGAAGCATATGTGCTTCGGATGTTTTATTTTGCGTTGATTTGACACACGTTTTTTATAGGTTATAATTCAGCGACTGAATTTTGAAAATGGAATCGCCAAACGAAGAGCTCCGTGAGCTCACCCTCCTCGAAAACATTGAAAGTGACCCGGATGTAAACCAGGCCACGCTGGCTACACAGCTGGGCGTCGCGGTTGGCACGGTGAACTGGCACCTCAAGCGCCTGATTGCCAAGGGTTATGTCAAAGTGAAGCGTGCCGAGCGCAAGAAATTGCGTTATATCATCACGCCGGAAGGAATTGCATTGCGCGCCCGCCTTGCCGTTGACTATGTGGAGCGGTCATTTTCCCTTTATCGTAAAACCCGCCAGCGAGTGAGCGAGTATCTTTCCCAGGTCAAAAATGCGGGTTATGACCGCGTGCGGATCGTAGGCAAGGGAGATGTGGCAGATATTTGCCGCCTGACCTGCTTGGAGCATGGAATCAATATAGTTAACGACAGAGATGTGCCTGTTTTGCAGGTCGAAGGATTCAAAGTTCACTTGCGCATGGAGGAAAATTCATGACTTACCGTCACGTGTTGATCACGGGTGGTGCGGGATACATTGGCTCCCTTCTTACTTCGGAGCTGTTGCGGGCCAACTACCGCGTGACTGTGCTGGATTCGTTACTCTTCGGGGGCGAATCGCTGGTGCCATTTCTGCACCATCCCAATTTTCATTTTGTCAAAGCAGATGTGACTGAGCCACGGGCGGTCAAAGATTCTCTTCGGGATGGCTGGCAAAGGCCGGATGCGATTGTTCATCTTGCGGCGATCGTGGGATTCCCTGCCTGCCAGGCGGTCGGAAGGCAAGTGGCATGGCGCTATAACGTCGAGGCAACGAAAATGGTTTACGGACAGGCCGTCGATCTGGGCGTGGAACGACTCGTTTTTTCGTCCACCTACAGCAACTATGGATTGTCCCCCGAAGGCGAGCCGGTCACGGAGGAGTCTCCGTTACATCCTCAGTCCCTGTATGCAGAGACCAAGATCGCCTCTGAGGAATTCTTGCTCACGCAAACAGCAGCGTCTTGCGCACCCTTGATCTTCCGCTTTGCCACACTATATGGGATTTCCCCGCGCACCCGTTTTGATCTGATCGTCAACCAGTTTGTGCTGGAAGCATTCACCAAACGGATGCTGATCATCTACCAGCGGGGATACTCACGCTCCTTCGTTCATATCCGGGATGTAGTGCGGGGGATCATGATGGGCTTGGAAGCCGAACGATCGAAGATCTGCGGGGAAATTTTCAATCTTGGTACAGATGACGGCAATTATTCAAAGGATGATATTGTTCGATTGGTTCTCAAGCGCATGCCGGAAACGGTTGTGGAATATAAAGACCTGACGTTTGGCGGAGACATGCGCGATATCACGGTGTCATTTGCCAAGATCAAGGATGTGCTCGGCTTCAATACAACGCTCGACGTGGATGACGGCATCCGTGAGCTGTTATTTGCTTTGAAGTCAGGGATCATTCGCAATCCTACTGACGAAAAATACAGGAATGCTCAATTCATTGTGCAGTAATATTCTGTCATTGCGAGGAGCCCTTCGGGTGACGAAGCAATCTCCTGGCAATGAAATGAGGAGAAATCATGGCAGATAACTTCTGGCAGGACAAGAAAGTAATTGTGACCGGGGGAGCAGGCTTCCTCGGTTCCTTTGTCATCGAAAAATTGAAACAACGCGGTGCAACCGATATTTTTATCCCGCGCATCGACAACTACAACCTCGTGGACCCGAATGACATCCGCCGGATGTATGCGGATACATTGAAGGACGTTGACCCGAAGAACGTGGTCGTCATTCATCTCGCTGCCAACGTAGGCGGCATCGGGGCGAACCGCGAGCATCCCGCCGAGTTCTTCTATGATAACCTGATGATGGGTACGGAATTGATGCACCAGGCTTATAAGAATGGCATTGGAAAATTTGTTGCCATCGGAACCGTGTGCGCCTATCCCAAGTTCACGCCTGTTCCGTTTAAAGAAGAGGATTTATGGAACGGCTATCCTGAAGAAACGAATGCCCCATATGGGCTTGCCAAGAAGATGATGCTGGTCCAGGCGCTGGCCTATCGCCAGCAGTATGGGTTTAATGCCATCTTCTTGCTGCCGGTGAATCTCTATGGACCGCGCGACAATTTCAATTTGCAATCCTCGCACGTCATCCCGGCCCTGATCCGTAAGGCGATGGAAGCCTGTGACCGCGGCGATACCGAACTGCCTGTGTGGGGCGATGGTTCCCCGACCCGCGAATTCCTCTATGTGGAAGACGCTGCCGATGGGATTGTCACCGCGGCCGAGAAATATAACGGCGACCAGCCCGTCAACCTGGGCTCAGGCTATGAGATCTCGATCAAAGATTTGAGCGAGATGATCGTGAGAATGACCGGCTTCGAAGGCAAGC
The DNA here is from genome assembly GCA_035463255.1 of Anaerolineales bacterium. Lineage (GTDB taxonomy): Bacteria > Chloroflexota > Anaerolineae > Anaerolineales > Villigracilaceae > Defluviilinea. The sequence continues at coordinate 2,138 of DATHTL010000098.1, read as the reverse complement.
TGGTCTGGCAGACCGATAAGCCCAACGGACAGCCCCGCCGCGGGCTCGACGTGACACGCGCCAGGGAATACTTTGGCTGGAGCGCGCAGGTTCCCTTTGAAGAAGGCATGCGCCGGACGATCGAATGGTTCAGAGAGAATCGAGACAAGATTCGTTAGCAGGTTTGAAGGTTGAACGTTCCAACGTTTAAACCTGTCAACCTTAAACCGTTTTATGACTGAACTCGCAAAGCACGAGCCCACTACCATTTACATCAAGCCCTCCAAAGGACTCGCCGCGCTGAATCTGCGTGACCTGTGGATCTACCGCGAGCTGGTCTTTTTTATGGTCTGGCGCGATGTAAAGGTCAAGTACAAGCAGACGCTGCTGGGCATGGCCTGGGCGGTTGTCCAGCCTGTGATGACCATGCTGGTGTTCACGTTTGTGTTCGACCGTGTGGCAAATCTCCCCACCGACGGCATTCCCTACGAAGTGTTTTCTTTTACGGCCCTGCTGCCCTGGGGACTCTTTGTCACTGCGCTCAACCAGGGAAGCCGCTCGCTGGTGGCGCATAACAACATGGTCACCAAGATTTACTTCCCGCGCCTGATTCTGCCAATGTCGTCCGTGTTCGCAGGCCTGGTGGATTTTGTCATTGCGTTCGTCATCCTGGTGGGTTTGATGTTCTATTTTCAGGTAACCCCGGCATGGCAATATCTATGGACACTGCCTCTGTTCCTGCTGCTCGCTATCATGACGGCGCTGGGTGTGGCGTTGTGGCTGTCGGCCATCAACGTGAAGTACCGCGACGTAAACCATGCACTGCCGTTTCTCACGCAGTTCTGGTTGTTTGCCACCCCGGTCGCGTACTCGTTCTCCACCCTCTCGGAAAATCTGCAGCTCCTTCTATCGCTCAACCCGATGACCGGCGTGGTCAACGGGTTCCGCTGGGCGCTGCTCGGCGCGGGCAACGGACCGGATGTAACACTCTGGATTTCTGTCGTCATTTCGATTTTGATCTTCATTTCGGGATTGTTTTATTTCCGCAGTATGGAAAAGACCTTTGCGGATACGATCTAGCATGTCATTGCGAGGGCCCTAGCCCGAAGCAATCGCCTCGCCGAATGGATTGCCTGTAAAGCGGAGATTGCTTCGTCGGTAAGATCCCTCGCCTCGCAATGACACTTGAAAATATTATGACCATCGCAATCAGCGTAAAAAACCTCGGTAAAAAATATCAGATCGGCGCGGCGGAGACGAAGTTCCGTTATAACATGCTGCGTGATGTGCTGGTGGATACCGTCTACGCGCCTGTGCGGTTGGCGAAAGCGTTGGTGGGAAAGTCTGATCGCAGAACGAATAAAAATTTCGTCTGGGCGCTGAAGGATATTTCTTTTGATGTAGAAGAAGGCAGAGTATTGGGAATTGTCGGGCGTAACGGTGCGGGCAAGAGTACCTTGCTCAAAATCTTGTCCCGCGTAACCGAACCCACCGAAGGCACGGTCACGGTGCGCGGACGAGTTGGCTCACTGCTCGAAGTTGGCACGGGTTTCCATCCTGAGCTCACGGGTCGCGAAAACATCTACATGAACGGCGCCATCCTGGGTATGAAACGCTCCGAGATCGACAAAAAGTTCGACGAGATGGTTGACTTTTCTGAGGTCGGCCAGTTCATCGATACGCCGGTCAAGCGCTATTCTTCGGGCATGTATCTGCGACTGGCATTCGCAGTCGCAGCGCATCTGGAGCCGGAGATTCTCGTTGTTGATGAGGTGCTCGCAGTCGGCGATGCGGAATTCCAGCGCAAGTGTCTCGGCAAGATGAATGACGTTGCGCAGCAGGGACGCACCGTCCTGTTCGTCAGTCACAACATGTCCGCCATCCTGCGGCTTACGCAGGAAGCCATCGTTCTCAAACGGGGGCAGCTCATCAAGCGTGCGCCCACGCCTGAAGCCGTGGATTTTTATCTGGCCTCCGGGCAGGCGGAGTCGGGCGAACGCGTCTGGGATGCGGATGAAGTGCCGGCTTCGAGCGCGCCCTTCCGCCCGATCCGCTTGCGGCTGAAGGATAAAAGCGGAAAAGTTGTGGATACCGTCCGCTCGACCGAGCCGGTCACAGTCGAATGGGAATACCAGCTCGATGCGCCTCTCACCGGTTTG
>DATHTL010000097.1:0-57685 GCA_035463255.1 Anaerolineales bacterium | reverse complement strand
AGGCTGCCGTGCATACCTTCGTCTCAGCGATCTTTCTGTGGTTGATGCTCTCTCGCAAACGGGGCACGTTGATCAGCGCTATCCTGGTGGGCGTGATCGTGTTGGTAGTCACTGCGCCCTGGTGGGCGACGGTGATCAATTATCACGGGTTGGGTCCCTTGATCAACGGTGCGCAAACGGGCCAAAAAGCCCTGGCGGTATTTCATCTGCTCTTTTTTGTATTTACCGAAGAACCGTATGCGACGTTCATTGCCATCCTCGGCCTGATCGGGACTGCATACTGCCTGACGCGCCGCCAGTATCTGCTCCCGTTATGGATGGTGATTCCCTTCTTCGTGGAGGGACGCAGCGCCCCGGGTCCCGCCGCCATTCCTCTGGCGATGCTGGCCGCGATCGGACTCATCGATGTAGTGATCGCGGCGGTTCAAGCCGCGGCCGGTGTGAAGCGGGACGCCGAACAGCCCGATCAAATATCGTCCACCGAGCGGAACATATTTATTTATCTCGTTCTGTATTTATTGTTTTCCACATACCAGTTTGGATTCCAGCTTTCCAACGCGACCCTGTATCCGCCAGATCGGGAAGCTATGGCCTGGGTAAGAGACAACACGCCGGCTGACTCACGATTTCTCGTGCTGACGGGGACTACGTCTGTTTCCTGCGACTCGGTCCTCGAGTGGTTCCCAGCCTTGAGCGGCCGGCAGAGCATTTACACGGTCCAGGGGACAGAATGGACCGAAGGCGAGAACTTCACTACATATGTGATTTCCACCTATGATGTACAGGAATGTCTGGCTGCTGGCGATGCAGCCTGCCTGGATGCCGCCATCGACCACTCCCGATATGATTATTTGTACATTTCCAAGGTTCTCCGGGTCAACAATTGTGTTCCTCTCGACCTGCACCGGACCTTCCCATCTTTCCTCGAATCGATGCACACAGCGCAGGGATTCAACTCCGTCTATGAGACGGATGAGGTTGTTGTTTTCGAAAGAGAATAATTTACCGGTGAACGAGCACAACGGCAGTCATGTCTTCGTAAGCGAGTTCCCAGTTCCCCGATGCTAACAACGCGTCTATCAGCGGTGCATTCTTACGCATGATGACCCAGTTGACATCGTATTTTTCCAGGATTTCTTGCCAGCCATCACTGAGCGTGATCACCTGCTCATATTCCCGCGTAAGCGTTTCCCCATAAATATGTGTGTGTCCGTCCATAAAGATCTGCTGACTCGGCCACAGGCGCAATAGTAAATAGCCGCCCCAGTCGAATTCATTGAACACGTGTCCGTCCTGTGGGTGGGCTTCCAGCCAGGAAACCGCCTCCACAGGAAAGAAACGATTGTCGAAAACATTTCCCCGATCCTCCGGATCAAGGGTTCCCCCGGACCTGAGAAACACGGCTGCGAGAAGGACACCTGCTAACATCCAAAGCCAGCCATTGGAAGTGGAGTTTATCTTGAAAACATTCGCATCTACTTTCCAGAATTGGCTATCGGGGAAGTCATTTCTTACCCAGTTTGCGGTGGCTCTGGCAGCACTGGGACCGATGACAATGGCGAACAATGGAATCATGCGACTGCTGTACAGGGCTAAACCTGTAAATGCCGCGATCAGAAGGATCTCAGTCCACGATGTTTTTTCTGTTGCACGGGCAAGCCCAATGATCGTAAGCAGCAGGAGGAGAATAAAAGGCCAGGTCTCTGGCAAATGGAAGTTGGCGGATTGATATTCCGGAATCTTCGATGTGATGTACGCGTTGCTCCCGAGAGAGGCAATCGCCTCCCATACCTTGGGGCCCGAGGGCGACATGAATGTTGCAAGGAGAGAGAATCCGGCCCCCAATAACAGTGGCTTAGTTTTGGGGGCTGTGAACCAAGCTCTAGAAGGATGACCGAGAAAACCTCCGATCAAGTAAATGATCAGAATGCCGATGCCAAGCACGAACATGCCATGCATATTCACCCATAGCAGCATTACTAGCGGCAGCAGCCACCACGATCGCGATGTCTGTTCTTCAAGATGATCGAGCAACGTCATCCAGATCACGATCAAAAGATATGAAAAGATATGTGGACGTGGAAGCACATGAATCTGACCGGCCGCGATTCCCAGCGCGACCATAAGCAGGGTTATGAGAAAACTGTTCGATTTACGAATTGCCTGGCGATAAACAATTCCCCAGGTCAGCATAATGACCAGGGCAGTCAGGAGCACCACTCCATCCAACCCAAGCAAGTTAAAAGCGACTGCAAACACAATCTGTGACAGCCACTCATGCGCAAAGCTGGGATAACCAACCGTACGAAACGAGAAAACGTCAGTGGTTTCCACGCGCTGCGTTTGCAGGATCAAATTTCCGGTCAGGATATGCCGCGGCAGATCGCCATCGAGGTTCAGGATGCGCGGCCCGCCGGCAACGATTCCCCAGAAGACTGCCAGGAGGAGGATGTACTCAATCCGAGGGAGGAAAAAGCGAATCCATTTCATAAAGATTTATGCCACCCAGCCCCACAAAAAGAATTGCGCACTCAGATACAGGTTAAGTGGGATAAAGGTGTAAAGTATGATCCGCCGAAGCAATGAATTTTCGCCTGCCAGGCCCAGAACAAAGAACGATGGGACGAGGGTTAACGAATACCGTGACATAGAAATGAGAGGCTGAGTCTCAACGATGCGAATCAACATAATGAAGATGCTAAACGCGGTATATAGATTATATTCGAGCGGGATTTTTCGCCAGCCAGTGATGAGCAAAATAAGGAAGAGTGTAACGACAGCCCAATTCAATAAATCAATAAATGTAAAGCTGCCCGAAAGGAGCGTTTGGATTGCATACACGTACGTTTCCCAGGGTGGCACGAGCCGTGCATGCCACTCCGGTTCGATAAACGGAATGGCGTTATCTGTCACCTGGCTGGAGCGCAAGAAGAGGTAGAACAAACCGCCTAATCCGGGGAGCGCTAGCCCAAACCAGTGGACTGGCTTTCGCAGGAATGGATGGTCGCGCCACATCAAGCAGAGCAGGGGAATGACCAGCGCGGCTCCCTGCAGTCGAGTCAGGATCGCACAGAACGCCCAGAAGCCGGCCCATGCCCAGCGCTGCCTTCTCATTTGCTGGAGAGACAGTAACACTGCCACAAGGAACACAGACTCGGAATAGACGCTAAACAAGAAGAATGAAGTTGGGTAAATAAGGAAAAAGAGAGTGGTGCGGTTCGCGAGATCGGCTGTTGCCCATTCCGAAAACGTTTGGTGTAAAAGCTTGATGGCATACAAAGTCGCCAGGTGGGAAATGAACAGCCCGGCGAGGAAAGCGCTGCCAACGATAGGCATGAGGAGACGGATCAATACGGGAAATAAGGGAGGAAAATGATCATCCCCTTTTACGCCTCCATAGCCCGTCTCTGCAACCGAGATGTACCAGTTGGCATCGAACCTTTGCCAGATCGCCAGCCATGGGATGGGATAAGGCTTGGCATTGTGATATGGGAAAATTTGCCTTGCTGGTGTTTTGGAGAAGGACAGGGTCAAGCCTTCATATTGACCTGCAATGGCGGTGGCCGTAGAGACGTTCCATACGCTGCCGGTTTGTAAGTCAATGACCGTATCCGTGCTGGCGGCCCGAAAGTTGAGCTGTTCCCCTGAAATATCACGAAGATATGTATAGCCCTGGCTATTTCGCAGATCGAAAATCGTCAATAAAGCTTCACCGGACAGGTCGATGTTTTGGACAGCGAGAGGCTGGATCGTCAAGATCGCCCACGACCACAGGGCATAAAAGAGCCGCAGGACAAGAAAAGCGACGATAGCAAAGCGCCAAGATTTATCGAGAGTTTTCCAGCGTTCGGTGAGGGAATCTTTGATGTGGAGCATGGACGTTCAGGCTGTCATGGAGGCGAGGATGAAAGGATTTTACCAACTTAAAAGAAGAAGCGACACTTTTCGTGTCGCTCTCTTCAGATTATTATTCTCCAAGATAGTCACGCAGCTTACGCCGGATGGAGGGATGGCGCAAGCGGCTCAACGCCTGGGCTTCGATCTGACGGACGCGTTCGCGCGTCACACCCATCTTACGTCCCACTTCTTCAAGTGTATAGGCCTGGCCATCCAGCAAGCCATAGCGCAGCTGCAAAATGCGGACCTCGCGCGGAGGCAAGCCGTTTAGCACTTCGCCGAGGTGCTCGCGCAGCAGGTTATAGGTCGCAGTGTCATCTGGCGGGGGAGCTTCATCATCTTCGATGAAATCGCCAAGCACCGAGTCTTCCTCATCGTCAGTCGGCGTCTCCAGCGATAGCGGGCGGCGTGCCACCTGGATCATGTTCTCAACCTTTTTCGGCGGAACATCCAGAGCGACGGCCAGCTCTTCCACGCTGGGTTCGCGTCCAAGGCGCTGCGTGAGCTGGTGCTGGACGCGCAGCAGTTTGTTGATCTGGTCGCCCATGTGTACGGGCACACGGATCGTGCGTCCCTGGTCAGCGATGGCGCGGGTCACAGCCTGGCGGATCCACCATGTTGCGTAAGTAGAGAACTTGTGTCCGCGGCGATAATCGAACTTTTTGGTTGCGCGGATCAAGCCGATGTTGCCCTCCTGAATCAAATCCAGGAACGGAACACCACGACCCATATACTTCTTAGCCACCGAGATCACCAGACGTGAGTTCGCTGTGATGAGATGTTCACGAGCTGCCCAACCGTCTTCGATCAGTTTGCGCAGTTCCGCGCGGCGACGAGGGCTGGCATTGCCCTTGGCAAGTTCTTCACGGGCCATGCGTCCACGCTCGATGCGTTGAGCCAGCTTTACTTCTTCATCCGCGGTCAGGAGCGGTACGCGGCTAACCTCTTTCAGGTACAGTCCGATCGTATCGTCGGTATCGATATTTGCTAAATAGTCATCGAGGGAGAGGTCAACTTCTGGTTCAGCTTCCGTCGCTTCCACAGCGACCAGTTCATCTTCCGTCGGCTCTGCCGTGGCAGTATCTTCTACAAATGGAATCCCCGCGCTTAAGAGAGCCGAAAATGCCTCTTCAAGCTGTTCCACATCCTGCTCAGCCTCTGGGAAGAAATGCAGGATATCATCAAGCGTGATATATCCCTTTTGTCGTCCCAGTTCGACGAGCCGGGCAATTGCAGAGAATTCTTCCTCTTCATCAACCATCAAAATTTTATCTACATCCATTCGTCACATATCCAATTCTTTTAGTATCAGAATACACTTTTTTTAAGCGAATTTCAATACTGAATTCATTGCTATTTCATACTTTGCAAATTTACAAGCTTGGCAGCTAGGGCGTGGAAGTTGCGGTCGCGCCAGCCTCAAGCGTCGGCGTTTCTAGATAAGGCGGGTTGTCTAGAAGCCCAAGCAAGGCGTCGATCGCGCTCCTGCTGACAATAATCACCTTGCCATCTGTGTCACGGACGTAATAACCGCTTTCTGTTGGGGTCATAACACCGACATCAACAATTCGTTCCCCGCCATCGGTAAATTCTATCGTCAGAACATATTCCGGGACTTGCAGCCCTACGATCCCTAGGTCGACATCCGGAACCGTATCCAGAACCCGCATCGTGGTGATCTGACTGGCTGCTGCTTCCGCCGCCCCTTGGTCAGCCTTCGCTTCGACAGGCTCTGTGATAGCCCAGGCATTCTCGGCATCACGCGCCACTTGTACGGTCTCGCCCGATTTTGCCTCCAGGCGGATGCTAGTCGGCGTGCCATCCTCTGCAGTGAAAAGATACTCCGGGGCCACTTCCGCTTCGGGCTCCGGCGTCAATCCGATATCGGCAGGTTGTGGCCGGTTCCTTAAGTAAAAATACGCTCCAACCAATCCAAGCAAGAGTACTACATAGACGACAGTAGAGGTTCGAATCATACCCTAGCCCTGACGTCTGCGAGAGAGCCAGGTGGATACGCCTGCCAACACCACTAGCCCTGGAATGATGAAAACCGACCCCAGCAGGATCACGATCCACTGGAATTGGCCAGGGATGTTGAAGGTGCGCTCCGTCGGCGTTTTGGGAGTGATGTTCGCTAGGTCTTCCTGCACTGCAGCCCAATCGATCGAATTGATGAACATGTCGCCGTTGCCGTAGGCATCAAAGAACTGGTCGGCCGCAAAGGTCGATGTGCCAAACACAACCACGCGTCCGCCGGTGGAAGCGTTCTCGCCGGCAACTGCCAGTGTGAGCGGACCGGGAGTTTCATCGGCATCGAGCCCGACCTGTCCTCCGCCGGTGAGGCTGTCGAAATCCGTTTCGCCCCAGGAGCGCTCGTTGGTCTGAATGAGCGGGGTCAGCGTAACTCCTTCTGTTGCGCCAGACATTTGCAGGCTGCGCGAAAAGGGGAAGAAGGTCACCAGATTGTTCATATTAATAGTGACCGGGTGTCCTGCATCGTAGTAGGCGGCCGCGGCCGTCGTCGGCTGCGGGCTGTTCAGATCGATCACCACATCATCATCGTAGGTAATGCCCCAGTCCTGGGCCAGCATGTCCGCCAGCGGATCCGCTGCATCACCAAACTCAGTCAATGCCGTGGGATCTTCCATCACGATGAGCGACCCACCCTCGGCCAGGAAGTCTTTGAGCAGGCTTACTTCATCTTCCGAAACCGGCTTGATTGGGCCCGCGACCACGATCACGGTTGCATCCTCGGGGATCTCGTTTTCGGCCAAAAGGTTGAGAGTATTGATCGTGTAGTTTTTGCTCTCCAGCGTGCTTTTGGCGCGCGTCATCGCTGTCTCCGCGGGCTGTTCGATGTCGCGTTCTCCGTGACCTGTGAGGAAGTACACCACATTATTGCCCGGGTTGAGCAGGCGCAGCAAACCTTTGAGAATTTCCGTTTCACTCGCAAACGCAACGATCTCCTGACGATCGTTCATCTGCAGCAGGATTTTCCCATCGCCTGTGATGCCCGCGTTGAGCGCGGCCTGTGGATCGCGATCCGGGTTCACAAAGTTATAGTCGAACTTGCCGTTGCTATTAGCTTTAATGTTGCTCAGCAGTGTTTCCGCAGATTCTGTGCTACTGTTTTGTGAGAAGAATCCGGTCGCTGTCACATTCTCTGGCAGCGTCTCCAGGGCACTGGACAGCTCGGGAGAGAGAGTGTTAACTTTGTCTTCCGTCAGATCTGAGACCTTCACCGGATTCTGGAACGCAAGCAGATTTCCAACAACTAATATGCCCAGAAAAGCAATGGTCATTACCAGAGCATTGCTTCCATAGCGGGCCTGGCGTCCGGTGAAAAAGCGACGGACCCGAACTGGCTCCATGACGGCGTAGGCAGCCAGACCCAGAATAATGAGCCCTGCGCTGATGAGCAGATAACGGTTGAGCTCTTCAGCCTGAAATCCTGAGAACATCTGCATGGAGAACAGCCCGCGCATAATGCCCAGGAAGAATGTAGCAATACAGGCGAGTAAAGCGAAAACCAGCGCGATGATGGAGAACTTGAATGCACGCGTGGTCGGTTGTTTTTCGTTGTCCATTAGCTCCATCTCCGAACTTCAACAGCGGTCGTTCCGATGAATAACCCCAGGGCGATGAGGCTCAGGAAGTACACAATGTCGGTGAGATAGATATTCCCGACATTGAACGCGTCATAAAAGTGCGTCTGCATGCTCAGGTAGCTGAAAATTTCAGCTCCGGATCCTTGCAGCACCTGTGCGGGGAACCCGATCAGCCACCAGAGCAAAACAAATACGCTGAGCGTGATGAAAAAAGCTGCGACTTGATTTGTAAAAATTGCCGAGATCCCCACGCCCAAGGCGAGGAATGCAGCAGCGACCAGGATCACACCCAGATACGAGGAGATGACTAATTGCTGATCGATGCCTGGAGTAACAAGATTATTCAAGATCAGCGGATAAACAAGTGTTATGGCCAGAATGGTCAGTATGAACAACAGCCCACCCAGCCATTTTCCGGCAACGAGCTCAAAATCGCGGACCGGAGCCGTGAGCAGCAACTCCAGCGTTCCCATGCGTGCTTCATCGGCGAGCAATCGCATTGTCAGGGCAGGGATCGAGAGCACGAGCAAAAATCCAAACGCTCCCGTGATTGGTGAGATGTCGGGAGTCTGGCCGAACGCTTGAAAGGCGTTCTGGATAAAGTAGAAAATGTTGATCGCAAAAATAATCCCAATGGTCAACAGGATCATGAATGCCACAACATAAGCAATCGGGCTAATAAAGTAATGGTTGTATTCGCGCTTTGCGATGATCCAAATGTTTCTCATAGATGCCTCACGAAGCCATGCTTTCGGTCGCGTTGTCGCGGGTAAGCTCAAGGAAGATTTCCTCGAGGCTTAGTCCGACAGGCCGCATTTCGAGCAGCTCATAACCGGCCTGTACAACGGCCTTGGCCACCTGAGGACGAGCATCTTCCCCTGCATCGAATTCAAATTCCACCGCACCATCTACCTTCGACTCGACCGTGCGCACACCTTTGACCTTGGCAATCTTGTTGCTCAAGCCATCCGAGTCACCGCGCACGCGCAGGACCACACGCTGGGCTCCCACGAGGCGTGACTGTAAGTTCTCAGGCGTATCTTCAGTAACGATCTTGCCCTTATTGATGATCAACACCCGGTCGCAGATCTGTTGCGCCTCTGAAAGGATATGCGTGGAAAGCAGCACCGTTCGATCCTTGCCGATCTCGCGGATCACATTGCGGATCTCCACGACCTGGGCAGGATCAAGACCGATGGTTGGTTCATCGAGGATCAAGACTTCGGGACGATGGATCAGAGCCTGCGCCAAACCAATGCGCTGACGCATACCTTTGGAAAACGTTCCGATATAGCTATTGGCTCGCTCTTCCAAATTGACTTTTTCCAGCGTTTCATAGGCGCGTTCTTCCGGCTCGGGAATATGACGCAGATCCGCCATGAATTTGAGATATTCAACAGCGGTCATATCGTTATAAAGCGGAACGGTCTCAGGAAGATAGCCAACGCGCTTACGCACCTCAAGCGATTCCTCAATAATATCGTAGCCTGCTACTGTTGCCGTTCCATCGGTAGGCGGCATATAGCCGGTGAGAATTCGCATGGTGGTGGTTTTGCCTGCGCCATTGGGGCCAAGAAAGCCGACGATTTCTCCCTGTTCCGCGTCGAAGGTCAGGTTATCAATGGCGCGGCGCGCGCCGTAGTCCTTGGTGAGACCATTGACCTGGATCATGGGTGCTCCTTGAAAAAAGTGGAATGTGTGCAAACAAACAAAAGGCACGCGTGCCGGTGGGCAGCCGTGCCGTTTATTCTCGGATCGAGAATACTATACAGAAATTCAAAATCAAAGTCAAGCGACCTGTAACCTTCTAATCAAACGCTAATATTGATGAGATTTTCTTGACTTTGGGATCGACTCAGCGCAAAAATAAATACCACACGCCAGCCGCGCCGGCAACACATAAGAATAATATGAATAGACCAGTGAGCACCAGCATCAGTCCGTTGGAGGTATCGGGCGTGATAGTGGTATTGGCAGGCGGAGGCTTAGAGCGGGGCGAAAACTTTGTTTCATATCCTGCCGAGATCGTGGTCGTCTGATTGGTTGTGCTCATCATACCCTCGACGAAATCCGGGATCCCATTCCGATTTGCATCGAGCTGGTTGATAGCTTCTTGATATTTAGCGCGCGCCTCGGGAGGCAGATCCTCAATACCGTTAAACTCATTGCCATCGACAACGATTTTCATGCTGCTGACGGCGGCTTGCCCGGCCACAATGTTTTCCAGCACGTCGGGCGCACCATTCTTATTCTTATCTGCAAAAATATTCAAGGTCTCGAAAGCATCGGGGATGTTATTGTTGTTGGCATCGCCGAGGGAACGCATCGCCTGTTGAAACTTCTGACGAACCTCTGCCGGCATATCCTCGACGCTTTGGTACGTTTTTCCATCGATGACAATAATTCTGGGGTTCATATGATGCCTCCATAAAATAAATACAAGTTTACCCCTATTGGCTTATTTAAATAATGCTAGTAAACTTTGAGCATGCAAACAAGGTTGTGGTCGGGCGGGTTATAGAAAACACAATCTTCGCAAAGTTCAGAGCAAGGCACCCTGGAGAGAGTCCTCATGACCGAACTGTTATATCAGACCGACAGCTACATACGAGAGTTCGACGCGAACATTACCTCTGTTTTGCTGAGCGAGCGCGCGGTCGCTTTGGATCGAACGGCCTTTTACCCCGGTGGGGGAGGGCAGCCCTGTGATTTTGGGACGTTAACCGTTGGTGAGAGTACGTATCCGGTGATGAAGGTCAAGAAGCAGGGGGAGGATGTGCTGCACTTTCTTGCGGAAGGTCCGCTTCTACCTGCAGAAGGAACGACTGTTCACGGGACCCTGGACTGGGCGCGGCGCTACGAGCTGATGCGCACCCATACCGCGCTGCATATCCTGTGTGGAACCGTCTTCCGCAATTATGGTGCACTGGTTACCGGAGGAGACATGGAGCCCGGGAAAGGGCGCCTGGATTTTGAGTTCGAAACCATGCGCGGGGAGCTCGTTCGCGAGATCGAAGCCGCGATCAACGCCGAAGCGGCGAAAGGGCGCGCTGTGCGAGTCAAGATCTTGCCCCGCGAAGAAGCATTCCAAATCCCGGACCTGATCCGCACCAAGATCAATCTCTTACCCGAAGGGATCGCGCAGGTACGAACGGTCGAGATCGTCGGCCTGGACCTGCAGGCGGATGGAGGAACACACGTCCGCAATACGAATGAGGTCGGTACGATCCGCGTCGTTGACTACAAAAGCAAAGGCGCCATCAATAAGCGAATTTATATCGAGATCGAATAATCAAAAAGGAGAATGAAATGAGGAATAAGAATCTGTATCGTGTGCTGTGGGCTTTCGTTGCTATGTTGCTCGCCACCATGGCGTGTAATTTCGGCGGCGCTGCTGCTACACCTGGCGCTTCGAACTTTTATATGGCCACCGATGAGGCGGGCACGAACCGAACGAATGTCTTTTCACCCACCGATGATTTCTATGTCTTTTTCGAGGTAAGCGGTATTGAGCCAGGGACGAATTTCCAATCCCGCTGGTACGCGCTCAATATCGAAGGAGAAGATCCCAACACACCCTTCCAGACCGTTGATTATGCTTATGAAGAAGGTATCGGCAACATTTACTTTCAAGTCACCAGTCCCGAGCCCTGGCCGGTAGGTGACTATAAAGTGGAAATCTATATGAACGGCACGGAAGTGGGCGAGCAGGAATTCAGCGTGCAGTAGATATCAAGCTCTGGCGTCGCCGGGGCGGCGTGAGCTCGATGTGACAAAAAACGCATCCCATGCCTTTGGCGGGGATGCGTTTTTTGTCCCCAAAACTCATGGCTATGACAACAACACCTGTCCACAATACTCACACTTATCCATGCCCAGCTCCAGGGTCCCGCCGTAATTGGGGCACTGGATGGTCTCCACTTTGATGGCATACCCCTGCGCCTTGATCCAATTCACCTGGCATGAAGCGCAGAAGAAACTTGTGAGGGTTTACGATAAGCTGCTGGCTTGAGGTCTTCGATTCATTTCCTTCATCGCCGGGATGAATGCCATGCTCAGGGTGGTCAGCAAATAGGTCACCCCTAGACCGATCAACATCATGAAGGTCCCAAACTGGTCCGTCAGGATTCCGCCGAGCAGCATGCCCAACGGCATGGCGATCCACGCGCCAGCTGTGATCGCACCGAAGACGCGCCCGCGCATATTGGGTGGAATGCGCTCGAACTCTACGGCGCCAATGATCGGGTTCAACGGACCTGCCCCAATGCTGGTGATCAGAGTGGTCACGAGGAGAATGATCAACGGTGGATAAAGCGCGTATACCCAGAAACGGAAACCTGTCAGCACAAACGCGGCCACAAACGTGGCATGCCGCGGTAAGCGATGGCCGATGGCCGCGAAGATCAATCCGCCAATGACCGCACCGCCTCCATTAGCGGCAATGAGCAATCCCAGATTCAATGCACTGCCGTACACTTCCCGAACATAGACAGGTTGGAGAACACCGCCAAAGATTGCATCGAGGAAGTTCGTCAGCATGACCATCACAACAATAGACAATATTAGAGAGTCGCGCGCGATAAAGCGCAACCCATCGCGCAGCTCATCAAGATATTTGCTACTCTTTTCTTCTTTTTCAGTTGGCTTCGCCGCAGGGATTACAAATCCGATGATGGCGGCAGACACCACAAACGAGAGCGCGTCTAGCCAGAGCACATTGGCTGTGCCGATCACTCCAATCAGGAAACCGGCCAGTGGCGCACCGACCAAACGAGCTCCGCGCTCGATCACGTGGGTAAGAGATGTGGCGCGTTCAATAGGCATACCTGCCTGTTCAGCCAGTTCCGGGAGCAGTGCTGCCCGGGCTGTCCCTCCCGGCGTATCTAGCAGCGCGCCGAGAAACACGAGAACGAGTAATTGCCAGAATTCCAGACCGATAGTGAAGTACAGCAGCGGCACCATCGCGGTGGTCACGCCGCTCGCCAGATCCGAGATGATACTGGTCCGCTTGTATCCAAGCCGGTCGATGAGCGTGCCGCCGAGGAAGCCCGCCAGAACCACAGGCAGGATCGTAAAAAAACCGGTGACGCCGGTCTGTGTAGCGCTTCCCGTGGTCTGGAGCACAAACCACGGGATAGCGATCATTGTGAAGACGTTGCCGACCAGGGAAATTGCATTTGCGAGGAATAGCGCGTAGAGGGAACCTGAATTACGTGTTTTCGCGGTTGTGTTTGATTGCAATGGATGCTCCGGTTAAGCCAAAGTTATTCTTCTTGAACTAAAGCAAATATTTTGAAACCTCTGCGGGAGTTGCAAGTGGCCGGCCTGTCTTGGCGTCCACAAACACCCAGTCCGTTTTCCTTCGACCAACACTTTGTCATCTGACTTGCGGCCGAATTCGTATTTACGCAACGATCTCACGCGCCTGACATTTCCCACCCACGTTCTGATGTCGATCGCTTCATTCGCAAAAGCAGGAAGCAGGTATTCAATGCTCACGAACAAACCATGTTGCCTCTTTTCCCTGAGACTCTACGCCCCCAATCGAGGCATAATGTTCGACAGCGATACGCTTTCAGGGTGCATCCATTGGACATAGGCCACGTTAGTCACGTGGCCATTTTCATCGATGGCATCAGCTGGAAAGATGAAGGAATGGCTATGGATACGATTTGCGTTGGTCACAGTGATTGGCTCTAAAAGGATGGTTTGCGTTTTTCCACGAATGCTCGAATGCCTTCCTGTCCATCTGGATGAGCGGCACAGTCACTGATGCCCTCTCTTTCCAACTCCAGTTGAGTTTCCAGAATGTTGTTGAACGAGTCGGTCATCAGTTTCTTGGACCATGCAAAGGAATGGAGCGAGGTCTTTGCCAGTTCCTTGAGCATCGCAAGGCTTGCGGGATGTACTTCTTCATCAGGCACGACTTTTGTGACAAGTCCCCATTCGAGTGCTTGGGTGGACGAAATCGGCCGATCAAACGCCATGATCTCCATGGCGCGCGCCAGACCCACGAGGCGCGGCAATGAGAAGGAGCCACCGCCGTCGATACTCAGTCCGCTGGAGGTGTATGCCTGTCGCAGCACTGCCGATTGTGCCATCACGCGGAAGTCACATGCCAGGGCGAGCGAGAAGCCGCCACCTGCTGCGATGCCGTTGACCGCTGCCACGACCGGTTTGGCCATGCGGCGAATCTCTGTGATGGACAAATGAAATTGTGGAGCAAGCCGGTATAAAACAGAACCCGCCTCCTCCGTCTGCTGGCTGATCCATTTCAGGTCGCCGCCGGAACAGAAGGCTTTGCCGGCACCCGTGAGCATGACTCCTCTGATCGAACGATCTGCGGCCGCAAAAGCAAGCGCTTCGGCGAGCATTCTCATCATGTCCAGGTTTAGGGCGTTATAAGCGTCTGGTCGGTTGAGTGTAATTTCTAGAATGTTTCCATCCTGCCGGGTAAGTACAGGGTCACTCATAAGAAACCTTTCCTCGTTTTTGGGAGGCACAACGTGGCTGATTTTATCGCATTAGCGAGAGCACGAATCCGGCCAACGCGCCGCCGGCGATCAGCCAGGTTGAATTGATCTTGTAGCGTAAAAGCAGGAGTAATGAAACTGCTGCAATCACCACCGTATAAACATCGATCAGCGAAGCCATTCCCAGTTGAACGGTCACGGCCGCCATCAGACCAAGAGCAGCCGCGTTGACGCCATCCAACAGTGTGCTTGCCCAGGTCGAGCTCCGGATTTTGGGGATGAGTGGGTTCGAGATTGCCACAAAAATAAAAGAGGGGAGAAAAATTCCCAAGGTTGCTAGCAAGGCCGCTGGCACACCGCCCAACAGGTATCCAATGAAGGTCGCGGCGGTGAATAGCGGACCCGGCGTGACCTGTCCGATAGCAACTGCATCCAGGAGTTGTTGGTCGGTGAGCCAGCCCAGGCGCAGGACAAAATCATTGCGCAGAAAGGCAAGGAGCACGTAACCGCTCCCGTATAGGACCGCGCCAATTTTGAGAAATGTCAGAAACAGCGTGGCGAGGCTGAAAGGAATTGCAGCCTGCGCGAGCGCTATGCCGCTCAGTGGAAGCAGCAGCGCAGGGCTCGCCGTTTTGAGACGCTGAATATTGGAAATCAACATGAATACCAGACCGCCCGCGAAGAGCAGCAGGATTTCATTCAGTCCAAAAAAGTACAGGGCAAACGCGACCGCTCCGATCAAGATCAAATTACTGCTCTTGAGCGCTTTTCTTCCCAGCGTCCACAGCGCCTGTGCGATGATCGCGATGACCACCGGTTTGACGCCGTAAAGCAGCCATTCCGCCTGTGGGGTAGTGCCGAATTGAACATAGAGCCAGGCGAGAGCGAGAACGATCAAGACGGCAGGAGTGATAAAGCAAAGTCCGCCGAGAATTAAACCGCGCCAGCCCGCGCGCACATAACCAATGTGGATAGCCATCTCCGTTGAATTTGGTCCAGGAATTAAATTCGTGGCGCCAAGCAGATCGAGAAATTCTTCGTCCGTCAGCCATTTGCGGCGGACCACAACCTCATTATGCATGATGGCGATGTGCGCAGCCGGTCCACCGAATGCGGTAAAACCCAATTTGAGGAAAAGAGCAGTGACTTCAGCAAGAGGGGACATGCCTGAAGTTTACCGTGTCTCTTATAGAATCATCTCCCACTTGCCGAGCAATGTCTCTTGCTCTGTTAATCCTTCGCACTGCGCATCTAGTGCTTCATAATCGGTTTTCCATTGAGATCGAAACGCCTCATAGTCTTGTTGAGACGCCCAGTGGTCAATAGTGAGGTAGTGCTGGTTGTCACTATAGTCACGGAGTAACTTCGTTCCGAGGAAGCCTGTGCTCTCTTGAAAGAGCTTTGCCCACGCGCCGGTTGATGAATAGATGTTTTCGAACTCGGCCGCGTGGGCTGTTTTCACCTGATATTCCCAAATTATGACATACATTGTTTAGCGTGTTTGGTCTGCGTTGCGCCACCAGTAGAATGTGGCCGCCAGACCCAAAGCACCTGCGAGAATAACAAGGAGATAGCTATGTACCCCAATCAGCTCTGCACGTGGACCGGCCGCGCCGCTGAACAGAGCCGGAACCGCCCAGGGGAACCAGTCGCCCCAGCCTGTGATAGCCACGATCTGAGCAAGTGCCACAGTCAAGATTGTCCATCCGAAGGGAGGCAGGAAACCGCGCCCAATGCTGGCCAGCAGCGCCACAAACGGCAGTAATGCGATGGTCAGCACAGCGGAGCCAAGCACATCAATGCTCGCGTTGCGCAGAAGTTCCTGTGACCAGCCAGGGATGACAACCAGATTTCCGACCACGAGGCCGATCAGAAAGATGAATATGGTTAAGAGAAATGTCCACACTGCAATGACAACAAACTTTGCCGCAACAATGGATTCACGTGACGTTGGGAGTGCCAGTAATTCCTTGGCTGTCCGGTCTGAGAACTCGCGGCCAAACACCCAGGAAGTGACAATGGCAAACAGGATTGCTCCGCCAACGGCAACTGCTTGCGCCAGGATGTTGAAGAATGTGGGCCAATCTGCGACGCCAGCCACGAGTTGAGCCTTGGTGCTGATCAATCCCATGGAACGTGCGGCTTCAGGATCTTTCAAGATGATCATGAACAAGCCGCCCACCAGCGGCGCAATGGAAAAGCCGATGGCCGTAAAGAAAGGCACTTTCGAGCGGCGCATTTTCAGTATTTCTGCCCATAGGGAATGGAGGAATCCTTTCACTTTGCACCTCCTGTTAGTTGGAGAAAGTGGTCTTCGAGGTCTTGCTGCTCAACAGCAAGTCTCATGGGTGGTGTTCCTGCACTGACCAGAACCTGTGCAATCTGATCGGGACACTCGATGGCGCGGGGATCTTCAATTACGATGGTCTCATCTTTCATGATGGACCTGTAGCCAGCGTTGAGCAGGGAGTTCTGCGCGGCCTCTAGATTGCGGACCTTAATTTCAAGTCGCTTGGCACGCAGCTTCTCAAGAGCATCTGTATCAAGTTCTTCGATCAGCTTCCCGGCGTGGATGATGCCGATGCGCGTGGCGAGTCGATCGACTTCGGTGAGGATGTGGCTCGACATAAAGATTGTCACGCCTCTTTCGCGGGCCAACGACGCCAGCAGTTCCCGGATTTCCACCACACCGGCCGGGTCGAGTCCGTTGGCAGGCTCATCCAGGATGACTAATTCAGGTTCATGCAGAAGCGCGCGCGCGAGCCCCAGGCGCTGGAGATTTCCGGTGGAAAGCGTTCCTGCTTTCCTATCGGCATAGGGAGTGATCCCCAGCCATTCAATGATGCGCCCCGTCGCCTTTGAATTTGAGATCCCATGCAGGCGTCTGGCGATCTCGAGATTTTCGCGTACGGTCAATTCGGGATAGGCGGATGGACTCTCCACCAGATACCCAACCCGCGACCACGGTCCACGCCCGCCGCGACCGACGGCCTGACCCAGCAACCTGACGTCGCCTTCACTTGGGCAAATCATACCGAGCAGCGCACGGATCGTCGTTGTTTTTCCTGCGCCATTCAGTCCCAGAAATCCGTAGATTTCCCCAGATCTCACCCGCAGATTGACAGAGTTCACCGCGTGAACTTCACCATAATATTTTGAAAGGTTGTGTGTTTCGATTGCAAATTCCATCATTCACCTTCTATCATGTAGGCTGCAACGAGTTCAGCCAAAACTTCCATCGTTTCTTCGTAGTTTTTTTCACCGAGGTCATCACGATGCAAGCCCACAAAGAACAAGCTCTTCATCAGGTTGGATATGATCCGCGGCGAGGCTTTAACTGGGACGCCATCTTGCTTGATCCTTTTAACAAAATCATTGACGAATTCATCATCCTGATTGACATGGGCTTGTATCCGTTCGGGAGGCAGCTTACGTGCAAGATACTCGTATTCAGGCATGCCAAAGTTTTTCAACAACGGGTAACGGTCCCAGGTGAGCAACGCACTCTTTAGAAGTCTGGCAAGAACTCTGCGCGCATCTTCCTTCGGACGAATCGAGATATCAAAGATACGTGAGCGAAAGTCGCCTTCCAGTTCTTCGAGAATTTCCATGAACAGTTCTTCCTTCGATTTATAAAAAAGGTAGAACGCGCCTTTCGAGATGCCAACAGCTTCCGTTAGCTCGTCGACACTTGTCTTCTTGAGTCCCTGCTTTTCGAACAGCTTCCGTCCTTTTTCGCGCATCTGTACGCGGATAGTTTCTTTCTCATGTTCAGAAAATGGCTTCGGCATCATCTGTATCCTTATGACTAAATATGTAAAAATAGTCACTGCTATTATAGATGAATTCCCCGAAACGTCAAGAGGAACAGTATGAAACTGCTCTGCGCTCGCCTTACTTTTTGTCTATGAAGGTTTTATTGGAATTCGAGAGGGTTAGTGCGGACTTCCCATGTTGCTCTGCTGCAGTCTAGGCAAATTACTCACCAAGCAAGTCCTGTACCCTGGATATCAGCTCACTGGAACGGAATGGCTTAACAAGATAACCGTTTGCTCCCGCGCCAATGGCAATGATCTTGCTATCCGTATGATCCAGGGCAGCGACGATGAGAATAGGTGAATATTTGAAGTCAGGATGCACACGCAGCATCCGGCATAACTTGAATCCATCCGGGGGCGGCATGACAAGATCGAGAAGAAAGGCCTGCGGTCGGGCAGACTCTGCGATTGAAAGTGCACGGGAGCTATCGTTTACAACGATCGCTTCGTAACCTTGCGTATTGAGGGCCGCTGCTATTAACGCCGAGCTCTGTTCATCGTCTTCTACGACCATGATCTTTATTTTGGGAGGTGGCATGATGTCTCAATGAATTCTGTGATGTGGTGTGATGTTCTCTGCATCCGTCCAACATCATTATATGTCCAACCACTTTGCAGACTATTTACAGATGACCTTACAGGGTCATTTCTGTCCATCTCTATCTGAAATGGTAAATAGCGACGACCCGGCTCATTGAGCCGGGTCGTCATCATCGTTCGAAAGTGAAAACGGGTTCTGATTTCGATCTACGCTGAAAGCAATTGATCCACCGCCGTGACGAGTTCCCTTAAATTCCCAACCTTAAGTACATTATTGCAGAGTGGGGCATATCTCGGCATGTCGCTGTCGCCGTGCCACATGAGCGGCGGCTCGGGGTTCAGCCAGATGGTTCGGGCTGCGCGGCGGGTCATGACTGAGAAGATATCGAGTCGGGGGTCGTTATAGTTATTACGTCCGTCGCCCACGATGATGAGCGTCGTCTGCCCATTGAGCGTATCCAGAAATTCCTTGTTGAAATCATTGAGCGACCAGCCGAGGTCCGTGTTGTAGTGTCCGCTCGGCATGCGCAGCAAAACGGAGGCAACCGCTTCATCAGCATCCGAACCGTTGAAATCCTCCGAGATTGATTCGAGATGATCAATGAACGCAAAGGCATGGGTCTTGCGAATCTGTCCCTGGAGTGCAAACAGAAAACTCAACATCAGCTCAGAACAAAAACGCATCGATGTGCTCACATCACAGATGACCACGATCTTTGGCTTACGAACGCGATCACGATATTTGATTTCCATGGGCACGCCGTGATATTTCAGATTGGCGCGTATTGTGGTCTTGGGGTCGAGCTGTCCACTCTTGGCACGCTTCTGACGCAACGCGATGCGTGTGCGTAATGCCGCAGCCAGACGTTTTACTTCTCGCTGCAGGACCTTTTTCTCATCATCCGCCAGTGATTGGAAGGGACGGTTCATGAGGTTATCCATGCCTTCACCCGGTGGCTGTTCACTGAGATTCTCCGCAATTCGCTCCCCGGCAAACTGCTTGATCTGCTGCTCGAGCCCCTGCATGTTCTGCTGGATCATCTCGCGCATCTCATCCACGCGCTCTTTGCTCATGCCCATCTGCTGGAGCTGTTCCATCAACTCGCGTAGCGCCTCGCGGACTTCCGGAAAGGCCAGGGCACGCATCATCCGTTGGGCCATCCACTCCTGATAACGGAGGTCGTCGACCTGATTGAGTCCCACCATCTGTCCCAGCGTTTCCAGCTCCTGTTTGGACAGTTGCTCGCCGCTCATCAGGCGCTGCATTCGCTGGCGGAGACTTTGTGCGAACTCGCGCAGGGCGTCCGCGAGCATTTGCGCCTCTTCTGGTGTCATATCGTCCGTGGGGTTGCCGCCCATCATGGGGGGCTCGCCACCGCCAAAGAAGAGCGGAAACAATTTGTCGAAGACCGGGAGATCGCGCACATCTTTGATCAGCGTGGTGCGCAGCGAAAGACGGAAGTGTTCGCGGTGTTGGATCCCCATCAGATCCACGGCGGAGAACGCCTCCGCACTCTCGGCCAACGAGACGCGCACCCCGCTCGCGCGTAACGCGGCAATCAACTGTAAAATGCGGGATTCCATAATTCACATTCCTTCCAGTGGTTGAGTAGGCGGCGCTTTTCCGCCGTATCGAAACCACGATTGACAATAAAATGTAAACTTATGAATGCTGGTTTCGATACGGGCTTCGCCCTGCTC
Source organism: Anaerolineales bacterium (assembly GCA_035463255.1). Classification (GTDB taxonomy): domain Bacteria; phylum Chloroflexota; class Anaerolineae; order Anaerolineales; family Villigracilaceae; genus Defluviilinea. Next base: position 37,648 of record DATHTL010000097.1, on the reverse strand, counting down.
AACCAGCTGTCTCTCTTAATTTCCTGAGAATCGTCCAAATTCATCCGGCTTGCCTCGACCGGGAGGGGGAGCAATAAATTGGCGCTTGGCTTTCTGCAGGTCTGCTTCGTGCTTTACCAACACAGAGAGCGTATCTTCCAGGGTTTGTTTATCCAGGCTCTTGGCGTTTAGCGCCACCAGCGCGTTCGCCCAGTCGAGCGTCTCGCTTATGGAGGGGGACTTGCGCATCTCGGTGTTGCGCAGCTTCTGCACAAATTCCACAGCCTGCTGGGCAAGCTTCGGGCTTAGGTCCGGAACCTTGAGTCTCACAACTGCAAGCTCTTCTTGAAGGGTCGGGTAATCAATGAACAAATACAAACAACGGCGCTTGAGGGCTTCGGACAATTCGCGTGTATTATTGGATGTCAGGACGACAAAGGGTTTGTGTTTTGCAGCCAGGGTTCCCAGTTCCGGAACCGACACCTGGAAATCACTGAGCACTTCGAGCAAAAAGGCTTCGAACTCGGCATCGGCGCGGTCGATTTCATCGATCAACAGCACCGTGGGCTGATCACATAAAATGGCTTTGAGCAACGGCCGTTGCAAAAGGAAGCGGCTCGAGAAAAATACATCCTCTTCTTTTGCCAGTCGGTCTGCGGCCTCTGAGAGTGACTCCGCTTTGCCAAGCGTGTCATTCAGTTTGTCACGCAGCAGCTGTGTATACAGCAACTGCTTAGAATATTCCCACTCATATAATGCCTTGGACTCATCCAGCCCCTCGTAGCACTGCAAGCGGATTAGCTCGCGGCCGGTGGCACCGGCAATGGCTTTTGCAAGCTCGGTTTTGCCCACCCCGGCGGGACCTTCCGTCAGAAGCGGCTTGCCGAGCTTCTGCGAAAGGAAGACAATCGTTGCGATCTCATCAGATGCGATATATTTTTGCGTGTTGAGGGCTGCTTTGACTCTACCAGTAGATTCAAAAGGGTTATTCATTTCTCTCCTCGAATTCAATTAGTATACCTCTTTTGCATAACCAAAACAATTAACACGGAATGAGAGTGTGTTACACCTTTAGTCCTAGTCGTTGATACACAGCAAGATTCCCATTCGGTTGTGCCTGTAGGGTGAACTTATTTTCAATTGTCTGACAGGCTGCGCTGCCCAATCTCATTCGCAAAGGCTCATCCATTAATAATTCATTGATTGCGCTTGCCAGTTCTCGGCGTTATTTGTCGAGACAAGCCTCCCGTTTTTACAATCGGTGACTGCCTCGACAATACCACTAACAGGAGTTCCAATCACGGCTTTCCCGCATGCCATCGCTTTGAGCAATGTGTTGGGCAAACCATCACGCAGAGCTGGCTGGACGAAGACATCCATTAATGAATAATACACAGGCAAGTCGTTGGGGGATACAAAACCTGTGACAATCATCTGTATGTCAGGGTACGAACGTTTAAATTCCTCAACCATTTGTGTATCCTCACCCGCACGGACGTCGCCAACAATAAGTAAGGTAGATGGACGGACCTTGTTCGCTTGCGCGTAGGCATTCAGAAGTGGTCGCAATCTTTTTATCTCATGTAGCTCACCAGCAAACCCGATTACGCGCGTGGTATCTTGAAACTTGCCTCCATTCATGACGATTAACGATTCAAGTAATTCGTTGTTGCGGGGAGGTGGCTTGAAGTTCTGTGTATCAACTTGACATAGGCCGGCCGGAACGGTCTGGCATGCAAGACGGACTGGCGCAGCTCATCTTTTTGGGCTTGCAGTTCTTCGAGTGTATACATCTACCGCTTATCTCAGTAAAAAGTTTATTTTTTGCACGATTTTGGAGGTTGAAATTCAGATGTCAATCTTGATACATCATGCGGCACCCTGTAATCCTATGCTATCATTGAGCGAATTCGATAATGGCAAACGGGTAAGGTAGCGCCATTTTATCAGCTAGAACAGACAGATAGTTTTCAACATGCGCCTCAAGGCAGACCTAACTCTCCTCATCGTTTCAATCATCTGGGGCTCGGCGTTTGTCGCGCAACGCATCGCGGGACAGATGGGAAGCGTGTATCTTTTCAACGGGGCGCGCTATTTGCTGGCGGCTGTGGTCGTTTTACCGTTTGCGCTGCGTACAATTCGCGTGGCTGCGCCAAGCTATAAGATATCCCGGCAGCAATATCTCTGGATGTTCATTGTGGGATTTGTGTTGTTTGGCGGGAGTGCGGTGCAGCAAGTGGGGCTGCTTTATACAACCGCAGGAAATGCAGGTTTTATTACCAGTCTATATGTGGTCTTAGTGCCCATTGTCTTGTTTCTTTTTTGGCGGGAAACGGTTCACTGGATTTCCATTGTTGCTGTGGCTTTGGCGGGGGTGGGGGCATTCTTTCTTTCCACGGGAGGCAGATTCGAGATCCGCGTGGGAGACCTGATTGAGTTCGTCGGCGCGCTGTTTTGGACGTTGCATGTGATCATGCTGGGGAAGTACGCGTCACGATTCGAATCGATGTCTTTTTCAGTAGGGCAATTGGTCGTGTGCGGAATACTCAACCTCGCGATAGGCCTCTTCGTAACCGAATCGATGCCGTTCAATTGGTCTTTGCTTGGAGCAATTTTCTACACCGCGTTTTTCTCGCTTGGACTGTGTTATACGCTTCAGATCTGGGCGCAGAGACACACGCCGCCCGCGGATGCGGCATTGATCTTGAGCCTTGAATCCGTGTTTGCCGTGCTTTCTGGCTGGCTCTTTTTGCAGGAAATTCTCACTCCTGTTCAAGTGTTCGGGTGCGCGCTCATTTTCATTGCAGTTTTACTTTCTCAATTCAAGGAATGGAGGCTACGGGGTAAAATGGACTCAACCCACTTGGTGGAGGGTCGATGACGGCCAAAGTAATACTTAATCCATACTCAAATCGCTGGAACTCGCAAAAACGCTGGCCTGAAGCCGAGTCTGCTCTCAAGGCCGCGGGGGTGGAGTTTGACCTGGCCATCTCGCAGAAAAAAGGACAGATTGTTGACCTCGCCGAACAGGCTGTGCGCGAGATGTGCTCGCCGGTCATTGTCGCGGGTGGAGATGGCTCCATTGGCGACGCGGCCCACGGCATGCTGCGGGCTGCAGAGTCCGAAGGTGGACAACTCCCGCCACTGGGGATTATGCCGCTGGGTTCCGCGAATGATCTCGTCTACGCGCTGGGCTTACCGACAGTCCTCTCCGAGGCAGCCAGGGTCATTGCCGCCGGAAAAATAAAAGCCATGGATGTGGGCAAACTCAACGATCGCTACTTTGTCAATAACTCGGCGGCCGGTCTCGAGCCCTATGTGACCATCAAGCATGAAAAGATCCATTGGATCAAAGGCATGGCGCGCTACTTGGTTGCGGCTGTGCAGGCCATCATGGATAAACCGGAATGGCACGCGATTGGCAACTGGGATGACGGCGAATACAACGGCCAAATCTCACTGATCTCGGTTGGCAATGGACGACGAACCGGCGGCTTCTTTATGACGCCTCATGCCGACCCCTTCGATGGAAAGTTGACCCTGGCATTTGGATATCGAGGGACCCGGCTTGGGTTGTTCCAGGCGCTGCCGAGGGCTTTCAATGAAGATAAAGGCAGTTATGTAGAAATGGAAGGTATGCGAGAATTGCATACCACGCGTGTGTCCATCCACCTCGACAAACCATCTCCCGCTCATACCGATGGGGAATTACTCCCGAACTGGATACAGGACTTTGAGTATCAGATTCTTCCGAAGTGCTTGAACATCATCGTGCCCTGATATGACCACTGAACTTTCTTTCAAACCCATCAAACGTAATCTTTGGACCGACTTCGAGGAACTTTTCGGTCCCAATGGGGCCTGCGCCGGTTGCTGGTGCATGTTTTGGAAATTGCGCGGCAAAGCCTATGATGAAGCTCGCGGACTCGAGACACGTCAAATGCACAAATCCATTGTCGACTCGGGGGTTGCTACAGGATTGCTCGCTTATTTGCACGGCGAAGTGGTGGGATGGATCGCCGTCGAGCCGCGTGAGGCGTATCCCAAGCTGGCACATTCGCGTGTTCTCCAGCCGGTGGATGATCAACCCGTCTGGTCGGTGACGTGTTTTTTCGTGGCGAAGAATTTCCGTCGAAAGGGGATCACCGTAGAGCTGATCAAGGCCGCGGTGGACCATGTAAGAAAACAGGGCGGAAAGATCGTGGAAGGTTACCCTGTGGAGACGCAAAAGGATATGCCCGCGCCCTTTATTTATACGGGAACCGCCTCCGCGTTCCAACAGGCAGGGTTTCAGGAAGTGACGCGCCGGGCCCCGACGCGGCCCATCTTCCGCTTCGTCATCGACTAACGAATGGCGTTTCGAGATATACGAAAATCCCGCAGGTGGTTGAGCGCAGAGGAGGTGCGGTTTCTTGCGCTCATGTTGCTCATTCTCGTTGCATTCCTTGCGGCTAATATCACGGTGTCGCGTATGCTGCCAGGAGGCGAATGGTTCTTCCTGCGCTGGAGCGGAGCGCGCGCTTTTCTCGTGGAGAACATTGAGCCGTATAGCACCGAGCTCGCGCAGCGCACGCAGGAAGTAGCTTATGGACGCCGCGCGTTCTCAAGTGAATACGCCTATGTGCTGAACGATCCATTGTTTATTGTGCTGCTGTATGCGCCCATTGTTCTTATCCAAAATCTGCTTGCCGGCATTTCTCCCTCGTTGGCGACTTTTATCGATTTTGCATTTCTGCGAGGACTATGGATGTTGTTATCGCAGATCGCACTCGTCGGAACCGTGCTGCTGTCTCTGAGCCTTGCCGAGTGGGAACCGCCGCGCTGGGTCTACGCTGTACTTTTGGTTTTTGGCCTGTTCAATTATTTTAGCGTGAATGCGCTGATTAGCGGGACGCCAGCCATCATCCTGGGGTTTTTGTATGTTAGTGTTCTGGCTGCTCTGCGGGCTCAATCGGATGAGTTGGCGGGCGCACTCCTGGCGCTGGTGGCATATCAATGGGAGGCGGGCGGCCTGTTTTTTCTTTACATCCTCTTTATGGTAGCGACCAACCGGCGCTGGGGTGTGCTGGCAGGGTTTGGCATGGCGCTCTTCGTCTTGCTCGCCATTTCATTTATGGTTGATCAAGGTTGGGGGCTTCCATATATCCGCGCCGTCATCTCGGACTGGATTCGAGGCGCGAATCTAACATTTGGTCATATCCTGTCTAATTGGGTTCCAGATTCCAGGTTTTCGCTCGGTGGCATTGTGGCGGTCGTCTTAGGCTTTATACTTTTCGTTGAGTGGGTTAGTTCGGTTGACGCCCATTTTCGCCGTGTGGTGTGGACGGCTGCTCTTTCGCTGGCCGTGACGCCATTGATGGGGTTTGCGATCTTCCCCTCCAATCATGTGGTTCTGCTCCTACCGTTCATCCTGATCCTTGCGCTGGTTTGGGAGCGCTGGCAGCGGCGGCGCGTTCTGTACACTCTACTGATCCTCATTCTTGTTCTCGGTGTTTTTTATGCCCTGTATGCCCGCTCCTTGTATATCTACGAACCTCTCGTGACAGATCTCATGTCTGTTCTTCCGCCCATCGCTGCGATCATTGGCCTCTATTGGATGCGCTGGTGGGCCGTCCGTTCGCCTCGTATATGGTTGGATCGCATCGGAGAGTTTGGATGAACTGGCGTCTTTATCTCATTCTTCTTTTTCTCGGTCTGGCTGTGCCCTTTGTTGTTTCGCGTTTTCAAACTTTGCCCGGCTATATGGACGCGGATTATTACTTCGCGGGTGGCCTACAGCTTGCCAATGGTCATGGTTTCACCGAGCCCTATCTCTGGAATTACCTGGACGACCCCGCCGGATTGCCTCATCCCTCGCACACCTACTGGATGCCGCTTGCTTCGATCGTTTCCGCGTTCGGGATGTGGATCACCGGGCAATCCACCTATGCGGCCGGACGCCTTCCGTTCATCCTCCTTTCAGGCTGTGTGCCGTTATTGACGGCTGCACTGGCCTACGGCGTTTCTCGTCAAACGCGGCTGGTATTCGTCTCGGGATTGCTCTCCATCTTCTCCCTTTACTATGCTCCTTTCATGCCTGTTCCCGATAACTATGCTCTATTCATGGTATTTGGTGCCACCTTCTTACTCCTGGCACCGCGCCACGAAAGATGGGTTCCACTGGCTTTAGGCGCGCTTGCGGGCCTGATGACTCTGGCGCGCAGCGACGGTTTATTGTGGCTCGGACTGGGCGGCTTAACAGTGATGTGGAAATCCGCAGATCAAAACCAGGCTGCTAAAACCTCCTTCAAAAAATGGATTTCGATTGTGATCCCGGCTGGTCTGTTAGTTTTACTCGGTTACCTGTTGATCATGGGGTTTTGGCATATCCGTAATCTGTCTCTTTTCAGTTCGCTCCTGACTCCCGGTGGAGGTCGTCTGCTCTGGCTCCAGAGCTACAACCAGACGTTTATTTATCCACCCGAGGAATTGACGCGCGAATCATTCTTGCAGGCAGGCTGGGATATGGCCCTTCAGAACCGCCTGCGTGCATTCTTTGCAAACGTCAGCAACGCTTTTGGCGCGCAGGGTGGGATCTTCCTCTTTCCATTTATCCTGATTGGATTAAGGCAGTTGCGCTACGATCTGAGAACCAAGATCGCGGTGACCGGTTGGTTGATCCTGTTTGTGGTCATGACACTCGTCTTTCCATTTGCGGGCGCGCGCGGCAGCTTCTTCCACGCGGGGGCTGCATTCCAACCCTACTGGTGGGTCGCCGCACCGATCGGCCTGGAGGCGGTCCTGGAGTGGGCGCGTGATCGCGGCCAGTTTACAGACAAAAGCGCGCCATATTTTCTTCAAGGCATCCTTGTAATGCTGGCAGTTTTGATGACCGCCTACCTTGTCAACTTTCGCGTGATCGCCGATGGCTGGGCGAAGGACGATTTCATTTACCCGGCAGTGGAGCAAGCCTTTCTCGAGAGCGGGATGCGGCCAGAGGATGTGGTGATTGTTCGTAATCCGCCGGGCTATTTCATTACTTCCGGGCGTTCATCCATTTCGCTGCCATTTGGTGATGAGTCTACTATTCTCGACGTTGCAGAAAAGTACAACGCTCAATACCTGGTTCTCGAAAAAACAGGGACATTTGATTCCATCCAGGATTTGTATGATGATCCACAAAGTCATCCTTCGTTTGCTTTCATAGGAGAGGTCAATGAGGCGAAGCTCTATCGCATCGAATTGGCGCCTTGAGCCCTGCATCATTCTCGCCGTTGCCGCGTTGGTGGCAGTTCTTTTTTATCTGATCGTCAGTCATCTCATCTTCCGTATTGGTTTCCCACTCGATGATACGTGGATTCATCTGACATACGCGCGCAATCTGGCGGAACACGGTGAATGGGCCTTTCGCCTCGGTCAGCGATCTGCCGGTTCTACATCCCCGCTGTGGACTGCACTTCTCTCAATCGGGTTCTTAATTCGGCTTGCTCCCTATGTATGGACTTACTTGCTTGGCTGGGCCCTGTTAACCTTGCTCGCGGTCTATGCAGAGAACATAACGCGTAAATTGGTAGCAGGCTATCAATCTCGAATCCCCTGGGCAGGGTTGTTCTTCATATTTGCGTGGCACCTCACCTGGTCGGCTGTCTCGGGCATGGAAACGCTCTTACACGGGTTGATCGCACTGGTGGTGCTGGGGGACTTGATTGACGGTTCACGTCGCTATTTGGCATTGGGGCTACTGGCGGGGCTTAGCGTCTGGGTTCGCCCCGATGGCTTGACGCTCATGGGTCCCATCATGTTTGTCGCACTGCTATCAGAACACACATGGCAGTTGCACACTGGGGCAATATGGAAAGCCCTGCTTGGTTTTGGCCTGTTGTTTTTTCCGTATCTGCTTTTCAACCTGGCTCTTTCTGGCAGTCCCATGCCAAACACGTTCTACGCCAAGCAGGCGGAATACGAGATGTATTGGCTGTCCAAGCCTCTAACAGAGCGGATCAGTGAATATCTTTGGCCCCTTTTGGCCAGTCCGTTTATTGCTTTGCTTCCCGGTGCAGTGGTTTGGCTTGTGAAGAACATACGGCAGCGCAATTGGGGGGCACTGGCCAGCCTGATCTGGTTTCTAGGCTATATCGCCATTTATTTTGCTCGTCTGCCAGCCTATCAGCATGGCAGATACATTATTCCGGCGCTTCCTGTTATGTACCTGTGGGGAACGCTAGGGCTGCTCGAGTTTGTTCTTACTCCTACAGCGAATAAGCGCGTTACTTTTATATGGCAGGTCATAACGGTTGTTCTGATCTTGGCCTTCCAGTTCGTTGGGGCGCGTCAGAATGCGTATGATGTCTTTTTGATCGAGAGCGAAATGGTCCACACGGCAAAATGGGTGCAGCAGAATCTGCCGTCCAATGCGCGGCTTGCTGTTCACGACATCGGTGCGCTGGGTTTCCATGTACAAAATCCGCTCGTCGATCTCGCGGGACTGGTCTCTCCGGATGTGGTGCCTTTCATTCGCGATGAGCCTCGGCTGGCAGAATTTATGGATGCGAACTCGGTGGATTATTTGATCACGTTCCCGAGCTTTTATCCCGGGCTCACGTCGCAACTGTCATCGGTTTTCGAAGCCGGGATCGAGTTTGATGCGCTGCAATTTGATGAGCATATGCAGGTCTTTCGCTGGCGTTGAGCCTTATTACGAAATTGAAATGTGTTCTGGTATAGATAAATTGCCCGCAGGTCGCTCCTGTGCTATACTTTCATTAAGATTATGCGGAGAACAGGCCAAGGATGAACGAGATAACACTGCTAATTGCCGATGACCACCCGCTCTTCCGTCAAGGTGTTGTAGATACGCTTTCGCTGGAGGATGATTTTCGGATTCTTGCGCAGGCGTCAGATGGGGATGAAGCGATCGAAAAGATACGGGCTCTCAAGCCCAATGTCGCGATCCTTGATGTGAACATGCCGGGTCTAAATGGTCAGCAGGTCACTCATCAGGTGACTTCGGAACATCTGCCCACGCGTGTCGTCCTCCTGACGGGTTACGATGATATCGAGCAAGCGATCCATGCCGTGCTGGCAGGCGCGGTTGGATATTGCGCGAAAGAGATTGAGCCTGAAACTCTGGCGCGGACGGTGCGGGCGGTTTATGACGGAAAATATGCTGTTGCCGGTCATATTTTTACTCGCCGCGAACTGGACCTTTGGATCGATGAGCAGATGGATGGCGCGAGGCGGTCTTATAGTGAACCAGGTTCCCCGTTTCATCCGCTCTCAGAGCGCGAGATGGAAGTCTTATCCTGCGTTGTGCGGGGAATGAGCAACAAAGAAATCGCCGGCTTGCTCGGCATCAGTCACCAGACGGTTAAGAATCACGTCACTTCGATCTTACGAAAATTTGGAGTGGAAGATCGAACCCAGGCGGTTGTTTATGCTCTGAAACGAGGCTGGGTAAAGCTGCAGGACGATCAGATAAGAAATCAGGAGTAATTCTATGGCGATGGACATTGTTTCATCCAATGGGGGAGATCTGGATCTGGATGCAGAGCTCGAGGAGACCAACAAGGCTTTGCGTGAAGTTACCCTGATGATCGAGCAGAGCCAGGGTGAAGTCCAAAAGCTCTCACAACGTAACGCAGCCATCACGACCCACCTTCAGCAAGTTCAAAACCAGTTCGACAGGATGCCTCTCCAGGATATTCGGAATGCGTACGATTCCGCTCTGGATGCTCAACAGCGTCTCTTCGTCATGCGCGGGCAATTAGAGAAGTTACAGAACGAGAGGTCTCATCTCGAGCGCTTCAAATCGGCCCTTGAGCGGGCGCGGGCAACTTCGAGTTCAGCTTCCTCTGTCGCATCTGCCTCGGGGGCAAGAGGGCCTCTGGCCAGCGTGGAAATGCTAGTCAACGCTCAGGAAACCGAGCGCCAGCGTCTCTCGCGCCAGATGCACGATGGGCCGGCACAGGCCCTGTCCAATTTCATCCTGCAGACCGAAATCGCCATGCGATTGATGGATGTCGATGCCGGCCAGGCCCGTGAGGAATTGAACAGCCTCAAGGCCTCTGCCATGGGCACATTCCAAAAGGTCAGGAACTTTATTTTTGAGCTGCGCCCGATGATGCTGGATGATCTTGGACTGGCGCCCACCATCCGGCGCTACGCGGATGCCTTCAAAGAGCAGGCCGGGCTAGATGTCAATGTGACCGTGACCGGACAGGAGCGTCGTCTGGAGCCCTATTTGGAAGTCATGCTGTTTCGCGCCATCCAGGAATTGCTTGGGAATGCTGCTCGCCACAGTCAGGCTACCCTTGTAAAGGTGGTTCTGGATATCGGTGAGGACCGTGTGCGAGTCAGCGTCGACGATAATGGCAAAGGCTTTGACCCTGACTCCATTCAGCAGGGGAACAATCTCGGCTTGAAACTGATCCGGGAGCGGACCGAGATGCTCGGTGGAAGCTTTGAAATCGATAGTGCCCTCGGAAAAGGCGCCCGGATTTTGTTTGCTGTACCTGCCCGATCCTAGGAAAGGTCGTTTCAACTTTGTTAAGTTTACATAACAGGATTGTAAGCCTCCCGATAATTATTGCCTCTTGCAGTTTTTTCCGAGGTAAGTAAAATAGAAGTAACTCTGAGAGCGGTTCTCAGAAAATTTATTGAAGAAAGGATTAATCCCATGTTATTCGCTCCGAAAGAAAAAGGTCAGGGTTTGGTTGAGTATGCGATCATCCTCGCTCTCGTCGCTATCGTCGTGATCGCAGTCATGCGTCTGCTCGGCCCCAAGATCGGCAATACCTTCAGCACCATCAGCAACTCATTGCCGTAAGACTGGGTTTTCAGTCAGCATGCACAGGGCTCTGTCTCCGGACAGAGTCCTACTTTTTTACCAAATTAATATTATTCATTTTCGTGTATACTGTATAATGTTTGTAACCCAGTCCCTGCCAATGTACGCGGCAGAGCAGATTAAGAGAGGAGAACTACACTATGCGTCGCGGACGGATACTCATATTCCTCGTACTGATCGTTATCATTGGTTTGGCGTTGCTTTATTTTGCGTATACCCAGTTTGGTCGGGTAGCAGTTGGCCAGCCAACGGAGGCGGCCATGACCGAGGTTTATTTCGCTGCCCAGAATATTCCTCAAGGCACAACTATTACCCGAGAAATGCTCGGTACCTTCTCTATCCCCCCGGAAAATGTAGCTGAAGTGATGTTCACGGTAGGCGAGGAGGCGGCGCTCGTTGATCAGACGGCGCGCTTTACTCTGGAACAAGGGGTGGTGATTACTGCATCCATGGTGGGTGAGGGACCTGTGGAGATTTCTGGTCCAAATTGGGCTGTTCAGATCCCCTCTGGCATGGTGGCGGCAGCTATCCCCACAAATCGCCTTGCCCTCGTTGGTTATGGGGTAAACGATGGTGCTCACGTCAATGTGAATGCCTGTATGCTTTTTGTGGATATTGATCCCGCTTTCCAGACCATTCTCCCGAATTTCACCGCTATCTTAACGGGTGCGTTCGCACCTGCAGAAGCGCCGCCTACTCTTTCTGTCGGTGTGGCAGGTGGCGGGGAGACTTCACGGCAAGGGCGCGTAGAGCTTGATCCGACCTTCCAGCAACCGCTTTATGCTGTTCCCTCGGAGGCGCAGCGACCAAGGCTCGTGTGTCAAATGATATTGCAGGATGTGGTTGTGTTGAAGCTGGGAAACTTTAATGTCCAACCCGCTCCGACCGATCCCAACGCGACTCCCTCTCCTGCGCAAGCTCAGCAGGCCGCTCAACAGGCAAACCCTGATATTGTGACCCTTATGGTCAACCCTCAGGACTCAATATCACTGAATTACTTCGTGTATAGTGGTGCGCAGCTGAGTTTGTCGCTCAGAAATCCCAATGATACTTCGCGATTTGCTGCTGAATCTGCGACGCTGACGAGTTTGTTGACCCAATATAACATTTCGCTGCCATCCAAGCTTCCGTATGGAGTGCAGCCTAGAGTCGATGTGCTGGTTCCACCGGTACTGCCAAATAACACTGTGCAACCAGTGCAATAGCAACTCATACTAAATTTTGAGGTAACGAATCAGTATGCCCTCGGGTGAAAAAATACGTGTCATGATCGTTGACGATGTTTCCGAAACAAGGGAAAACGTCCGGAAGCTGTTGCAGTTCGAGTCCGATGTCGATGTGGTAGGGGTTGCGCGCACTGGTAAAGAGGCTATTCAGCTATCTCAGGATCTGCAGCCGGATGTTGTGTTGATGGATATCAACATGCCAGATATGGACGGGATTTCTGCCACGGAGGCGATCCGTCTTAAGCAGCCAGCAGTTCAGGTTGTCATTCTTTCTGTTCAGGGGGATCAGAATTATATGCGTCGAGCTATGCTGGCGGGTGCAAGAGATTTTCTCACGAAGCCGCCGATGGGCGATGAGCTGATTTCTGCCATCCGGCGCGCGGGCTCCATGGCGCAGGCCGAGCGGTCCAAGAACGCTCAAATCCCTGTAGCCCCGGTCATTGGTAATGTGGGAGCCGTTATGGGTTACGGCGCTCCGCGAGGGAAAATCGTGACGGTCTATAGCCCGAAGGGCGGAACGGGCTGTACAACTCTGGCCGTGAACCTAGCTCTAACCTTGCACAATGATGATACGCATGTGGCACTCGTGGATGGCAATCTACAGTTTGGCGATGTTGCTGTATTTATGAATGAACAGGGCAAGAATACGATTGTTGATCTTGCTCCCCGCGCTGAAGAACTGGACCCCGAAATCGTGGAAGAAGTGATGCTCAAGCATGGTGCTTCTGGTTTGCATATCTTAGCGGCCCCAAGCCGGCCAGAGTATGCCGAGAAAGTGTCCAGCGGTCAGTTTACAAAAGTGCTCGAATATCTGCGCCAGATGTATGCTTATGTGGTGGTGGATACAGCTGCCCTTCTGACCGATGCAACTCTAGCCGCTATTGACGTGAGTGATCTTGTCGTTTTAGTAACCACACAAGACATTCCCTCTATTAAGAACTGCCGCCTCTTTCTTGATCTTTCGCAGACGCTCGGCATTGACCGCGAGCGAATTCTCTTTGTCATGAATCGTTTCGACAAGAGGATCAATATTACTCCCGATCGGGTTGCTGAAAATCTCAAACAAGAAGTGGTTTCTGTGATTCCCCTCGATGAAGGCACAGCGACCAAAGCTGTTAACCGAGGGGTGCCTTTTGTGTTGGATAGCAAGAATCAGCCTGCGGCGCGGGGCGTCTTTTCCCTCGCTGAGAGCGTACGTGCGCGTGTGGCCGCTCAAGAGTCCGCAGATGAGCCGAATCGTCTGATTAGACGCTAACTTTATGTGTAGGCTTTAGATCTGAGGAGATAAAGAAAGATGTCTCTTTTAAAACGTATAGAACAGGGTCAGGGCGGAAATTCCTCTTCTGGCGGATCCGGCCAGTCATCCAACAATCAGGGTGGAGAAGGGTCTCGTCTTTCCTCTTTGCAGGCGCGCCGGGTCAATGCGCCGATCACATCTCCTCAGGCTGGTTCCTATTTCGATCTGAAAACCCGCGTACAGAACAAGCTTCTTTCTGAGCTAGATCCGTCCATGGATATCACGCGCACAGAGGAAGTGCGCCGCACGATCCAAGACTTGTTCGAGCAGATTCTTGCCGAGGAAAACATTGTCCTTTCACGACCGGAACGTGCCCGCCTGTTCGAGCAGATCGCTGCGGAGATCCTGGGTTTTGGTCCGCTCCAGCCTCTGCTCGAAGATGAGACCATTACCGAAGTGATGGTCAACGGGGCGAAGAACATCTATATCGAACGCAAAGGTAAAGTCCATCGCGTCCCGGTGACGTTTGAAAATAACGATCACGTGATGCGCATTATCGACCGCATTGTTGCGCCGTTGGGCCGCCGTATCGATGAGTCCAGCCCATATGTGGATGCCCGTCTGCCCGATGGATCCCGCGTGAATGCAGTCATCCCTCCCATTTCGCTCGTTGGACCTGTTTTGACCATTCGTAAATTTTCACGCAACCCGATCACTGTGGAGCAGCTAATACAGTTTGGCTCGATTACACAGGAAGCAGTGCAGTTCCTCAAGGCCTGCGTGGAAGCCCGCTTGAATGTCGTCATCTCTGGCGGTACCGGTTCAGGAAAAACTACGTTTTTGAATATTCTTTCCGGTTTTATTCCCGGTGATGAGCGTATTATCACCATTGAGAACGCAGCAGAACTTCAACTCCGCCAGGAGCATGTGATCACTTTGGAATCCCGTCCTCCAAATATAGAAGGTCGTGGAGAAATCACAATTCGCGACCTGGTGATAAATTCTCTTCGTATGCGTCCTGAGCGGATCATCGTCGGTGAGATCCGGGACGAAGCAGCCCTAGATATGTTGCAGGCCATGAATACCGGCCATGACGGGTCGATGACAACACTCCACTCCAACGGACCGCGCGATACTCTGGCTCGTCTTGAAACGATGACTTTGATGGCAGGTATGGATTTACCATCGCGGGCAATCCGTGAACAGATCTCATCGGCCATCGATTTGATCGTTCATCAGGAGCGCATGAGGGACGGCACGCGTAAGATCGTAAACCTTACAGAATTAAGTGGTATGGAAGGCGAAGTGATTACCATGACAGATATTTTCGTCTTCGAGCAGACAGGTATCGAAAATGGACAGATCGTTGGCCGCCTGCGCCCGACGGGCCTGCGGCCCAAGTTCATGGATAAGATCGAAACTGCAGGCATTAATCTGCCCCCGTCTATTTTTGGTATTGGTGAGCGTCGCCGTTATTAGACTGATTCGTTCGATAGGTTAGCCAATGGACCCAATAATTTTGCTTGGTGGCGGTGTTCTTGTCTTGATCCTTCTCATCGTGGGCGTTGTCGTGTCGATCACGAGCGAACGGTCGCTCGTGGAAGAACGCCTCGGGCGCTTCCTTGAGGATGAGAGGCAGCAGGAACCCGAACGTGAACCCGGGGGCTCCGTCATCACGGAGTGGCTGAATCGGAGGGTGTCGAGATCATCCGCCGGAGATCGGGTTGCGCGCGAACTGGCGCGTGCTGATCTCAAATTCAAAGTGGCGGAATATTTTGCCCTGGTCTTCATCTCCACAGTCATATTGGCCTTTGTGGGATGGCTGCTCCAGCCCAGTATTGTGTCGGCGGTCATCGGTGGAGTCATCGGCTTCTTTGCACCCCGCTTTTATGTGAAACGCCAACAGAGGGTGAGACTGAATAAGTTTAACGATCAGCTCGGTGACATGCTGAACCTTATGGTCAACGGTTTGCGAGCGGGCTACTCGACCATGCAAGCCATGGAAGCGGTCAGCCGGGAGTTGCCGGCCCCTATTTCGGACGAATTCCATCGCGTTGTACAGGAAATGCAAATCGGCATCCCCATGGAAAGAGCGCTCGAAAACCTATTACGCCGTATCCCCAGTGACGATCTCGATTTTGTCGTTACCGCGATTAACGTTCAGCGTGAGGTTGGTGGTAATTTGTCTGAAATTTTGGATACGATCTCCTTTACCATCCGGGAACGTGTCAGAATTAAAGGTGAGATCCGCGTGATGACCGCCACGGTCCGAACGTCTGCAACCGTGTTGTCCCTGATTCCCGTGTTTCTGACCATTGCCTTATGGTTCGTGAGCCCAGAATATCTGGCGAGTTTCTTCGATAGAGGACCGTTCTGCGGTTGGCTCGCGATTATTACTGTGGTCGGTATGATCGTGTCGGGTTATTTCGTGATGATGAAGATCGCGGATATCGAGGTGTAAGATGGGTTTGATTATTTTTGGCGCAGTTGTCTTGATTGGTGCCATTGCGGTGATCATCATCAGCCTGCGCAGAAATGCGCAGGGGGAGGAAGATGATCCATTGCAGGCACGCCTGGCCGAGTTTATCCAGAGAGGGGATGTCACTTCTCTGGAAGAGATCGAGCTGTCCCAGCCATTCAGCGAGCGTGTCCTTGTCCCTCTCATTAACCGTATTGGTGAATTTTCTGCGCGGTTCACGCCGCAAAAAGCAATTCAGGATACTGCGAGAAAAATGGAATTGGCGGGTAATCCTTGGCCGATCGATGCGGCAACATTCCTCGCAATTCGCTTTATTCTGGCAGTGCTTCTTGGTGGTCTGGCGGTTGTAGCTTTTGCGGGATCTCCGGCATGGTCGACCAGCGACAAAATCATGTTCATCGGTGGGGCGGCATTTGGCGGCTTTTATCTACCGCACATCATGCTCACGACCCGGATTACCCGTCGCCAAAAGGAAATTCGCAATGCGATGCCTGATGCCCTGGACCTGCTTACCATTTGCGTGGAAGCTGGGCTTGGCTTTGACGCTGCCATGTCGAAAGTATCAGAAAAATGGGAAACCGAGCTCTCGCTCGCATTTGCTCGCGTAATTCGTGAAATCCAGCTCGGCAAAGTTCGACGTGAAGCCCTGAAAGATATGTCTGACCGGCTGGGCATTCCCGAATTGACGAGTTTTGTGGCTGCGATCATTCAAAGCGAACAGCTTGGTGTGAGTCTGGCCAAAGTGTTACGTATTCAATCGGATCAAATGCGACTGAAGCGTCGACAGCGCGCTGAGGAAGAGGCTCACAAGGCCCCCATCAAAATGATCATTCCATTGGCTCTGCTGGTTTTTCCATCCATTATGATCATCATTTTGACTCCGGCCGTGATTCAAATCATGGGATCCCTATAAAAGTCGGACCCAAGTTTATACTCCGTGAAGAAGATACCCTGGTCGTATCGCCTTTATCGATTGGCCTGGAGCGGATTGGATTTGCTGTTCCCGCCAGCGTGTGGGGGCTGCGGAAAAACAGGGTGGCGCTGGTGTCCAGATTGCCAGCAACGTGTGCCACGCATCCAGAAGCCATTTTGTGAGAGATGTGGGATACCGATCAAGGGGAATGCACTATGTGAGAATTGTAGATCAGACCCGCCCGCGTTTCGTATGATGCGATCCTGGGCGGTTTTTGATTCACCGGTGCAAAACGGATTGCATACCATGAAATATCGCCGCAATATTGGGCTGGGTGAATCGATTGCCCTGCAGATGGAAGATTTCGTTCGCTCTCTGGACTGGACAGCTGATGCTCTTATCCCTATCCCACTGGGAAAGAAACGCCTGAAAGAGAGAGGGTATAATCAGGTTGGACTGGTAGCGCGTCCGCTGGCTTATCAGGTGGGATGGTCCTACGAGCCCCAGGCGCTCTGGAAAACGCGCGAGACGCGCTCACAGGTTGGCCTGAACGTCTCGCAGCGGCGCAAAAATGTCGACAGTGCCTACCAGGCTGACCCGAATGTCGTGAAACGGAGATCGATCGTGATCATGGATGATGTGGCAACAACCGGATCCACTATCTCAGCTTGTACGCAAGCCTTGCTTTCTGCGGGCGCGCAAGAGGTGTATGTGTTGACCATTGCGCGCGCACTATCGCATCACAGTCTGGATCGTGTTTGACAGTGGCGCGTGGGCGCCATTGATAAATCAATACAGGAGGTTCTATGACTCAAAAGATTGAGACCGTAGCACGCAATATGAGATTGACCGACAATACACGCGAGTATGTTGAAAAGAAAGCGGCCAAGCTTGAACGTTACCTCCAGGACATTGACGAAATTCGGGTTGAGCTCTCTCATATTAAGTCAGCGCGTAGCGCTCTTGACCGGCAGGTGGCCCAAATTACTGTGCATGGGAAAGGCTTTATCCTCCGTTCGGAAGAACGAGCAGATGATGTTCACGCAGCTTTCGATACCGCCCTCGACAAGATCCAGCGCCAGATAGACCGTTTCAAAGGCAAGCGGTATCGAGGCCGCGGGGACGGGCGCTCTGCTGCCGAGGTCGTGGAGGAGGATGAGCTGCCGGTCGATGAGACTGGTGAGCTGCTCCCGTTGATCGGGCGGCGCAAAAAGTTTATCATTCTGCCAATGACCGAAGATGAGGCCGTTGAGCAGATGCGTTTGCTCGGGCATGATAATTTCTTCGTTTTCTTCAATGCCGAGCAAAATGCCATTCAGGTCTTGTACCGCCGCCGGAATGGCACCTATGGGCTGATCGAGCCTGTTGTGGGCTAAAATCCTGAGAAAGTAAACACACCAGTGGCGCGGAAGCGCCACTGATTTTATCAAGGAGTGAACATGGAATTCGATGATGACTTTGATATAAAGGAGCTCGAGGCGCCAAATATCGATTTTGAGTCTGCTCGTAAGGCGGTCTATGAACTGATCAGCGCTGTGGGGGAGAATCCGGAACGCGAGGGGCTGAAAAACACACCTGATCGCGTTGCCCGTATGTACGCGGAGCTACTCAGTGGATACAGCATGGACCCGGAAAAGATCATCAACGGGGCTCTGTTCCACATCAACTACGATGAGATGGTTCTGGTTCGCGATATCGAGTTTTACAGTCTTTGTGAGCATCATATGCTGCCCTTTCTCGGACGAGCGCATGTGGCTTATCTGCCCAAAGGAAAGGTCATTGGTCTATCGAAAATTCCACGCATCGTCGAAATGTATGCGCGCCGGTTACAGGTGCAGGAGCGGATGACGCGCCAGATTGCTGATCTGCTGCAGCAAATGCTGGAGCCTCAGGGAGTGGCGGTTGTTGTGGAGGGGATGCATCTGTGCTCCATGATGCGCGGCGTTAAGAAGCATGGCGCCCGAATGACAACCTCTGCCATGCATGGGGCTTTCCGTGCCAACCTGGCGACTCGGGAGGAATTTCTGCAAAATATCTCTCGGCCGCGTGTTGATATGATGTAAGGGAAATCGCTGCAGCGTCCATCTATTTATCCGTCCCTGCCATCATGCTGCGGAATGTACTTTACTCTAGAACTCTGTTGTGCTTCCGTTAAAACGACTTAAGACTTCAGGACGCGCTTCCATCCATATTTTTTGCCGGAGGCGCGTTGCTGTTTCCACGATCTTCTCGCGAGTGATGGGGTTTTGATAGTCTGGATGGATCTCTGCGAGAGGTACCACGACAAAAGCCTGTTCCCAGTACTTCTCATCACAAGAGGTACCATCGAACATGACGATATCGATGTCGATGGTACGCGGCGCAAACTTGTTCGCACTTCTTTTTCTCCCCAGTAACGCTTCAATGGGGTGTAGCACATCTTCCTTTAGTTTGAGCTGATGGAGCGGGGTGCTTAGGAGCAAACATGCGTTAAGATAATTAGGCCCCTCCGCCCCAACGGACTCGGATTCCCAGGCATTCGAAATCTTTTCGATCTTCCCAAAATTTTGTAGTTGTTCGATAGCCCTGACCAGATGGCGTTCCGGTTCGATGTTGGATCCCACGCTCAAGTAAGCAAGATGTGACTCACTCATCTCTGCTTCGTTCGATCTCGACGCCCACTGATTTGGCAAATCGCACCGCGCCCGGCTTCTCCACGCGCAAGATCACTTTTTGCACACCTTTGTCTTCAAGACATATCTTTGCCAAGTCGTTTGCCAGTGCCTCGACGGTTAGTCTTGCCGCGCTTTCGGCATGGGCCTGGATTCTTTTGCTCATCGTACTGTAATTCACGCAGTCCGCAATATTGTCTGTCTTGGCGGCGCGATGGGTGTCGGTGAACAGGGTGATGTTGATCAAAATGTCCTGGGCACGTTTACGTTCCCAATCGTTGACGCCAATGATGCCGCGTACGAGTAAATCATGAATGATGACTTTGTCCATGTCTGTTATCCTTCGTTTTTGCGTATAGTCAATCTAATAGCATGAATAATAAAGTAATAAGGGTTTGGAGCTTCTTTAGATCAGATGCCTGCCGCCATCTACATGGATGATCTCGCCAGTGATATAGGCGGGGCAAGTCAGTGTAAAAACAAGCGCTTGTCTTACCTCATCTTCAGCTGCCCAACGTCCGGCGGGCACATTCTTGATAATGTTCGCATTTGCCTGGCCATCTGATGGGGGAAGGATCGCACCCAGCGCCAATCCGTTGACGATTATTTTAGGTGCAAGGGCAACGGCCAGGGATCTGGTCATAGATGCAAGCGCGGCTTTGCTGATCGTGTAGGGGAAGTGGTCGGCACCCGGCCGGAGCGCGCGCCAGTCTACGATGTTGACGATGCGTGCCCCGTCGGACGCCTGTTTCGCGAAGGACTGGCTCAACAAAAATGGCGCCGTCAGATTGATCGCCATATGCTTTTCCCATTCTTCCAGTGAGCTATTTTCCAGCGATAGGGATTCAAAAATGGCGGCGCTGTTCACGAGACCATGCAGAGGGGTGAATTCGTTGATGCGCGGGACCAGGCTGCGGGCTTCGGATGAGTCGCGCAGATCTGCCTTGATCACCCAGGCCCTGCGTCCAAGTTCCGCTGCTTCCCGTCGAACCGTTTCCGCCTCTTCGTCAGAATGCCCGTGATGGATGACAATATTTGCACCCGCATGCGCGCATGCTAGCGCGAAGATTTTCCCCACCCGCCTTGCCCCGCCGGTAATCAAAACGGTCTTGTCACGCAGCGCTTCGTTCATCGTTAAAGATTTTATCATTGCATGTGATTACGAGGCAATGCAAGCCTGTAGTGCAGAGTCCAATGGTCATATTGACTTGCGTTTTTGGTAGTGATAATATCTTTTCAGCACCGCGGATCCGGTCATTGTATTGTGTCCTCAAATCATTATTTTGAGAAAGGGCTAACGTATGACGACAAATCAAAATCCGCCTCTCTACACCGGCGATATCGCCGAACAGCATGTTGATCCCTCACACGAATATTCGGCTCAAAATCAGGAGATTGAGTTTTCTGAGGAGCAGCACGCCATCTGGAGGGACTTGTATGCAGGCGTAAAACAGCCGTATCTGATGGAGCATATTTGTAAGGAGTTCAAGCAGGGATTGAAGTTCCTCGAGCTCGACCCAGATCATATTCCCACGGTTGCTCAACTTAACGATCACATTACGCCCCGGACCGGCTGGCACATCGAGCGCACAGTCGTCCGCTATACGCTTGCGGATGATTGGTACAAGAAATTCGCGCAGCGCGTGTTCCTCATCACAGATTATCTGCGCAGCCGAGATCAGATGGAGTTTACGCCCGAGCCAGATATGTTCCATGACATCTTTGGGCACTTGCCTTACCTGACTATGGAATTCTATGCGCGTATCGAGGACAAATTTGCTCCCGCCTACATGAAGGCGACCCAGGAGGAGAGGGAGGTCATAAAGCGTCTTGCCTGGTACAGCACTGAATTTGGGTTGGTTGTAGAAGATAATCGCTTCAAGGTCTTCGGAGCAGGAATCATCTCTGGGCGCGCGGAACTGGCAAATGCCATCATGGAGTTTTACCGGCTCTCGCGGGACACGGTGATCGATTACACGGAGAATGTGTTCGAGCAGCTCAATAAGCAATTTCAATCTCACAAGGCTGACCTTTACCGCATCATTGACGGCGTGAACGAGCTGCACCGGCGTGGGCAAATGTCCTCGCAGGATGAAGGCTGGAACGTTGTCCACTCCCTATATGAGACGCTGAGCATCAGCCGGGAGGGATACTTTGGCGGAGACGTGATCCTTGCACCGTTTGACATTGCCACGATCGCGCACATTCCCAAAACGGTCTATGCGTTCAACCCGATATTCTTCGTTTGCCAGAATTTTGACCAGATGGACGCGCTGCTCGACTCGTATCTAAAGCCGATTGCACAGCGTAACTGAGAAGCATTGCTCAAGCAAGAGCATAACTCCGCCCCTTCTCTCTGAAGGGGCGGAGTTTCATATTTTCCCGAGAGCGACTTAAAGGTCGCATTATTTATTTGGCCGGTTCTCTGACCCGGATCCACTCGATTGCAAAGAATGTCCCTGCCAGCGCAGCCCATGCGAGTATTTGCGCAAGGCGTGCTCCTCCAAAGACCAGGGTGCTATCTCCACGGAAAGCCTCCAGGAATAGCCGCGAGGTGGCTGTCAGTGCGCTGAAGGTAAGGAATGTTCTGCCTGCGGGAGCGTCTGGCTTTCGAAACCAAAGGATTCCCAAAATAATGAGTGCCGCCAGGAGCTCATAGAGCTGAGCTGGGTGGCGTATCTCATTCCATAGCTCGATTCCCCAGGGGACCTGGGTTGGGCTCCCGAATGCCGAGCCTGCGGCCAGGTGAGAGAGGGATAAGCCGACTGCCAGTGTGGCAAAGAGAGGGGCCATCGCATCGAGGGTTGGCCAGAGGGGGAGCTTTTGCCGGGAGCCATAAACCAGGCCGACGATGAAGGCAACCGCTATGCCAGCCATCGGATCGAACAGATCCAGGTTTGGAGAGAAGAGGCTCAAGGGACTCTGTGCAAAGATGGAAAAATTCGCCAGAGCATAAAATAACCGTCCGCCGATCAAGTAGCCGAAAAGACCGTAAAACACGAGGTTGTTGAGAGCATCTTTAGAGATTCCATGCCGTTCAGACCGTCTTTCAGCCAGCAGCAGACCGATCCACAGCGCGACAACAATCAAGATCAAATGGCGAGGTGGAGCGAAAATGGAGCGGAAGAAAGTAATCATGTTTATTTCAGTATCGCCTCGACGCGCGTTCGCAGCAGCGCCTCAGACATGGGACCACCGATCACAACCTCATGAATGATGCCATCCCGGCGGATAAAATAAGAAGAGGGCAGCGAACGCAATTCATAGGCGTTTCCCGTTGCGCCGGTCTCATCGAGAAGGATCGGGAAGGTGAGTCTCTGTTCGTTGACAAATGGCATCACCTCCAACGCGTTATCTTGATACGTCATATTGACAGCCAGGACTGTGAAGCCCTGATCTTTATATTCCTGATAAACTTTTTCAATGGATTGCATCTCCGCCCGGCACGGCGGACACCATGTTGCCCACAAGTTGACGAGGACAGCCTGCCCGTGTAAATCGGAGAGCTTGATGGTCTGACCGGCGGGTGTTTTCAATTCGAAGTCCGGCGCGAGAAATCCTTGTTGTGGGGCGGGGATTTTGCCAGAGGTTGAAACACCAGACCTGTCCGCGCTGATGAAAATCCAGGCGAAGCCCAGGATCAGGACAAGCAAATAAGCAATTCGGCGTTGAGTCGGTTGCATCAGGAACTCTTTTCGGCTACACTGATATTGAATACTCGAGTGAGAGGAATTTTACAATGTCATCTGATCAGATCATCCTTGCAGGTATGGACGTTGCCTCCGGGCGCAAGCCAATCACTTTTGCAGTATTGGACGGTGATTTACATGTCCAATCCCTTGAAACATGGACGATCTCTGAATCGCTGACATGCCTCCGGGAATACGAAAACATCTTGCTGGCGATAAGTATTCCGCCGAGGACACCGGGGAGCTACAACGATTTCAAGAATCAGATCATCCAAGCAGGCTTCAAGCCGTATTCGAGCAAGAACGATCAAAAGCTGTTCCTCGAGACGAATGCGCACGACTGCTTCTACGCGCTGATCGGTCAGAAGCCCCTGCCGCGGCGCACTCTGGAGGGACGACTGCAACGTAGTGCGATCTTATATGAGCAGGGACTGGAGATCACAGACCCTATCGAGGTCTTCGAAGAGATCACGCGTTATAAATTGATGCAGGGAATTCTTCCGCTCGAAAACATCTACTCCGCGAAAGAACTGGATGCTTTAATGGCGGCTTATCTTGCATGGATGGCAGTCAACCGCCCGGGGCAGATTCTGTTAAGGGGCGAGTTTGCCGTGCCAGCCGAAGGATAAAGCTTTCCCGCACGTGAAAATCTGCCTGTGGCGCGGGGTGAGAAAGCGCCCAGTATGTCTCATTTCCATTCTTCATTTGGATAACGGCTGTAATTCCTGCCTGCAGCAGAATATCCCGCTGAAATAAACGACTCAAATCAACAGAGGCGTTCAGGTAAAAGGCATCCGCCGCGTTCGGACCGCGCTCTCTCCAAGCCTCAATTTGCACCTGCTCAATTGACGCTTCTTCCCTGAAGCCGATTCGCCGGTAGGCATCCATCCGGTATGCATTCCAATCTCCAGAGGGGGCGAGGTTCAACTCCCAGTACCCTGGCTGTTCCATGACTGCCAGAAAGCATTCAAAACAGGTTCCCATCCATAGCTCATCTCTGCGGCCGGGATGCACGGACCGTGAGGGCAGCACAATCTCTTGAATCTCACCAATCAGGGCATAGTGGATCTTAAGGAGATCGTGCTGGAGTGAAATCGACCCGGTAATGCTTATAGCTGGGATATCTAGTGACGAAAATGGGATCAGCGAAAAAGATCGTTCGGTCATTCGACGGAGGGGCTCAATTGCTGAATGATATGGCGAATGTCCTTTTCGTGCGCTTCAATGGATTCCGTCAGCTTGAATTGAACCAGAGCGCGCTGTAAATTGTGCTGTGGATGCTTCACCTTGAAATAGACATTGCCTGCCAGATAATCTGTGAAAAAACGGACGCCAAGTTCAAACGTCAGGAGGCGGATCGAGGCGTATAAATACTCGTAATCGGCCGCGGTCAGGAAGCGGCGCGCCTGGGTGAGATAGCCTTCGAGGATCGCCGCGCCAATTTCCGGGTTGAATTCGACCGCCTCCCAGCGTTCGGTCTCCTCGCCCAGCGGGTTACAGCCTGAGCGCATACAATCCCCGATATCGTAGTGGATCAACCCTGGCTTGACCGTATCCAGATCCACAAGGCTGATGGCGCGCCCGGTTGTTGTCTCGATCATCACGTTATTCACCTTGGGGTCACCATGGACGGGTCTCAATTGCAGTCTGCCCTGTTCTCGCGCCTGTTCGAGCACATACGCAAACTCACGTCGTTGCTCGACGAACTTCAGGCAGAACTTCACTTCAGCACCCGACTTAAATCCGTTCTGTGAAAATGCCCGGTCATAATTGCGAAGATAGCGAGGCATAATGTGAAATCCCTCGAGCGTATCCGAGAGCTTTTCCACCGCCAGATCACTGATGAGATACTGGAACGTTCCCAGTGCGTATCCTACTTCTCGCGCAATATTTGTATCCGTAATCGTCTCGAACGAACGTGTGCCGTGTACATAACTGATCGCCCGCCAGAAATTTCCTTCCGGATCGATGTAAAAGTCCTGCCCGTCGCAAGCGGGGATGACACGCGGCATCTCCCAGTGATGACTTTCGGCGCGGGCACGCTTGCGCATGTGCTCGGTGAAGGTGCGCATATTTTGCATGATCAGCCGGGGTTGTTTAAAGACCTGGGTATTGATGCGTTGTAATACGAAATTTCTATCTTCAGGACGGCTGCGCTCGTCGGCATCGGTGGAGACGAGATAGGTATCGTTGATGTTGCCGTTGCCGAATTCATGGACGTTGGTGACGCGCAGAGAGGGGGCAAACTGCTCTGCAATAAAAGAATAATGATGCAAGTGCATTCTCCAAAAAGGATGATTAGATGAGATTATATCCCCGATGATCCATTTTCCTCCGGCAGGATTCTTCCTGCGGCAGGCACCGGCAGCGGTGAGTGCCGCGCGATGTAATCCTCCAGAACTTCAGGCATGATGGTCGGAACTTCGAATTCGATCTCCGTAAAGGGAATCACAAGGTAATTTACATAGTCTGCAAATTCCATATCGGTGGAAGCGACAGTGTATCTCCGCCCTTTTTCGAGCGGCTCGCCATTGATTTCTACGTCAATCCGCGCGAGGTCAGGACTGTAGGTGACACACGCTCCCGCCACATGAGGCATGCCGGTTGCGCGCCCGCGCAGCGCGTGCAGCTGGCGACCGGCGTTCTCCGGTTTTAGCGCTTCAGAGAGAAATTTTAAGATCTGCTCACCTGTCAATATGGCCTTTGCCGGGTTGGCCGAAGACCGGTTGGCGGTGAACAATTGTCCTTGCGTCAGCGGCCCGGCTTTTAATCCACTCTCCCAATGACCCGCCAGGACAAATGATAATTCTGCACCTTCAACCCGCTCAAGCAATGCGTCTGCCAGGAGATTTCCCGCAGAGCACTCATAATCATCGGCCAACTCAATTGTTCCCTGCAACATGTCGATCTCGCGATTCATCATCTCATGCGCACGCCTTTGTTCCTGCTCAATCGCGTTCTGTGTTTCTGGATCTAGCGGAATATCTTCTGTGATGGGGATCAACTGTCCGTCGTGTCGAAGCACGTTCCCCGTATCGGCATCGATCTGCAAATCCAACCGGCCCAGATAGCGACCAAAATCACCGGCTTGAGCGACGATTGTGTTGTTCACCAGTAGAGGTGGATTCAGTTCCTTATGATCATGTGCGCCGATAATCAACGCAACGCCTTCGACTTTGGCGGCTAATTCCTGGTCTGGGATCGAACCAAGATGCGATAACAGTAAGATCGTTTTTGCACCCTGCGCTTTTGCTTCGGCAATCAGGTCTGGCAGAATCTCCGCCGGTTGCTCTAAATTCAGCTTAAAGAACGTCGTATACGAACGAATGGGCGCGGTCAAGCCAATCAGTCCCACGCGGAATGCATCAAAAGTGTGCATGGAAAACGGCTCCAGTCCTTCGACGAGCTTTCCGTTTTCATCTTTCATGTTGGCGCACAAGAGGGGACGACCGAAATGTTTTGCCAGTTCTGCAACGGCCTGCTGTCCGTAGCGAATGGGGATCGCATTACCGAGTGCAACATAGTCACAGCCTGCGCCGCGCAAGACGGCTTCCATGGCGCTACCTTTGGTGAGACTGCTTTCCAAAAGAGTGGTATCTTCCGAATCCCCTGCATCCACGAAAAGGCAGTAACCTCCTGCGCTTTCCACTTCCTGGCGAATCTGGCGGACGAGCGTGGCAATGCGGCTCAACTGTACAATGCGGCCGTGCAGATCATTGATATGGAGAATGGTGAGGCGGATCATGACTCTTATTCTACAGGAAACCAATCCATTTTAGAACGCTGAGTTCCCAATGGTAAAATGAGTTATCTTACTCAAGCAGGGAACAATATGACAGACGATCTGCAGACTCGTGCAATTAATACCATCCGCTTTTTGGCAGCGGATGCAGTGCAGGAAGCAAACTCGGGTCACCCCGGGCTTCCTATGGGCGGGGCGGCCATGGCTTTCACGTTGTGGACGCGACATTTGAGACACAATCCGACCAACCCGAAATGGGCGGGACGTGACCGCTTTGTTCTTTCCGGTGGGCATGGTTCGATGCTCCTGTATTCTTTGCTCCATCTGACGGGGTACGATCTCCCAATGGAAGAGATCAAGAACTTCCGCCAATTCGAGAGCAAAACGCCGGGACATCCTGAATATGGATTAACACCCGGCGTGGAAACAACAACCGGGCCTCTCGGTCAGGGATTCGGCCAGGGTGTAGGGATGGCAATGGCGGCTACTCACCTTGCCGCGCAGTTCAACCGGCCAGGACACGAAATCATCCAATCCTATATCTATGGCATTGTGACAGACGGTGACCTGATGGAGGGCGTTGCCTCCGAAGCCGCATCACTTGCAGGGCATCTCCAGCTCGGACGGCTCATTTACCTCTATGACGACAATCACATCTCGATCGATGGCTCCACCGATCTGGCCTTCACGGAAGACCGCGGTGGGCGCTTTGCCGCGTATGGCTGGCACGTGCAAACGATTGCCGATGGCAATGATGTGGATGCCATTGACGCTGCGATTCAAGCGGCGAAAGCGGACCCACGCCCGTCATTAATCGCCGTGCGCACCACGATCGGGTATGGCTCCCCCAAGCGGCAGGGAACAGCCAAGGCCCACGGTGAGCCACTCGGTGACGAGGAATTGAACGCCGCGAAACAGAATCTGGGCTGGCCGCTCGAGCCACGCTTCCTGATACCCGGCGATGTGATGGAGTTCTATCGTGATGCCGTGGAACGCGGTCGCGAGATCGAAACAGATTGGATGAAACGCTTCGATGCCTACAAACAGGCGTATCCCGAACTGGGTGCCGAGCTGCAAAGGCGTTTGGCTCGCGAGCTGCCCAAAGGCTGGGATGCCGCCTTGCCGACCTTCCCCGTAGATGCAAAAGGATTGGCAACACGCTCTTCTTCAGGAAAAGTCTTAAATGCATTATCTGCAAAGCTTCCTGAGCTGGTAGGAGGCTCAGCAGACCTGACTCCTTCGAATAATACCAAGTTTGAGGAAGCAGGCGATTTCCAGAAAGACAATCCGAGCGGACGCTATTTCCGTTTTGGTGTTCGTGAGCATGCCATGGGCGCGGCTCTGAACGGAATGACTTTGTTTGGCGGCGTGATCGCCTATGGCGGCACCTTCCTGGTCTTTTCCGATTACATGAAGCCGGCCATCCGCATCGCTGCCATATCGCGTATCCCGACCATTTTTGTGTTTACTCACGATAGTGTTGGACTTGGTGAAGACGGACCCACGCACCAGCCGATCGAACACCTGATGGCGCTGCGAGCGGTTCCGAATCTCAACGTCATCCGCCCTGCCGATGCGAATGAAGTCGCGCAAGCCTGGAAAGTGGCTATCACCCAGAAAGAGACACCGACCGCGCTGGCGCTGACCCGCCAGAACGTCCCGACCCTAGAAGGAACGGATCGCGGCATGCTGAGCAAAGGCGCCTATGTGCTGAAAGACTTTGGCGAGAACCCGCAGCTGATCCTCATGGCCACCGGCTCAGAAGTAAGCCTGATCTACGGCGCGGCGGAAAAGTTGTTTGCCGAAGGGACGGCGGTGCGCGTGGTCTCCTTCCCAAGCTGGGAATTGTTCGAGCAGCAGGATGAAGCCTATCGCGAGTCGGTGCTGCCGAAACACATCACGAAGAGACTGGCGGTCGAAGCGGGGGCCACACTCGGCTGGGAACGATACGCCAGTACGGTTGTGGGGATCGACCACTACGGCGCCTCTGCTCCCTATAAAGTCATTTTCGAAGAGTATGGGTTTACGGCTGAGGGTGTTGCCGAAAGAGCGAGGAAGTTGTTATAGATCATTGTTGGTTGAGTAGAGCAGCGAACTTCTGCTCGTATTGAAACCAACAGTCGACATGAAAACAATATCTTACTTGAAACGAGGTGGTTTCGATACGGACGAGAAAACCGCTCGTCCTACTCAACCACCGTGAGAGGTGAAATGAAAATTGCCGTTGGATTCGATCATGCGGGCTTTCCCCTGAAACAAACCGTGCTCGAAGCGATTCGCGAGGCGGGACACGAACCGATCGATCTGGGCACCGATAGCGCCGAACCTGTCGATTTCCCTGACTATAGTGAAAAGGTTGGGCGCGCCGTGCAGAAGGGGGAAGCCGAGCGTGGGCTTCTGGTCTGCGGCTCGGGTGTGGGCGCCTGCATTGCCGCCAACAAAATGAAAGGCATTTTTGCATCGATCTGCCACGATACCTACTCCGCTGCACAGGGCGTGATGCACGATGACATGAATGTGCTCTGCCTCGGAGGGCGCGTAATTGGGCCGGAATTGGCTAGTGCATTAATCAAAGCCTTTTTGGAGGCGCGCTACATCGGAAATGATCCTGGCGGCGAAAGGTTAGCCAGGCGAGTTGGAAAAATCAGAAAACTAGAAGCTGGCTAAACGAACGGTTACGAGGCCTGGTTTCTACAATTGAGGCATTATGAACCCTATTGAAAAACTTACATCCTTGGGGCAATCCCTTTGGCTGGACAACATCCAGCGCAACCAGTTGGAAAATGGTGAGCTCAAGGCCATGATCGAGCGCGGCGATATCCGCGGTATGACCTCGAACCCGACCATTTTCAACAACGCAATTGCAAAGACCAAAGACTATGATGCTGCCCTGACCTCGCTTGCATGGGCCGGCTGGGATGCGGAAAAGATCTTCTGGCAGCTTGCGATTGAAGACATCCGCGCCGCGTGTGATTTGTTCCAGCCGTTGTATGAGGAAACAAATGGCGGCGATGGCTACGTCAGTCTGGAGGTCAGCCCGGATATTGCAAACGACACCGAGGCAACAGTTGCCCAGGTAGAGCAGCTCTGGGCGCGCGTCCGTCGGCCAAATCTGATGGTGAAGATTCCGGCTACGAAGGCGGGCATTCCGGCGATCCGAAAAGCTATCTCTGTTGGTATCAATGTCAACGTGACGCTTATTTTTTCGCTGCAGCGTTACGCCGAAGTGATGGAAGCCTATTTGAGCGGACTCGAAGATCATCTGGCTGCCGGGCATTCCATCCATCACATTGCATCGGTCGCATCGTTCTTCGTTTCGCGCGTCGACTCGAAGATCGATCCAAAACTTCCGGATGGTTCTCCTCTGAAAGGCAAGGCGGCGATTGCCAATGCAAAGCTCGCCTACGATGAATTCCAAAAAATCTTTGCCACTCGTCGTTGGGAGAATTTAAAAGTAAAAGGTGCACGCGTCCAGCGTCCCTTGTGGGCGAGCACGAGCACCAAGAACCCCGCATACCCGGATACGATCTACGTGGACAATCTGATCGGGCCGGAAACGGTCAACACGGTTCCGCCTGCTACCCTCGATGCCTTCCGAGACCACGGCGTTGCAGAAGTGACGATCACACGTGATCTGGAGCAGGCGCAAGATGCACTCAGGCAACTGGCTGATGCGGGCATCTCGATGGATGAAGTTACGCATCAACTGGAGGAAGAAGGAGTCAAAGCATTTTCGGATGCTTTCAGCCAGTTGCTACAGACAATCGATGAGCGCCGAGGAAGTGCTGCTGCCTTGCTTGGACCGATAGCGGATTCCGTCGCCGGGCGCATTGCCCAGCTCGAAGCGGATTCCGTTCCCGCCCGGCTGTGGCACCATGACCCGACTCTGTGGACAACCGATCCCGAAGGGCAGGCCGAAGTCAAAAAACGGATGGGTTGGATGGTTTCCCCTGCCAAGGCTCGTGAGCTGATCCCTCAATACAAGGCATTCACGGAGGAGATCGATAGAGACGATATTCATCGCGTGTTGGTTCTGGGCATGGGTGGCTCATCTCTCACTGCCGAGGTGTTTAGTTCCCTGCAGGCCGCAGCAAATATCGAAGCCCCGGTTTCGCTCGCGATTCTGGATTCCACCGACCCGGAGCAGGTTTCTCTGGCGAGTGGAAATTTCCCGCCTGAGAAAAGCCTGTACATTGTGGCAAGCAAATCAGGCGGCACGGCGGAGGTGATGGCGGCATTCGATTACTTCTGGAAGCTTAGCAATGGCGATGGCTCGCGTTTTGTGGCTACCACCGACCCGGGCACCTCTTTAGAAACGCTTGCTCGCCAGAACAACTTCCGAAGAATATTTTCGTCGGATGAGAGCGTGGGCGGGCGCTTCTCCGCATTGACTGATTTTGGGATGGTCCCTGCTGCACTGCTCAGAATGGACCTGGATCGACTGATCGACCGCGCCGAGTGGATGATGCAGCAGTGCGGAGAGCATGTCCCTGCGGCGCGCAATCCGGGTCTGGCGCTAGGGGCAGTCATCGGCGAGGCGGCCCTCCAGGGTCGCGATAAGCTGACGATTCTGGCAGATACACCGTTGTCCGCGTTCGCCCTCTGGATTGAACAGATCATTGCTGAGTCCAGCGGCAAACACGGGAAGGGCATCTTGCCCGTGCCGCTCGAACCTCTGGGTGAGCCGGAAGTTTATGGAAATGACCGTGTATTTATTTATCTGCGGCAAAACGGCGAACTGGACGAGAGTATGAAAGCCTTACATCAGGCGGGGCATCCGATTGTCGAGCTCCCAGTGCCCGATCTGTATGAGACCGGTGCAGAGATGTACCGCTGGCAAGTTGCCACGGCAGTGGCATGCTCCATTCTGGGAGTGAATGCATTTGATCAGCCCAACGTGGAGAGCAGCAAGAAGATCACCAAAGCGAAGATTGCCGATTACCAGAAGAGTGGTCACATCGATGAAGGCCAGCCCGTGTGGACGAATGCAACCCATGGCATCAATGCCTTTTCACCCTCAGCCGTCGCAGGAAACTCACTTACAGAAGTATTAACCGGTTTTCTTTCTCAGGCGCAGCCGAACGGGTACGTTGCCATCAATGCCTATCTGCCGCGCAGTGAGGACATGATCAAGATGTTACAGGAGATGCGTGTTGCTATCCGTGCAAGAACGGGGAATGCGGTCACCGCCGGGTTTGGTCCGCGCTTCCAGCATTCGACGGGTCAGTTCCATAAAGGCGGGCCGGATAACGCGCTGTTCCTTGTAATCACTGCCGAGCCCACAGCTGATTTTGAAATCCCTACACAGGGACTGACCTTCGGCACATTGATCCGCGCACAGGCATTAGGTGATTATGAGGCGCTGATCGAAGCGGGGCGCAAAGTCTTGCGATTACATTTGCTGGGCGTGCAGGACATGCAGGAAGTGATGGAAGCTTTAGCGTAATCGGAGGTTCAAATGATTAATCTTGCAGCCGGAAAATGCGTGGCGTGCCGCGGGGATGAACCGACTCTGACGGATGTAGAAATTGATGACCTGATGCTGCAGGTCCATCAATGGCAGGTCAGGGAAGTGGAGGGTATGAAGCGCCTGGAAAAAGTCTTCAAGTTCAAGAACTTTGCTCAGGCACTTGAGTTTACCAACAAGGTCGGCGCCATCGCCGAGGAGGAAAACCACCATCCCCTGATCGTCACCGAATGGGGACGGGTCACTTTGCAGTGGTGGACGCATAAGATCGGCGGGCTGCACAAAAACGATTTCATCATGGCCGCCAAGAGCGATGAAATCTTTAGTGGTTAGGGTATGAGGAGATTGACACGCCGAGACTTTCTTAAGTTGTTAGGTGTGGCTGCGGTGAATTTTATTCTGGCGACTCTCGGTGGGACAGGCTATGGCTTTTTTCTGGAGCCTCACTGGCTCAAAGTCGAAACGGTGAAGCTAAAGCTGCCGAGATTGCCGCGTGCCTTTTCCGGTCTGCGCGTTGCCCAGATTAGCGATATTCACATGGGCGGATGGATGAACCGCGAGCGGTTTCAGCGGGTTGCTGATGCAGTCATTAAACAGAAGCCTGATATCCTTTTGATGACAGGGGACTTTCTGCTGGGATATCGGTTTACCGAGGCTGCCTGGCAGGCTCTCCAGGATCTGAGCGACGTCTTATCCCCGCTGACAAAATCGATTCCGACCTTTGCAGTACTGGGGAACCACGATCACTGGATGAATGCCGATGCAGTCCGCAAAATGCTGATCTCATCCGGTGTTACCGACTTAACAAACGCAGTTACTACCCTCAACAGAGACGGTGAGCACCTGAACCTGTGCGGCGTGGATGATGTCTGGAAAGGGGATGCTCGCCTGGAGGAAGTGGTCGCGCTGCTCGGCGATAACAACAGTGCGGCGATACTGCTGGCTCACGAGCCCGATTACGCTGATACCAGCGCCGCGACTGGGAAATTCGATTTGCAGATTTCCGGTCATACGCACGGTGGGCAGGTGGTTATTCCTTTTTACGGTCCGCCCATGCTGCCTCATATGGGGCGTAAATATCCCAGTGGGCTATATAAGGTTGGTGATATGTTTCAATACACCAATCGGGGTGTGGGAATGCATATGCTCACGTTCCGGTTCAATTGCCCGCCAGAGATCACAATCTTCGAGCTGGAAAGTTCTGTGTCATAGCTTCATGCTCTCCCATATGGCGGGCAGAGCCTGGTGCAGCGCGATCTTGATTAGCCCTAAATTCTTTGCCAGCCAAACAGGAAATTTTGTCTTTGAGATTGGCAATGGAATAACGGGGTCGAAGTCTACTGTTCGAACATCGATTTGATATACATACCGCTTACTTTCTTGAACGGCCTGGGCTGATTCCAGAAAATGCCTGAGCCGTTCCTTTTCCGAGTTGTCCAGCCACTGCGGCAGATCCGAAGTGGCTCTGAATTCTGAGATCACGCCCAGATCCTGTAGCCACTTCTGTTCGTGTGGTCTCAGCGCATTATATTTTGAGCGAAAGAAAACTACGTCCGGGTCAACGTTCACAAGCGGTTTGAGCCACAGGCGATGGAGACTGGTCCGGATGGCATTCTGGGTAGAGGTGTCATTTGGGTTATTCAGCCAGATGGTAAGTGGCTTGTTGAGCCAAAATGGAGCAACATCCGGGCCCACGCGCAGTCCATCGCACAGACCAATGGAAGGGATGATCGGTGCGCCGCAGGCCAGAATATAAGCATCTCCTGCTGCTTCACGGATCACATGCATGGCGTTTCGATAAGCCACCTCACGGGGGATTACCCGGTGTCGCTTGCCGATCAATGCGCCAATGTAAAGAAAATCTAGCTTCAGATAGCCATAACCCCAGGCGCGTACTTTGCGGATCAGCCGGTCGAGCCATTCCAGCACCTCAGGATGGCTCACATCCAGCCCCCATGGATTTCCGCTCCAGGTAATGCCTGCGTGGATGAGATCGCCTTTCTCATCGCGTAAGAGCCAATCAGGGCGATCCTTTGCCAGCTGTGAATTGGGCGAGACCATAAAAGGCGCCAGCCAGATGCCTGCGGTCCGTCCTGTCGCTCTAATTTTTTCAGCGATGGCGGACATCCCGGATGGAAATTTTCTGCTCGCCTCCCAATCTCCATGTGCACGCTGCCAGCCATCGTCAAGCTGAAAGACGTCGAAGGGCATATCGCCGAAGCCTTCCAGCGCTTTCAAGAAGACCCTTTCATTGACCCATCCGTACAGGCTGTACCAGGAACACCAGACGCGCGGAGCCTTTTCAGTTCTTCCCCTGCCAAACTTCTGTTCAAGTCTTTGCACATATTGACAGAAGACATCATCTTCTTTGCCACGCGCCATGAACCATTTGCAGGTTGCGTTTTGCGCATCAAATTCGAAAAGTCCGCGAAGAATTGCTCCATCAAGCTCAACGCGGCCGCCCAGATCCAGCGCGCCGAGCAACAGGATATCATCCTCGGCAATTTCCACTGCCCCAACCCAGGCACTAACGTGGTTTTTCGAGTGGGTGTAACCAGGATCTTCATCTTTCATGCGGAATTCAGCAGCACGGACCGGAATCGGTGGATCGCGTGGATCGAGCCAGGTCGAAAGAGCCCAGGATTGCCATCCGTGGCGGAAAAAGCGTATCGGAGCCTGAGGCAGGTTCAGGCTGAGAGTAGAAGCGCTGATGATTTGCGAGTCCCCATGCTGAGGCAGAGCATCCAGTGTAAGCTGCAATGTTGACATGCTTGCGATTATCCTGCACATCTTGTTGACGGTCAAATTGAATTGTGGCATAATCCAGGACACTATATTATCCCGTATAGCGGGAAAGGCGATGAAGAGAACGAGTAAGTTTGCCGAGCCTGTCAGAGAGTGTGGCGGAACGTGGTGAGAGTCACATCAGGAGAGCAGATTGAAAATCATCTCGGAGCCGCGAGCTGAAAACTGAGTAAGCAAGCCGGAGTTGTTCTTCGTTATCAGAACAGGATGATGTTGGTCGTCCAATGAGTGTCCCGCCGAACCTTAAACGGTGAGTGCGGGAAATCAGAGTGGTACCGCGTGAGCCATGGCTCTCGTCTCTGTTTGAGATGAGAGTTTTTTTTTAAGTTGAAAGTTGCAGGTGCAATATTGGAACGTTGCACCTGTGAGCCTGTAACTGACGGAGGCATGAATGTTCAAACCTGTATCGCCGAAACTCAACGTGACTTCTGTGGAAGAGAATGTGCTGAAATTCTGGAAGCACGCTGATATCTTCAAGAAGACCGTTGAGCAACGCAAAGGCGGCCCCGAATACGTTTTTTATGAGGGCCCGCCTACTGCCAATGGAAAGCCGGGTGTGCACCATGTGCTGGCGCGCGCATTCAAAGACATGTTTCCGCGTTACAAGATCATGCGCGGTTATCACGTCTCGCGTCGCGGCGGCTGGGATACGCACGGGCTGCCGGTGGAAATCGAGGTAGAGAAGCAGCTCGGTTTCAACAACAAACAACAGATCGAAGAATATGGCATCGACAAATTCAACGAGCTCTGCAAAAAGTCCGTATTTACTTACATCCAGGACTGGGAGCGGCTCACCGATCGCATCGCCTTCTGGGTCGATCTCGAAGACGCCTATGTGACCTACACCAACGACTATATCGAGTCGGTGTGGTGGATCTTGAAAAATTTCTGGGATCGGGATCTGCTTTATAAGGGCTATAAGGTTGTGCCGTATTGCCCGCGCTGTGGCACGCCTCTTTCGGATCATGAGGTAGCTCTGGGCTACGAGGAAGCGATCGATCCCTCGGTGTTCGTGCGCATGCCGCTTGTAGATCAACCGGACGTTTCGCTGCTGGTATGGACGACCACGCCCTGGACGCTGCCCGGCAACGTGGCTGTCGCCGCGCATCCCGATGTCGATTATGTGTTTGTGGAGCGCGACAATGAAGGAACGAAAGAAAAGCTCATCCTTGCCAAATCGCTGGTGGAAAAAGTCTTCGGCAACGAGGAAGTGAGAGTGCTGGAGACTGTCAAGGGCCGCAAGCTAAAGGGTGTGAAATATCATCCTTTGTTCACGTTCCTGCCGCCGGACAAACCTGCGCATTTCGTGGTGGTGGGTGATTTTGTGACCACCGAAGATGGTACCGGGCTCGTGCACATGGCTCCCGCGTTCGGCGCGGAAGATATGGACATGGCCCGCGAGCATAACTTGCCTGTTCTCATGACCGTGCTGCCTGACGGCACCTTCATTCCTGAGGTCACCCCATGGCGCGGACAATTCGTCAAGGATGCCGATCCCTTCATCATGGAAGATCTGAATGCGCGCGGCTTGCTCTTTAGAGCGGAGACCTATACACACACCTACCCGTTCTGCTGGCGCTGCCATACCCCACTGCTTTATTACGCGCGCGAGTCATGGTACATCCGCACCAGCGCCTTCCGCGATAAGTTGGTAGGGTTGAACAACACCATCAACTGGGTCCCCGACCATGTGAAGCATGGACGCTTCGGAAACTGGCTGGAGAACAATATCGACTGGGCCTTGAGCCGCGAGCGCTACTGGGGCACCCCGCTCCCGATCTGGCGGACCGCCTCGGGTGAGACGGTCGTGGTCGGTAGTAAGGAAGAGCTGAGAGAGCTTGCCATAGACCGCGTCCCTGAGGACCTGCACAGGCCTTACATAGACAGGGTACGCATAAGACACCCCGAGACAGGCGAGGAGGCCACCCGCGTCCCTGAGGTCTTGGACGCCTGGTTCGACTCGGGGAGCATGCCTTTCGCCCAGTGGGGCTATCCGCGCAACGAAGCCGGCGAGGAGCGTTTCCGGAGCCAGTTCCCCGCCGACTACATCTGCGAGGCCGTCGACCAGACGCGGGGGTGGTTCTACTCGCTGCTCGCCGTCTCGACGATGTTGTTCGGCAAGAGCTCGTACAGGACCTGCCTGGTCCTGGGGCACATCCTCGACGCCGAGGGTAAGAAGATGAGCAAATCTCTCGGCAACGTCATAGACCCCTGGGAGGTCTTCGAGAAGCAGGGCGCCGATGCTCTGCGCTGGGCGCTCTACACGGCCACAAGCCCAGGCAATACACGGCGCTTCTCAAGAAGTCAGGTCGACGAGGCCGTCCGCAAGTATCTGCTCACGCTCTGGAATACGTACTCTTTCTTCGTAACCTACGCCCGCATCGATGGCTTCGATCCCAAGGACGACTA
Organism: Anaerolineales bacterium; assembly: GCA_035463255.1. Lineage (GTDB taxonomy): Bacteria > Chloroflexota > Anaerolineae > Anaerolineales > Villigracilaceae > Defluviilinea. The sequence goes on along the minus strand of DATHTL010000097.1, from coordinate 226 downwards.
CGTCGAGCCCGAGGGCCGAAGCCTGATGGACCGGTGGGCTCTAAGTGAACTGCAGCTCACGGTGCGTACCGTGACGGAGCGGCTCGACGCCTACGACGTAACGGCGGCAGGAAGGGCCCTCGGAGAGTTCGTGGAAGAGCTCTCCAACTGGTACGTGAGACGCAGCCGCAGGCGCTTCTGGAAGGGAGAAGACGATAAAGACAAGAAGGCCGCCCACTCCACCCTC
>DATHTL010000096.1:0-8585 GCA_035463255.1 Anaerolineales bacterium | reverse complement strand
CAGGATGGCTGCAACCGCAGCCTCGGGCTGATCGGTATGGATGGTGTGACCGCTTTGGTCCGCAAAGATCTGCTGACTGTTAGACGATAATTTTAGGAAGCTTGCCTGCGAGGCGGTCCAATCCGCTGACTGATCTTTGCCGCGTGATAGAACGATCACGGGCAGTGCGCCCAACGTGGTCACCGCCCGGGCCTGCATCCCGCCTTCGGCGATCCCTATGAATTCGTTTAATACGGTTTGGACGGAACGAGGGGCCACTGCGTAAGGTTGATAGGTTTGCTTCTCCTCCGGCGGCAGGTTTCGGATCGAGCCGAGGGGATCCGCCAGTAGACGCACCAGGCCAACGCGAGCCAGCAGCGCCGGCAGGGAATTCCCACCGGGTTTCGGTGCTGGCCGAGGCGTGGCGGCATCCGGAGCGGGCAGCTTTTGCGCGTCAATCAACACCAGCCCGGCGACTTCATCCGGATAGTCATGCGCGTATACCCGCACGGTATACCCTCCCAGTGAATGGCCCACCAGCACATACGGGCCGGGTTCACTGGCATTTGCCAGCAGGATATGCAGCTCTTTCGCAAATTGCCGGGCAGTCCGCGGGTAGGGACTGGCCTCGCTCCACCCCATCCCGGCTCGGTCGTAGGTACACACGCGCGTGGTCCTGGCAACCTCGGGCTGCACCCAACCCCACGAGGCAGATGAATCCGCGTGACCGGCATCGATCACCACGGTTGGGCTGCCAGATCCGGTGCAGTTGAGGTGCAGGCGGTAGCCTCCCACGTCTACCATTTGACCCGGGGGTGGATATGCCTTTGCATCAGCCGCTTCTGCAATCGTCTCGTAAATGTACCCCACTAGCATGAGACCCAGTAACGAAGCCAAGCCTACGCCCAGCCAAAGCAAACAACCGCGTCCGCGATGTTTGGAAGTACGTGCTGGTCCGCCTTGATTTTGATCGTTCATTGTAAAGCCTCCATGATTAGCAATAAATATATCGATCCTATCCTCCAAAGAAAATACTGAGGAGAGGGCTTACTCAATTTACACAGACCGCTAGACGAGACTTATCTGCGTTAATAGCGGTAGGGCAAAGCTCAAAGCTATCTAATATCCAAATTTAATTTGACGTTTAGGTTTTTAGATTTTTAGCATGTGGTTCTGATGATGACCCCATCATTAGGTGGTTATGCAGAAATCATTCTGTAAAACTAACTTGTATACACAGTATACCCGCTTACTGGCTATTCAGGTCAACCAAAGCTATCCCGTACGGCATGGATGATCGCCGGGCTACAACCGATGATTCGGCGATCATATCATTTCGGCAGGTGTTTTAGACATGTCTCTCACGGGCGCGCAGGAGCAGAGAGAACCTCCTTGAGCCGCTCGATCAGGCGAGCATGGACCGGAAGGTGGGGGAGTTAGACGGGCAAGCCTGGATCCGCGGAACTCTGATCAGGAAATCTCGCGCACAAAGTGATAGGCAACGGCATGCCCACGCCAGCTGAGTGGGATCATATCGGTCTCGGCTGTGAAGGTGGAGCCATCTTTGCGCAGACCGCGGAAGCGGAAGGTGATCGGATGTCTCAAGCCAGCCACATGGTGCCGGTAATTGCCTGCATACATCTGGCGGTCTTCTCCCGCGATAAGGTCGTTCAGGAAGGTAGGTGTATTCCTCCACTCCTCGACCGTCATGCCGTGCATTTGCGCCATCCGCTCATTGCAGATTTTATGGGTATCCGTGACATACAAATAGACGCCGACCGGGCTTTGCTCGAACAACGGACCGAATTGCTCTTCCAGCTCGCGCAGGATGTGCTCGTGTTCCTCAGCTTGGTGTTTTTGGGAACTCATGTTCGTCTCCTTTCAGAGGGATAGCGGAATATAAAGCTTCATGGCAAGAATTGGCGCGGACGCGACCATGGATCAATTATGGTACGTACAGTTGGGTTACCGCCTATTCGAGAAAATCGGGAGTGTCTCGCTTGCCGAAGGTCTGTGACCAAGCGCGGAGCGAAAAGTGACCGCAGGTCTCAAATTTCTCAGACCTACGGTCGTGTCTCGGCGGCGTCGCAGACCCACACCGAGCGGGATACGTCGGGTGGACCAGAATGCTTAAAGTATTGATGACGGGAATGAATGATGTCACGTGCATTTGCCACACTATTTTTCGCGAGAATTAAGGATGAAAATGCAACCCAAAGAAAATCGCGAACAGGCTGTGACATTGGAGTCTCATCGATGTGGTATGACAAGAGCGATAGGGCATCAATTACATTTGGTTCAAACCAATAATCTCGGTTGGGGAAATCTGGCGGAGTGGCCCGATATCGTACAGCCGAAGGCGGGATAATAGAATGAAGTAATTTTAGGTCTTTTTCCGTCCGCTCCTTTACCTGAACATATGCCTTCTCAATTAGAGAATCAGACAAGGGTCTGCACTTGACTCGCGCAATAAGCCGAGATAAAGGGTCGATATCATATCCACATGAATTCCGCCCCATGAGGTAGCTCTCGACGAGAGTAGTACCACTTGCGGCCATCGGGTCGAGTACGGTTTCACCGGGTTTTGAGTAGTATTGCAGCCCATACTTTACTAATTGTGGGGGGCACTTAGCTGCAAAAGAATGCAATCCATGAGTTGTGTATAGTGTGTTATTGGTTTCGAAGTTTAGATTAGGCATTTCAAATTACAACAATCTCTCGATAGCTTTTATATAGAGCTTCTTTCAGCAAATCGTTGATCTTAGTCCATGCTTATACTCTTTGCTCATGGCGTCACTAGCGGAGAACTCCCCGCTTGGTATGCTTAAGCATAATCGAAAAGGCTGTGATTAGACAGGTGTCCCTTAGAAACAATTGTTCGCTACAACGCCTAATTCATTCACATGACGGCAAAGTCCCATACTGGTATGAGATCGATAAACTCATTACAAACCGTTTCCGCCCTATAAAACAGGTGACGGTCACATTTGCTCCTCACGTTGCCCCCACTTTCGGGGAATTTTTCATTAACGAGAGAAGAACGAGAGCAAAACGGGAGGAGAACGAGAGAAGAACGGGAGAAGAACGGGGGAAGATTTCAGCCAGAATTGCCTATTTAAGGCGTTTTTGACCCTTTTATATAGGAACTGCTCGCTACGACGAAATGCCGGTAACCTTCATCGCATTCATTAAAAGGTACGGCTCGGACCATCCAGTGTCCGAGCCTCAGATGGCAATATCCTGAATGGTTCAGCCGCAGTCGATTCATTGCCTGTCTATGTTCTGACAGGTTGTCCCGATACTTTGCTACTTGACAAGAACGATAACGCAAGCAATCCCAAAAATCTGAAGTCGGGCAAATCTCTGAAACTGTAACGGCATATGCATCTATTCGATGCACCAACTCAATGCGTTAACTGCTCAAACAAATCTTCCAGATCCTTGAGACACACGAGTCTCTCGATCTCAGGCATATCCTTCAGATCGTGGAACAAATGAGTGTTCTTTAGCTTTGCGATCCAATTGGCAATAAACTCTACGTCCCGAAAGCCCGGATCGCTGGGCATGATTCTAAGTTCCATGGGTATCAACCTCCGCACCAATAAGTGACGTTCTTACTACATGACACCCACCGCTCACAAAAGACACATTGCGATGCCATGACAGCCTGATACTTTGATAAACGAAAATTCGCCCTATTTTCGGGTGGTTTTTGGTTTGTAATCCTACGCAAGAAGTGCAAAAAAGAGAAAGCTTTGCACTGAACGGCAACCGATTGTGGAAGACGCGTTCACCCGGGGAGTTTTCACTATCCGAATGGATAGCGTGATTCGTTGGATAGGTTTTATTGCTAGCTTCAAACTCGTTGCAATCCGTTTCCGCCCTATAAAAGAGGGAGACCCTAAGAAGTTGTCTGAGAAGTCCGCCATCCAAAAAGCTCATCCGCGAATTTCCGCCAATCCACACGAATTTAAGAACCAATTCGTGAAAATTCGCGAAGCCACCTGCATGATTTGCTATGCAAATCACGCCAGGTGCAAGTGTTAGCAGATCAGGACGTTTTCAGACAGCTTCTAAGGGTTTTCTTGGCTGGCCTTTTCCTCGGTTAGAAGGGTTACCTCGCCGGTACGCGGCACTGTTTGCATGCTTACAGCAGAAACCACCTGTCCCCTCCAGCGACATATCCGCTGGTCACGATATCTGCGTTAGTCCTGTGCGGAATACCAGTCCAACACCCGTAAGGCGCGCAGGGTATTCCAACGGCTCGGTTTGCCCTCGGTCTCGTCCATCCCCAGGTCCAATTGGTCCGGATGCGGGTTCTCCAGGGACCACCGCCCGTCTGGGCCGCGTTTCTGGACGACAAGGTCGATCGCCCTGGCAATACGTGCGTCCGGCGTAACCCCTGCACGCCGCAGATACTCCAGCCCGCGCAGCACGTCGTAGTGATAGCCAGTGGGGAACGAGAACTGGGTCCAGGCGGGATCGATCACTTCGCCGGTCGAGAGACGGTGAAGCATACGGCGCTCGAGGAGGTATTCCTGTCCCCGCTCACGCGCCGCCGTCACCGCCGGGGAGCCGCCGGTGGCCCGCTCATAGTCCAGGAGCCCCTCGAGGACGCAGATCGTGGTGTGGAAAGACCCGCGGGTCGAGCCGTTTTCCTGCTCGCAGTTCCACCCGCCGTCGTCCATCTGCTCGCCGAGCAGACGCTCCACGAGGCCCCCGCTCTGCGCGTCCTGGCCGAAGTACGCGCCGATCGCCACGACCCTTCCGTTGATGCACGGCTCCACCTCGCCCTCGAAGAACGGCTTATTGTCCCACCAATGCCAGGTCACGTTGTCACGGACCAGCCCGACAGCGCGATGAGCCTCCGTGCTGGACGGGTCAAGTCCCAGGTCCCGCAGCCACATGAGCGAAAGAAAACAGGTCCACTCAGGATTGGCCGGGTCCCCGCCCCAGTGACCATTGGCTTCCTGGCGGGCGAACAACCGGGCGCCCCAGCCCTCTCTCGCAATCTTCGCCCGCTCGACCGCCACCGCCTCATCGGGCGCATCGGTCAGGTCTCTCATGACCTGCCAGCGGATCGAAGGGTCAGAATCAAGCAGCCAGTTTGTGACAGATCCCTCTGGCTTCGGGACTTGCCGTTTCGGTGGATGGGTCGCCATCTACACGTTCCTCCTTACTTTGGTCATTTGAGCGGGTCAACAAGTTTCGTGTTGAAAGTCGTGAAAGCTCCCTGTCACAGAAATGGCAAGCATACAAGAAAATATTGATCTGTGCAAGTGAACTTCATGACAACCCGTTTCCGCCCTATATAAAGAGGTAGACCCTAAGGGTTTTCTTGGCTGACCGTGTTGACGGTTTGCAAGAATAACTTGCCCCGCTTGACGCCGGTTTGCGTGAGAAACCCTTAGGGTCTTTACCCATAAGTGACGGTCACCTTTGTGAAGCACAGGCCTCCCTGGCAAGTCTACAGATTTTGGAATAGGGCAAAGAAATCCAGACCAACCTTACAAGCGTATAAATTTGATATAGGAACCCGGGTATCTACGTATCCAGGTGTCTGGAAGTGCATCCATGTTGGAACAACTACCTTTAAGACCGAGATATTCGAATGAGCTTAAGAATCAAGAAAGTCACCCTCTACCCGAATACTCCAATCCTGATTAGAAAGGAATACAGGACAATGATTAGCAGAGGATTCTCGATCAAAGCAGTGGCTCTATTTATCGTTCTTTCTGTGCTCCTGAGTTTCACTGCGATCCCCTTCGCTGAGGCGCAGTCAGCGCAATCGGCCACATTCACAACGTTCAATTACCCCTTTTTAGGCGTTCACACCGCCGTGGATCTCAACGGCGACGGCAAACTGGACCTGGCGGGAGCCGGAGCCAACGCAGCGGCCGTCATGCTCAATAATGGCGACGGCACGTTTCGGCCAAAAGTCGAATACCCTGTTGACGGTGGAACGCAAGCCGTGGCGGCAGGCGATTTTAACGGCGACGGAAGGATCGATGTCGTCGTGACGATCGCCTCCCCGCAGATCAGCCTGGCGCTGCTGCCGGGCAACGGCGATGGGACATTGAATGCGCCGATCCATTTTCCGAACACGTCAGGCTTTGATTCGCCGGACGTGGTGGCTACGGATTTGAACAGGGACGGGAAGCTCGATGTGGTCCTTTTGCATAGCATTGCCTGTTTTACCGCGCCCTGCTTCGCAGCCGAAGTGATTACGGTGATGCTGGGCAACGGCGACGGCACGTTTCAGACGCGCGAGCTCGCCGCGCCCCAGCATATGCACGCGATGGAGGCAGGCGATTTCAACCGCGACGGCATCCCGGACCTCGCCATCGGCTCGGAAAATACGAAACTCCACATTCTGCTCGGGGCCGGCGACGGCACGTTCGTGCGGCAGCCTGAGATGACGCTCGTTCCCGGCGGCGACCTTTTCTCCGCGGTCAATGATGTGGACGTCGCGGATTTCAACCGCGACACCATTCAGGACCTGGTCCTGCCGCTCGGCAACGGCAATGGGAATGTGGTTTTACTGGGCAACGGCGACGGCACGTTCCGCCAGAGCTTCTGGATCACCGAAAGGGCAACGAGCTCGCCGCTGAATTTGGCAGTCGCCGACTTCAACCTCGACGGCTCTCAAGACATTGCCCGCGCCATGGCTGACGGTACCTCTGGCTTGATGGAGATAGCCAACGGCAACGGCGATGGGACGTTTCAGGCGCCGATACGCTATCTCGTGCCTCCTTCTCAGTCGAGCCTCGGAGGCATCTTCATCACAGCGAGCGATTTCAACGGCGATAGCAAACCGGACGTTGCTTTGAGAGTCGGCGGAGCCAGTACGTTTTTGAATGTTTTGATCAATACGACGGGCGGTGGAACCACTCCGCCGACGCAGACGCCTCCTTCTGCACCGGCGCTGCTGAGCCCGGCAAATGGCGCGCGGCTGCCGCTCAACCAGAGTGTTCCGTTCTCGTGGAGCGCGGTGGCCGGCGCGGCAACGTACGAAGTCCAGTTTGACGACTCGAGCTCGTTCACCAACCCGCTGATCGCAGCTCAGACCGGGCTCACCCAGACGCAAACCACACAGACCTTTACCAGCGAGCGCCGCTTCTGGTGGCGCGTGCGGGCCCGGACGGCCGGGGGGATAAACAGCGCCTGGTCGTCGGTTCGCTCCTTCGAGATCAGGCGGGACGCCTCACCGCTGCCTACATCCACGCGAACGCCCACTGCCACAGGCCCAACCTTGACGCCAACGGCAGCACCACCCACCTCTACAGTGACTCAAACGCCAACCTCTGCCCCAGCCACCGCGACACGTACGCCGACGGCTCTTCCGACTGCCACCGGCGTGCCAGCGACTGCCACGCCAACCTCCGCACTGCCCACACCGACCAGGACTGCTTCGGCTATGCCTTCGCGAACGCCAACGACTGCTGCAGATACGGTCACTATCCAGGTTGCAGAATATGATGCAGGGAACCAGCGGTTAAGGGTGGAGGCAACTGGCAGTAACGCCAGCGCTACCTTGAGGGTGTATGTGACGTCCACAAATACCCTGATCGGAACGCTTAACAATGATGGTGGTGGCCGTTACCGGGGTGAGTTCTCATGGCCCACAAACCCACAGAGCATCACCGTCAGAAGTAGCCTTGGCGGCTCCGCCAGCAGGACAGTTACTTTGAAGTGATGACCTGAAAAAAATTAATCTAACACAATTCCCTCATTCGGATATTCTGAATGAGGGAATTATTTTGAGTGGTGAGTAGCCTTGCCTCTACTTCTAGCGTGACAATTGATGATCAGCACTTCGCGTCGCAGGAGCTTGTATAGGACGGTTGATCGAACGCAAGCCCAGGAAGACCAGCGCATAATAAGTGAGATAGGCAATTACTTCTGTGAGAGAAGGATTGCCGTTATAACCAAACAGCGCTTTGAGCATTAAGCCCAAGGTCGAATTCTCGTCAATGATCGGATTGACATCCCAGACGTGCTCGACAAGCGGGGGAATCCAACCAACTTCGTTGAATTCGTGCACGCCATGAGCTACGAGCCCGGCAGCGAACAAAATGAGCAGGACGCCGGTCACCTGGAAGAAGCGACGTAAGTTAAGGCGTCGAGTGGAAGCGAATAATCCCCAACCAAGGAAGATCGCAGCACCCAGGCCAAGCAGAGCGCCCAAGAGGGTGCTTTGTAGATCACTGGCAAAAGTTGCAGCAGTCAAAAACAGGGCCAGCTCAATGCCTTCTCGCACGACCGCCAGAAAGGCCAGGCTAAACAAGGCACGTGTTCCACCCGTGGATGTCGCACGATTGACTCCTGCTTCCAGCTCACCTTTGATAGAACGTGCCTGACGGTTCATCCAAAAGATCATCCAGCTGAGCACAGTGGCAGCCAGCAGCATGGCGATGCCTTCGAAGATTTGCTCCGCGGCGCCCTCCAGGCTCAACCCAAAAGCGGTAAGCACAATCCCTGTCAGGAGACTAACAGCTACTGCGCTGATTGCGCCATACCAGACAGCCGGTTCCATCTCAGAGCGATTGAGTTTGCGCAGTGCACCCAAGACGATGCCGATGATGAGCGCCGCTTCGATGCCTTCG
>DATHTL010000095.1:0-9051 GCA_035463255.1 Anaerolineales bacterium | reverse complement strand
ATGCCCATCATCCAGAGCCGCTGCATTAACTGTCACGGCGGCGACCGCACGGAAGAAGGCCTGTCCATGAACACTCATGCCGAGATCATGGCCGGCTCAGATAACGGCTCGGTCGTGACGCCGGGCGATGCTGCCGACAGTCTTCTGGTGGAGCTGGTCGCCACACAGAAAATGCCCAAGCGCGGACCGAAGCTCACCCCGCCGCAGGTTCAGCTCATTACCGACTGGGTCAACCAGGGCGCGCTGGATAACTGATATCTAAACCTTGCGAAGGTTATTCTCGGAAACGCAAACCCTTTGGGATACAACCTTCGCAAGGTTTCTACGAAGAACAATCAACAAGAGCGTTCCAATTTCGGAACGCTTTTGTTATTCATATTTCCCTTGACAGGCCTGCTCCAAGCGATAACATAGCATTAAATTCATACACCACAGCTGCTGAAGGAAGGCTCGCATGAAATCGAGGTCGCACCAGTCATTGTTCGGCAGAGCATTTCTCGCACTATTGCTCACCATTGGTTTTTATGGGCTGGCACTAGCCATTGCATTTGGTCTTTTATATTTGATCTATCTGGAGGTTGCCGTTCTCGGCCGCATCAACGTCCGGCTGACGTTCTTTGCCCTTGTAGGTGCCGTCGTCATCCTGTGGGCAATCTTTCCAAGGATCGACAAGTTCACCGCACCCGGCCCCCGTCTGACGCCAGCCAGATTCCCCGCACTTTTCAAAGAAATCGAAAAAATTGCACATGCTACCCGCCAGGAAATGCCGCGGGAAGTGTATCTCATCCCGGATGTCAATGCCTTTGTGGCAGAGCGCGGCGGGTTTATGGGCATTGGCTCACGTCGGGTCATGGGGATCGGGTTGCCTTTGTTCCACCTGATGACAGTCAGTGAGCTCAGCTCCGTTCTGGCGCATGAATTCGGCCATTTCTATGGAGGCGACACCGCGCTGGGTCCCTGGATCTATAAAACGCGCGCTGCCATTATTCGTACGGTTGTGAGCCTGGGGAGCACAAATCAATGGCTGCAGATCCCCTTCGAAGCCTATGCAAAAATGTTCCTGCGTATTACCAACGCCGTCTCACGCCAGCAGGAATTTACCGCCGATCAACTGGCTGCCCGGACGGTGGGCGCACAAGCAACAATCATGGGCCTGCAAAAAGTTCATCGATATGGATTGGCTTTTGATTCCTTCTTCCGGCAGGAATATATCCCTCTCCTGGAGGCAGGCTACCGGCCGCCCATGCTGGCAGGGTTTGACCTCTTCCTGAAATCCCCGCGCATCAGTGAGGCAGTCAACAACTATTACACGGAACAGGAAACACAGGGACAATCTGACCCGTATGACACGCACCCGTCGTTGAAGGAACGTCTTGCAGCTCTGCAAGGTCTTCCTCCAGGAGTGGTGCTTGATGGTTGTGAAGCCTTCAGTCTGCTCCCGACATCTGTGGATCAGTTTGAGGATCTCATTCTCAAGGGAATGGTGACCAAAAAGGAAATATTCAAAAACCTGAAACTGATCCGCTGGGACGAGGCGGTTCAGTATGCGTTCCTGCCTCACTGGCAAAAAACCGCCGAAACGTACAAAACAATTCTGAACAAGCTTACCCCAGCGATGCTTTTCGAGACAGCGCAGAATTTTCAGGGCCTGTTTGAAAACGTTGCCCGGATCGGCAATTTTCTCCCGGCGAATGTCCAACCGGCGCAAGTGCCTGCCGAGAAACAATTGGAGGTCACAAGCAACCTGATCGGTTCTGCGCTCGCATCGGCGTTAGATCGTGAAGGCTGGAAGGTTAGCGCTAACCCTGGCGAAGTCGTGACCTGTATACAGGGCACAAAGGAGCTTCAGCCTTTCTTGTTATTTTCGCAGCTGGCAACCCGGCAAACCTCTGCAGAGCAATGGCAGAAAATTTGTGAGGAGAACCAGATTTCAGATCTGGCAATGGCGTAAGGGAAATTAAGAACCTTGCGAAGGTTTTTCCCGAGGGGATGACGTTCATAAGCCAAAACCTTCGCAAGGTTTATTCGAAAACATATTATTTTTGTAAAACATGGCTTGCCGATGGGCAAGCCATGTTATATTTCTGGTATAATCCCGTCGCTCTATTCAAGGAGAGGTCGCGTAGTCCGGTTTAGCGCGCACGCCTGGAGAGCGTGTTTCCCGAAAGGGAACGCGGGTTCAAATCCCGCCCTCTCCGCTCGAAACGTCTCACAGTGTGAGGCGTTTTTGTTTTGGGGGAACGCGGGCCCCCATTGAGGGGATGATATTCAAATCCCGCCCTATCCGCCTGAAAACGCTCCGTCGTGCGGCGTTTTTGTTTTAAAGATGTCCTTCGCGCTGAGCGGAGGGATGCGAAGCTAAACATCGGAGTCCCGTAGATGAGGCGTAGGCGAAGCAATCTCTCACTCTCAACCCATAGAGCATTTGCTTTATACAACGCTTCGACTGCGTGCCGACGGCCACGCGGCGCTTAAGCGCCAGTCCACTTAACGGGAAGAGGCTGATTAACAGAAGACTATTTTTGATTCATTTTAGACGGGGTCAGATAGCCTAACGCCTTCTGACCATCCATAAGAATTTCCAGGTGATAGCCGGGGCGTTCCGTTGGGATATGGATCACTCTGATGCAGCTACAGGCTTTCGTCTGCTCGGGGATGAATTTTCGAAACTGATTTTCAGACTGCCGGAAAAAATCCCGGTTCAGGTGATCCCCAGGTTCATCCGGGTAGACAGCTAGCGGGTATATCTGTGATTCGACAAGGTCCTGGAAGAAATGCGTGCCATAGGAGGGCTCGGCGCTGAAGCCACTCTTGTTGCTGGCCACTTCCACCAGGGCGCGCGTATTGAAGATGTCGGCATACGTGACGGGTACCCCTTGCATGGCGTCCGACGAGCCCCAGCGGCCGGGGCCCACGAGAATGAACGTCTTTCCTTCCAGCGCGTTGTTGAGCTGCCCGATACAACGAGCCACTTCAGAATACTCCTCATGAGCATCCAATTGATAGTAGGACTGTGAATCGACGTAGACGATGTACTCCACCTGACTCACCCGCCCCTGCGGCACCATGCGCGTGCAGAGCAAGATTTTGTCCTGGGCTGCCAGATCGGTCGGAAGGGATTGGATTTCGCGACTCTCCGTGCTCCACTGGTTTTGGGGACGGCACTGCAGCAGGTAGAAGTCGAGCGACGGTTTATTACTTCTAGGAGTGAGCGAAACGGCAAACTCAATATCGACGGGCTGCTCGTACTGTCCTTCGAGTCGAGACAGGACCGTTTTCAGCAGCGGCACAAACTCGCCTCGCTGCAAGAGACCATCAAAGGTCAGGATCAGGTGCGAGGGGTCGATGCTCCGGCTGATCGAATGGGGTGGATGGACCGTCTCCCCATCATCCACCGAGACCAGCCAGCGTAAAGGTGGGTAATCTGCCCCGAGGACCGATTCAACCGGTACGGTGGCTGTAGTATTGTTCTCAAGGTCAAGCGCATCGACAAAATGCTGCGAGTAGTAACGGATGGCTCTGGGCGTCACATCCGGGCGGAGCTGCGGGTGGCTGAGATTGACCATGCGGGGATATTCGCCGGCGATCCGGTCCACGGCACGCGTGCCCAGTCCCATTACCAGCCGCATAAAGCCATCCTCCCGCTTCAGACGCGGGTTCCACACAATCGGACTATAACTGTAGGCCACACCGGCCAGGTCCGGGAAGTAATACTGGCGGCGGCGTTCGCCCTGCACTTCCTGCAGCAGGATGGCCATGCGCTCATCGTAATCCAGCAGACCGACGCGGCGGCGGTACATGAGCGCATCCGGACTGAAGACACTGGCGTAGATCTGGCGAATAGCCTTCGTCAGGGCGCGCATGTTTTCCTTGAAAGTCCCCTGATTGGGACAGAAGATACTGAGGTATTTCCCCGCAAACGACATGCCGAAATTGTCCTCCAACAGACTGGAGGAACGGACAATGAGCGGCCTGTCCCCTACCTCGCGCAGGACGTCACGGAGCTGATGTGCAATTTCCTCCGGAAAGCGACCCGAAGTATATTGTTCCTGGATCTCCGGGTATTCCTCGCGGATCTGTTCGGCAGTCTTGTATTTCTGATTGAGAAATTCCAGTTTGTTAGCAGCCAGAAAATCATAGAAGACATCCGCGCCGATGAAGTAGGAGCGCGGCAGGTGGATCTTCTCGAAGATCTCGGGCGCGGTATTTTGCAGGATCTTGTACGCCAGCAGCATGCCAGCGGATTTGCCTCCGATTTTCCCGGTGCCGATGCGGCGCTCGAGGATCATGTTGAAGTCTGCGGCAGTGAACCATCTTCGAGCGATGTGGATAAAGGCCAATTGGTCGCTGACCAGGCTCTTAAGCAGTACCACGCGCAATTCCTGCAGATGATGATCCACGGTAGCGCGCTCCGCCTCCGGCAGCGCTTCATACTGTTCTGCCTGCCGCAAGACCATTTCCAGCGGCGCGAGCTCAGGGTTGAAGGGCAGGCTGTGGTCCGGCGGGATGTTGCGGCCATCGGCCTGAGGCGTCAGCAGCTCGTCCAGGATCTGGTGCAGGATCTCGATCGGCAGGTTATACGCGAAGTAGAAATCGGTAAGCGTCCGGCGCACCCGGCTCCAGCGCAGATCCCACTGCTCAGCGGTCTCTTTGTGGATGCCATTGTAGATTCCCTCGCGCTGCTGGGACTGAATGGCCTTTTCCTTCACCTCCGCGTCGAAGCGCTGTGGCGTGATGATACCCCGGCGGAAGAGCTCCTCCCGCATCCGGCGGCGAATAGCGGATGCCAGCATCGGGTACTGGGCGATCAGCAGGTAAATATCGAGGACCTTGGAGGATTCAGGCGGCGTGTGTGTTGTCATTGTGCCTATTTGGAATGTCTCCCTATGCGCAGGCATAAGGAGACGATGGAAGGACGGATAGGACGATTATAGTCTATGCACGATCACTCGAGCAACGACTGTAATCGGTTCGCCCCCAGATCTTCAGACACGGGTACATCAATTTGACTTGCACCCCTGCGTTAACCACAAGCCCATGAAACCCTTTGCCAACTTTATACAGGCCAAAGCAATCCACTCCACCCTGGGTACATAGCTGGCTATTCCATGCTGTCTGATCGAAACACTTTAACCCACATGGGCTGGTCTCAAAAACGATGGCGAGATCAAGCTCGATGGGCGATTGCCAGTGATCTCGAGTGGTTTCCAGGACATCGATCCAAACGTGCTTGAGGTCCGTTCGCGCGGACGAAGGCAGTTTGTCGACAATGAGGCTTAAGTCGATGTCAGATGTAGGTCGATAGCCGCCGGCCAGACCTCGCGAGCCATGCAAAACAATACGCGAGACACCTGGATGAATCACAAGATTTGAGGACATCAACAATTCATATGTTGCGGGGAGATAAGAAGCCAGGGTGGGTTCAAAGTTCGTGATGCGAGGCATGTCAGTTTGCTGATTACGGCCAGTTGCTATGGCCACAGTTTGATCTTCAAGCTACACAATTTGCCGTGTTCTCAGTTACACAAGACTGGAACAAGCTTGTATTAGATCTCATCATCGTAACTGATTCCAAAGAAGATACCGCTTTCAGAAGCAAGATAACGGTCCAGATGGCGTTCCATGTAATCACGGTAGTCTGGATTCTGAAAACGCTGGTAATACTCTTTGAGAAGCCGGACATCGCAATCGTGCTTCTCTGCAACTCCGATGGCAAAGACCTTCATCCGAAAAAGCATATCGATGCTGACGATCTTGTAATTTGTCAATTCAATCGCGCCCTGTGAGTAGTGAGCATGATCAAATTTGTAAATGCTGCGAAATAATTCAAAACCATTGACAAGGATACCAAAATCGCCCCAGACGTCTTTCCGGTGATCCGGAAACTTGACTTTCAGTCTCTGGTAGTCACGATCGGTGACGATAAAGTCGATATCGTCTCCGTGCTTTCGCAGACCGTAATACTCCATCGCCAGCCCGCCGACAATCACAGGTTTATCGAGAAACTCGTAGCCGAGTTTTTGGATATCGATCGTTGTTTCAAGCTCTAACTCGTCCAATTTGTTTTTGCCTCAGTGTTTGCGTTGAAGGACTCGCCTCGTTTCGGCCATCAGCGAACTTCGAGCCTTATAGTCACATCGTCGCCTTCCTCAAGATTTTCCGCGTTTCGGACACTCGCTTTGATGGGCACAAGGTAACGGCCGTCTTTGGGAAACAGGGAGGTCTGAAACTCGGTGTTGCCGATCTGCACATGGACCGGGATCACGCCCCAGCCATAGGTCACGAGTCCGGATATCGCTTTCAGGTCGCGGCTCTGCTCCTCCGGCATGGTAACGAAGAACCATGGGGCAGGTCCCTTCCATATGAAGATTTTTCCGGTGAATTCGATGTTCATGCGGACAGTATAACAAATGCCGGACGGCTGGCAGAAGCCCCGGCATCCTTTGCCAGGATAGCGCCCCATTGTGATTGAGTCGTGTCAGGGGACACCGTAACTGATACGATAGATGATGCCGCCCGCAAAATCGCCTACATACAGCGCGTTGTCGGGGCCGGACGACACAGGCAAAGGCTTGACTCCCTGGGGGAACTTGATAAACCAATCGTCCTGGCCTGTATACGTATTTCCATGAGGAGTTAAGATGACCCGTTGGATGCCTGTCTGCGTCACTTTCCGGCTGGAACCAAAAATGGAAACAAAGGCATTGCCGCGATATTCAGCGGGAAATCTGTCACCGTCATAGAAATCCACGCCATTGGCCGAGGAACGGGCCTCGAAAAACGCCACGGCAGGGATGGTATCTTCGCAGCCGGGGACATCTTGTTCATTCCAGCAGTCGGGCCAGCCATAATCGGCACCCTGCATAATGTGATTGAGCTCTTCCAGGGGGGCATTGAGTCCCAGGTCGTCGCGGCCGTTGTCGGTGGCAAATAGATCGCCCGTCTCGGGGTGGAAGGCAACGTCATAGGGATTGCGCAGCCCCGTGGCAAAGATCTCCCCTTCGCCGGTCGTCACATCGAACCGCATGATGGTCGCGCTGCGTGGGTCCGGTTCGCGACAGGCATTGCAGGTGGATCCGATCCCGATGTAAAGGAGACCATCGGGCCCAAACTCCAGACCGTCGTTCTGATGCAGGTCGCCGGGTAGCCCCCGAACAAGATCGCCTCCATCTTCTGCCTGATTATCCCCATCCGTATCCGTTAACCTGGTAATGGTTCTCCGCTGCGAAATGTAAACATCTCCTGTGGGTTCATGGACGGCGACCCCGAGTGGACGGTTGTAGGTCTCGGAGAAGACCACCTGCCAATCCGAGCGGCCGTCCTGGTTCTCATCATGCAGAAGGTATACCCTGCCATCCAGAGAGGTAACATATAATCTTCCCTGAGGATCGAACGCGAAGGCAGTGGGGCCCGGAAGCTCGGCGAATTTGATCAATGAAAATCCCTCCGGGAGTTCGGCGCCCGCGAGCTCCACCGTGGAAGGAGGAATGGTTGGAAGCGGAGTGGGCGTCTCCGTGGCAGGGATTGCAGTAGGCGTGTCTGTCTGCGGGGGTGGCGTTGACGTGGGAGTCTCGGTGAGGAAAGCAGCAGTCGGTGTGGGTGGGACTACAGTGGCTGTACCAGGTTGGCAGGCGGCCAGTGTCATGAGCGCAACTGCCAAGAGTATCGTACAGGATCGATTCAAATTCATAGCGCCGTTCTATCTATCAAACGGGTTACACTCCTGTTCATACAGCAAGATTCAGTGGTTACGGTGAGCCGCAAAGGGCTGTTCCGATACATTTTATCGCGGATGATGGAACGTCAGACCGGCTCGCGTTACCATCCCCACTGCGAAAAGCCCAGGCGAAGTTTGCGGGGGGCGGGTGTATGCTGGTTGGGCGCATTCCCTTTCATAAAAATTCTCGACTTTATCCTTTACATTCCTTCCACCCATAAGTGAACTGGTACATCTGCTTTTTCTTCAAATCCTAATTTCTTCGCTAATGCTATCGATGCTTGCCTTTCTGGCCAACAGGCCCAGTTTGGCTTGAGCCCTTTTTGCTGGCATGCTTGAATAAAAGCACTCGCTACTACCTGGGCATAGCCTCTGCCTCGATACTCTTCGGCTGTATGAATATCTATCTCTGCTTCCCCGCCTCCTACATAAATCGAACTACATTCGCTAACCACATCTTCCCCGTTCATCAAACAATATCCAAATCGCCTCGAAGCAGGGTCAATCATTGACCAAGATTGTGAGTTTCTTTCTGCCAACTCCGCATCGATCAGCCGAAGATACATTCCCTCCGGAATATCCACCCGCTTTTTGCAGTATGCAGCAAACTTCTCCGCACTAAAGTCAAAGACTTTTCGATGTATTCGAATTACTCTTTTTTCCATCAACAAGGTATCCAGGCGATCTCGCCAAGCTGAGCTAAACGCAAAGAGCACCATTTCTTTCTCGCTCGCATTTGGCAGGATCTCATCGAACAGAAGATGGGATAAGGATTGGCAAAAGCTTTCATCCTTCTCGTTGCCAGCTACATAGAAGTAAGTCCCCTCAGGAAACAGGAACACACTGCAAGGATGAGAGAGATCATCCACAAATACCCTGCCTGGACTGTTTCTTTCCAATACTGAATATACAATTGCAATACTATGGTCAATATGGTGAAATAAGGGGATAACCTTACCAAATTCATGAGCACTCATTTGTTTCATAAAGCATACCTTGCCATTACCTTGCTGAGTTATGTGAATATGATATCGTAGAATTCATATTTATATTTTGATATCCAAAGATCTAAAAATTGTTACAATTTAAAATAAGGTTAAGAGATGGAAGGACCTTCGCTTTATTTAGCTGCCAAACAACTAAAGCCATTTCGGGGCAAAACTGTGCTGTCCTTATCCGGAAATACCAAAATAGAAAAGGAAAGAATTCTAAAGAAAAAAGTAAAAAACATATTTTCCTGGGGTAAACACCTGGTTATTCAGTTCGATGAATTTGCCCTTCGCACTCACTTCATGTTATTTGGTACATTTGAAGCCACCGTTGATAATGATACT
>DATHTL010000094.1:0-5203 GCA_035463255.1 Anaerolineales bacterium | reverse complement strand
ATTTCTTAAGTTGGCGATGGCTTCTTTTGCCTTTGGCCATTCCAGGGTCCAGGGAGCCCAGCCGTCGCACACCTCCGCCGCGCAATCGATCGCCTTATCGCCTTCTCCGCCCATGATGATGGGCGGGTGAGGCTGCTGAAGGGGTTTGGGGAAGGCTCTCATCTTATCAAAATTCACAAACTTGCCGTGAAACTCGGATTCGTCCGTCGTCCAAATCTCCTGAATCGCTCGGATTTGCTCTTTCAGCAGCTGAAAACGTGTACGGTAAACAACCCCGTGATCAGACATTTCCGACTCCAGCCAGCCTGCTCCCACGCCAAAAATAAAGCGTCCGTT
Organism: Anaerolineales bacterium; assembly: GCA_035463255.1. Classification (GTDB taxonomy): domain Bacteria; phylum Chloroflexota; class Anaerolineae; order Anaerolineales; family Villigracilaceae; genus Defluviilinea. The sequence goes on along the minus strand of DATHTL010000094.1, from coordinate 4,867 downwards.
GGAGATGCGATCCAGGGTTGCCGTTTCTTTCGCCATAATGATGGTATCGTGCTCGATCACAAGGGCAATGCCGCTTGCAATTTTGATGTTCTTGGTTACCGCGGCGGCCAGAGTCATGGCCACGAAGACGTCATACGTTTGCCAGTAATAATCTGGCAGGGAGGGACCGCGTCCCGGAGCGTGTAGAAAGCGCACAGGGATATGCGTATGCTCCGAGAACCACACTGACTCCAGACCGCGCTCTTCGACGGCGCGCGCTAGCTCGTCCGGCTGCATGGAATATTCAGTCGGAAAAATGTGAACACCAAATAGCATGTTGCCTCCGTAAGACCCATTCTTTGATAAATTGTATTGGATGTGCGTTCTTTATCTTTTCTTTGCCATCCCAGGCTTGGATAGGGCCCGATTACTTAATAGATTTCCGTTGCATTTCGGGACAGGGATTTTATATGTTTCAAGTGAGCACTTACCTTCGCATCATCGCTATAGGGATAATCAAACTGAAAACGCTCTGCAACTCTGAGCGCTATCTCTCGGAATAAATCCCCCATCATGTAGAGGGATTCCCAGGTCTTCTCATAACTGGCATCGGAATAGGTCTTTTCCAGCATTGCCCAGTGTGCTGGCTCGAGGTGCTGTTTGAGATATTTGCCGAATTTGCCAGGCCCGGATGTGAACTGTGTCTTTATCCCCACGTGCCAGGCGAGCATTTTCATCAGCTGCTCCCGGACGGTATTATCGAGCATATATTTGGCATAGACGATTTCTTCTCTCCATAACCCCTTGGCTACATAGGGAGATACCCACCAGAATTCATTGCAGCAATCGGCGAAGTTTTTAGCGGTCGGGGGTTTAGGGAGGTAGTCGCGGTCACTGGGAGGAGGCAGCGGCTCAAAAATGCCATCCTTATCCAGTAGCATCACGCTCAGACTCTCTTTTTCAAATTCATGGAGTTTGGCCAAAGGAAAAAGCGTGAGATCGATCCGGTTGCCGTCTGTGAATTGCATCAGGTAGGCAAAGTGACCGTCATTCATAGGAGGCGGATCTTCCATGGCTTCAGGCATTTGCAGGATCATGCTCTCGCCGAAACGTTCGATCCAGCTGTGATCCGCCGTGAAGGAATCCAGGTCTGTGACGAAATAAGTAACGTCGAAATCTTGGAACAGATCACGATGTGCATTCGGGTTGACACGGGAACCATTTAACATGACAGCCCGTATGCGGTCATCGTTCTCTGCAGTGTCTACGATCAGGGTGAGCATTTCTTGTTCGCTGCGCATATTCGTTATTCATATTCTTACAGGTGATCAATTGTTAGTATAGTCAGATAGCCGCCCGTACTATTCGCAAGGATATTCCGATACAGTGCGAATTTCAAACGTGAGCGGAACAAGGTCGACAAAAGAAACCAACGCTACATGACAATTACATCATCATGCAGGATCGCGTAGATCTCTACATCACGGTGCTTGCCCCTGTGATACCACGCCCCGCGCGCCGTGCCTTCACGCTTAAAGCCGCATTTCTCTGCAAGCCGGCGCGATGCCAGGTTGTCGGGATGGATGACCAGCCGGATGCGATTCATTCGTTTGCTCTCAAACAGGTACCGAACCAGCAGGTTGACCGCTTCTGTCGTGATACCTTTGCCTCGTTGTTCAGGCTTATAGATCTGATAGGAGAGTTCGTACTCATCAAGATAATTGACGGTCTTGAAGAACTCGATGTGGCCGAGGATCTCATCATTCGTAGAGACGATCAGCAGCGTGCCATCGTCTTTTTCCCAATAGCCCGTCTCCTCGAATCGCTTGCGAAAGTCAGATTGAGCCATGATGCCGCGTGGATAGAAATCGCCCCGGTTGTCGATGTCGACATGATAAGCGTAGAGCTGGTCGAGGTCGGTGTCGCGCACAGGACGGAGCGTGATAGATTTGCCTTTGAGCATCAGGTTCTCCTTTCTGAGTGTCCTTATATACAGGGTTGTGATGCAAATGTGGGCATATAGGAGTTATTTGAGAAGGGTGACTCAAAAAATTATAGCATACGCATGCAGGCGATAAGAAACGGACAGAGTAACCTATGACTCCGTCCGTTTTCGTATGGGTACCTGCTCCTTGTTTATTTTCTATCGCCACAAAAACGTGTTATTCGCAGCCGCTAGCCTCTGGTTCAGGCGTCCCTGCCGGGGATGGCGAAGTGGAAGGCCAGGTGCCGTCCTGGAACTCCGAGATGTAGATCCGCATCGTGCGAGTATCCGCCCTCCAGACAAACACATCCTGTTCGAGCACTGCATCATACGTCTCATCAGGCTCGAAGAGCTTGAGTGGGAATGACGCGAAGGCGATGTTGCTGCGCGGCATTTGTGTGCCCAGGCAGGCCAGCTGGCTGATCTGCTGGGGCGTCAGATCGGTCTGGACGTTGTCCATGAACGAGTCGATGATGGCCGGCAGCCGGAAGATCGTCTCGGGTCTCTCTATTTTTTTTCGTAACGCACACATGACCATGTTCTGGTGCTCGGCTCGCTCAAAGACGCTGACGTTGCGCAAGCGCGCCAGGGTCAGCGCCTGTTCCCCGGTGAGGTGCTGCGGGCCTTCGGGAAAGATTAGGCGAGCGCTGCGGTCGGTGGACGTGCGTCCGTCGATTCCGCCCTCGGGGATCGTGACATCCAGGCCGCCCAGCGCGTCGACCACATCTGCAAAGACCGTCATGTTCGCTACGATGTAATGATCCACTTTCAAGCCGAAGTTCAGGTCAAGGGTGCGCGCCAGCAGGCTGGGTCCAAAATCGGGTTGGCCATAGGTGTAAGCGGTGTTGAGTTTCTGATACTTCGTTCCCAGGTTTTCTTCGATCCCGGGGATCTCCACCCACAGGTCGCGGGGAAATTCCAGGGACGTGACGCGCTGCTGTTGGAAATCCACGCGGACCGCGCGCATAAAATCTGTCAGCCCGTGACGTCGCTCGCCGGGACGAACATCGGTGCCAATTGCCAGCACGGTCAAGGGCGGCAAGTGATTGCAGGTCAGGAACGGCGAGTTCGGGGTCTGGGTCAGGATCGGAACAGGCGTGATGGACGGCTGTGACGTCGCTGCCGCTGCAGCGGGTGAGGCGGCCGGAGACGCGGACGCGGTCCATGTGGCGGGAAGCTTCCATTCTGTTGGATAGGCTAGCGTGGGTCCGAGCGGCTGTTGGCTCCAGCTCTGATACGCTTGTGACGCGGTATAGAGAACTGCCAGTAAGGTCACACAAGCGATGGCGCATAAAACACCAAGGGTGGTTTTCTGAGCTTTCGTCATAGCCGCCGATTATACTTGTGCGGCTAAAGTGAAGCTTAGAGAGCCAGAGCGCCGCTGCGATCACGCTCCACATCCATCGCGCCCGGATTCAAGACCTCATTTTTTGGAAGCCTTGAATGCAGCCAGGCATCCAATTGATCTGCCGCGATCTCCACGAACTCTTGCAGCACCTCTCGAACCTTCCAGCCGACATGCGGCGTGAGTAATACATTAGGCAAGGACCTCAATTCACTCTTTGGAGACAGAGGTTCTGAAGAGAATACATCCAGCCCGGCACCCGTCAGTCTTCGTTCACGCAGCGCTTCGATCAATGCAGGCTCATCGACAATCGCCCCGCGCGATGTGTTGATGAGTATGGCGCCCGGTTTCATTTTTCCAAGCTTTTCTCGATTTAATAGCCCGCGGGACTCATCCGATAACCGGAGATGGATTGAAACTACATCTGAAATAGCGAGCAAGTTATCGAGAGGCAGGCACTCGACACCGAACTGGTCGTGCCCGGGGGATGAGCCAGTTCGATCCCAGGCCACCACGTTCATTCCAAACGCCTGCGCCAACCGGGCCACAGGATGCCCGAGCCGGCCGTAACCGAGAATCCCCAGTGTGCGACCGGCCAGTGATCCCCCGATCAGCTCCGGCCAGCCTCCGTCCTGCATCCCTTTCGTCAGCGGGTAGATTTGCCTGACGAGCCCCAGCAGGAGAGCGAAAACGAGTTCGGGTACCACCACAGTTGGTTTGCTGACACGCCGCCCCAGCGCGATCACGATGCCCTGTTTGGAAGCGGCGGCCTGGTCAATGTGATAGGCATGGCCGCCGGTCTGTAAGACAAGCTCCAGATTCGGGCAGGACTCAAAGAAGAGGACATCCAGTGTTGTCCGTTCGCGCAGAGCCAACAAGATCTGAATATCTTTGAGAGTATGGCCGTCATCAGGATGGATCGGTCGATCCAGAATCTGAACCTCTGCAAGCTGCTGCAGTCGCGTCATGGCAGGAGCGCTTGCCAGCTCACCCTCATAATCATCCAGGACCAGCATTTTTGGTTTGCTCATACTCTCGACCATTTTTTGTGCATATGCAGTTTGCGAATTACGTCTTCTTACGACTCACTTGATAACAGGCAAGGAAGTTCCCCGAGCCCTGCCACGTGCGCGTGTGGATGAGCTTCAGCGACACCGGTGGGCGGCCAACGAACAGCGGTGTGCCCTCACCCGCAATAACCGGGAAAAACGTCAGGTGCAGCTCGTCTACCAGATCATGGACCAGCAGATCGTTCCAGAGCGTGCGGCCTGCAAACATGAAAATATCTCGCCCCGCTTGTCCTCTGAGCGCGGCAATCTCTCCGTGCGCATCTGCCCGTTTGACGATGCGCGTATTATCCCAGTCACCCAATTCGTCGGCAGTCAGATGATCCGAAACGACCACCTTCTCTATCGACTTGATCAGCCGCGCAAACTCGCGCCGGATTGCGGTGGCATTCGGATCGGTCAACACACCGGACCAGTACTCCTTGTTGGCCATGAACGAGTTACGGCCGCTCAGCAAGAGGGTATCGGCGGCGCGCATCCGTTCGGTATTGT
>DATHTL010000093.1:0-17375 GCA_035463255.1 Anaerolineales bacterium | reverse complement strand
TCGAACCACGCCTGCGTATCTGGTTTCGCATCTTTCTTCCTGACCTTCTTCGACTGAATGCCCTCCTTGGCGCGGCTGCGGAGCACCTCCTGGAACAACCAGGCTGCATCCCACTCGATTGGCTCGCTCAAACGGACGATTTCCGAGACTACCTCGAGGGGTAACTCCCGCGCGATGTCAAGGAGGCGGTTGAAAGCCGCCATTGTCACCCGCGCATCGTCGAGGGCGCGGTGCGTGGCCGGCAGAAGGATGCCCAGTTGTTTGCCCAATGCGCCCAGGTTGTAGCGACTGGCTGTAGGCATCAACACCGAGGCTAATTCATAGGTGTCGATCACCTCGTTATAGACAAACAGCCCTGCTCGCTGTAAAAAACTCAGGTCGAAACGGACATTGTGCCCGATGATCGGCGCGTCACTGACAAAGCGCTCGAGGTCTTCGGCGACCTCGCGAAAGCGCGGCGCATTACGCACTTCTACGTCGCTGATGCCGGTCAACGCAGAAATAAATTCTGGGATATGCTTGTTGGGATTAATTAAAGTGGACCACTCGTCTTCCACGCGATGCCCCTTGAACTTCACTGCCCCGATCTCGATAATAGCGTCGCGTTCCTCGCTCAGGCCGGTGGTCTCAATGTCTATGGCAACAATCGATTGCATAATACGTGTATTTCGCTGAGCATCTGGGCAATACCTCCATGCTCAAGGCAATTCTCTTTTCAATTAAATATTGCTTTCTACTTCAGAAGTAGAACAAGTGTATCATAAGTTGGCATTGCTCAAGCCGCTGGCCCCGGCACTGGGAGCTATTCGCCAACAAACCGATATACAAACCAATCCCCGAACTGCGCGACCTGCTCGTAATTCGCGCCGAGGTATTGCACGCCGTCACGCACGATCTGAGAGCGCTTCTGCAGAGGAGTATACAGTTTTTCATCCAGGCGGTTGCGCCCGCGGGTATCGACGATCAGGGTGGGTTTATTTCCCAGGATCTGGTTGAAATATTCCTCGAACATGGGGCGGCGTCCCAGCAGCGCCAGCGGATACTGGTAGACGTAACGCGTCGGAGCTTCGCGGCGCGTCAAAAAATTCACCGCGCTTTCGGCCCCGATCAACAATACCTGATCGTCTTTTTCTGTATTCTTGGAAATATAGTCGATCACCGCTGCGCGATCATTGTCGCTCGTGCTGAGCATGTAGTCCGAATAATATTTGATCTGTCCGTACTGCCCAAGCAGAACGACCACAAAGACAGCCACTGTCGCCCATTGCTGGATACTTGAAGAGCGCCGAGAACCTATATTACCGAGCAGCAGAGGAACCGCGTAAACCAGGATTCCTACCAAAACTGCCATAACAGGTAAAGGCGTCAGATAATAATGTAAGATCGAGCGTCCGGAAACCAGGACCAACAGTACTTCAATGGGCAAATTGACCAGCGCGATGAGAATCAAAGGGTGAATCTCTGCGAAGCGCTTTCGCTTGATCCAAACATACGCGAAGCCGGCCAGCCAGCCTAACACACCTAGATATAAAACCCAGCCATTGCGCAGATAGGCAAAACCTTTGATAAATACAGGAATTAATCGTCGGATGCCCTCATGCTTACCGATATATACAAAGTTGTAGAGATAAGCTTGTCCCCAGAAATCGGCCAATGCATTCTGACTCGCGAAATACACGATGAACACCAGCGATGGAAGGAACCATCCCCCCAGCAAGAACAGAAGGTCTTTGAAAGGCCACCTGCGTTGCAGGAGCCGGATCACCAGTAGAAAAAGTCCGTACGTGATCCATATGCCAATGGTCGTCTGTTTGAAGTTGAATGCCAATCCACCTGCGAGCCCGATCCAAAATGAAGCCCGGGCGGGGAATTCTTTTCTCCAGGCATCTACGAATAACAGGAAACATAACGCCTGAAACACCAGAGCATATTCTTCCGTGACATTGGCCTTGCCGAGGATCGTCAACAGTCCAGATGAAAGTACGATTACACCGGCCAGGGCAGACAGTTTTCCAAATTCCTTCTCCAGCAATCGAAAGAGAAAGAAAAGCGTAAAGAAAATGAAGATGATCTGCAGGATCCAAACACCCCAGAGAGATTCGGGTGTCAGGCTGATTCCTAGCGCATCCACAAAATAGATCAGGGGAGGCTTATGATCCCAGACGTCCCGGTATGGGATATCGCCATTGAGAAATCTCCAGGCCACATAGAGAAACACTCCCGAGTCGCGGGAAGGCAACGTCAGATTCGTGGGATTGCTGGGAAACAAAGCGACGATAGATCCGATGAGAGAAACGAACATCGCGACGGCAATCTCTGTGACTCGTGAATTCGCAGTGGTTTTTGATACAACGGATGCGTTCATCGCTGGAGCAACCGGGGAAGCCGATGGTTTTTCATTCAAGAGCTGTCTTTAGCCTGTTGAGCATCTCTGCAGGAACCTTCTTCTCTTTCGCCTTCTGGCGGATGAATTCCTTGAACTGTTTCAACTTGATCGCCGGGATCGGCGCACCTTCTGCATCGATTTCAACATTATCGTTTGTGAAAACCATCAGTGGATTGATCTGTGGAATCTCAGATTCGTCCATGTGTTTCAATAAATATTTTCTGAGCGAGTCGATTTCGCTCTCGATTTCGATATCCGGGCGCCCTAATCCTTCCTGCCCGAAGATGCGCATATAGGACTGGAAGAATCCACCGCCGCCAATCCGCCAGCGATTCTTGGCAAACGAAACATATCCACGCTGATGATAGGGCTTGATCAGCCAGGCACCGGCGGGGCCCACCAGCAGGTGGGATGCGGGGGTTGTATAGTGATACAGTGTGTACTCGTTCTGCAACCCCTTGAGTCCCGCATCCAGGCGTTCGTCTGGGCGTGGAGAGCGGCCAAACTTGTTACCCATATACATGCCAATCTGGGTTAATGTGAAACCGAGGACCAGTGCGATGAGGGTATAGGTGATTAACTCCGTGCGTGTAAAGGAGATGTACATCCCGATGCCGAGCACGACGATGGCAGCCAGACTTGTCCAATTGCCAATGGTTCCGTTACGTTTGATCAGTTTTTCGTTTTTGATGATTTTCATGAAGATATCCCGCTGGTCGAGTAATCCCGAGCCGCTTCGCGGCGAGGAATGTATCGAGACCAGCAATTGCATCTATGCTTGAAATTGGTGGTTTCGATATGGTCTCGAAATACAACCGACCTACTCAACCACCGAGCTTGATAATTATTTCTTCAAACTTTCCTCGATCGCCGTCTTCATGGCATCGAGTACTTTGGCCTCCGCTGCTCCTCTGGCCACTCGCACCGCGCTCTTGATGGCCTGCGCATCGGAGCGACCGTGACCGATAAAGACGAGTCCGTTCACGCCGAGCAAGGGAGCCGCGCCCTCCTCAGACGGATCGAGCATTTTTCGAATGGAGCCGAGAGCTGGCCGCACCAGCGCTCCGCCGATCTTGGTGAGAAGATTCCCACCCTTGATCGTTTCGCGGATTTTTTCGATCAATAGTTTCGCGACTGCTTCGGTAGCTTTGAGGAAAACGTTGCCGGTAAATCCATCCGTCACCGCCACATCCACGCGTCCGTTGAAGATCTCCTTGCCTTCCACGTTCCCAACGAAATTGAGCTTTGCATTGGCGAGCAGCAAATACGCTTCCTTGACGAGCTCGCTTCCTTTGCCTGCCTCTTCACCGTTGGAGATCAACCCGACCCGGGGATTTTTCACCCCGCGCACGCGTTCGGCATAGACGCTTCCCATAATGCCAAACTGCAGAAGATTTTCTGGTTTGCAGTCTGGGTTGGCGCCGATATCGACCACATTGCAGATGCCGGTCGCGGTGGGGAAGGGTCCAGCCAGGGCTGGGCGGTCCACCCCCCGGATGCGGCCCAGCCTGAACAGAGACGTGACCATGGCTGCGCCAGTGTTGCCAGCCGTGACGAACGCGTCTGCTTCGCCGTTCTTGACCAGATCGAGCCCTACGGCGATCGAGTTTTGTGCTTCCTTATGACGCGCTTTCATCACCAGGTCTTCGCCTTTATCGTGCATCGTTAGCATTTCAGGCGCGTGCACCACCCGTATGGGCAGGGTTCCACCACCATTCGAATCAAGGATGGGCTGGATCTTCGCCGCGTCGCCGGTAAGGATAATCTCCACTCCATATTCACGCGCAGCCATGACAGCGCCTTCTACATCCGGAGCTGGATAGTTGTCGCTCCCCATGGCATCCACTACAATTCTGGTCATGATGTCTCCTGGTTATGTTCATTTGCTTGACAAGCAAGGCAAGCCGATTATAATACGCCGTGCCTTAAGCGCTGGTGCTGGAACTGGCAGACAGGCATGGTTGAGGGCCATGTGCCGAAAGGCGTGGAGGTTCAAGTCCTCTCCAGCGCACCAACGACAGGAAAAATCCCCGGATTTGACGGGGATTTTTGTTTTCTGGGCCTGACCAGACCCTTAAGGTTTCCTTATAAACCTTTAGGGTCTCTCCATAATAATCAGGCTGCAGCAGGTTACCGCACCTTCGGCCTTTGCCAATTCGGATACATCGACGGGAAGGACTTTATATCCGCTCTGTTCCAGCCTTTCGCGTGTGTAAGGGAAGGCCGTGGGGAAGATGATTTGCCCTGCGATGGGCAGGCAATTTGCCGCGTGATGCTCTGCCGGATCAACTTCGATAAGATCGAAATTTTCAAAATGATGGGTATCCACCCAATTTCTGTTAATCAGCAACGTCTTATCATCCACCCGCGTAACAGCGCTCTTTAGATGCAGGCAATCGTGCAGCTCCACACCTCTGACGGTATATCCATAGTCGCACAACATGTCGTTGAGCTGGTCGATAGCTTCCTGGTTGCTTCGCGTGGATCGTCCGATGTAAATATTCTTCCCCAGTACCAGGACGTCACCACCATCCACGGTTGCGGGCTCGCGCACATGGATCAGCGGCTTTAGCGGAGTCAACGCGCTCACGATAGATTCCGTTTCCGGCTTACGCGAATCAGCGCCGGGACGGGTGATGACCGCTACTTCCGGGAGGATAAAGGCTGTGTCTTCCACAAAGACGGAATCGGGTAAATCCGCTTCGGCGGGGAGCTCGATCACGTTGCACCCCACCTCTCTAAGGGCTTTCACATATTCGGCATGTTGCGCGTGCGCGAGATTGAGATCGATCGGTATGCGCTCGATGTGTGTAATCTCACATTCAGTAAAGCGCGGGCTAATGTGACGCGTGATTGCAGTGATCATGTATTTAACCGGCCCCCGTGCGATACCGGTCAATGAGAGCCTTTGTGCGCGGGTCTTTCGGAGTGCTGAAAAGCAGGTCTGGTTTCTCGTCTTCGACAACTTCCCCATCTGCCATGACGAGGACACGGTCTGCCACCTCACGAGCAAAGCCCATCTCATGCGTCACCACCAGCATAGTCATCCCATCCTTGGCGACTTTCTTCATAACGTTCAAGACCTCGCCGATCAGCTCGGGGTCGAGGGCGGAGGTAGGCTCGTCGAAGAGCATTACCTTCGGTTCCATGGTGAGAGCGCGGGCGATGGCGACGCGTTGTTTCTGCCCACCCGAGAGGCGGTTAGGATATTCGTCCTTCTTAAATAATAAACCCACACTATCGAGGTTCTGTTCAGCCAGCTCGATGGCCTGGGCCCGGTCCATCCCTTTGACCGTGACGGGACCTTCGATCACATTTTCCAATACACTCATATGCGGAAAGAGATTAAATTCCTGAAAGACCATGCCGGTTCTCAAGCGTACATCATGCACAAGTTGGCGATGTTCTTTTCCCTTTACCCCCGCGTCCACTTTTAGTCCATCCACTTCGATCGAGCCAAATGAGGGTTCTTCCAGAAAGTTGATGCAGCGTAATAAGGTGCTCTTGCCGGAGCCGCTCCTTCCGATGATACACACGACTTCGCGCGGCGCCACGTCAACCGAAACTTGTTTGAGCACATGCAAGCGCCCAAAATATTTTTCGAGGTTTGAGATTCGTACAATTGGCGCCATTTCAACGATCTCCTCTGGCCAGACGCGCCTCGATAATGCCTTGAATGTAACTCAGGATAATTGTCATCATCCAGTAGAAGAAGGCGGCGATAATGAGGGCCTCGAGGTTATGGAATTGAGCTCGCCCGACCCTGGTGGCACGCCACATGACTTCATGCACAAAACCGGTGGCAGAAACCAGGGCCGAGTCCTTGGTCATGGCAATGAAATCGTTGCCAATAGGAGGAATGGCAAAACGCAAGGCCTGCGGGAGCACAATTCGCTTCATGGTCTGCCAGGGTGTCATCCCTAGCGCAATAGCCGCTTCCCTCTGGCCTTTCCCTACCGAGGCCAGGCCCGCCCGAAAGATCTCGCTCATATAGGCACCGTAGTTCAATCCCAGTGCGAGCACGCCTGCAAAAAGACCTGAGAGCACAATGCCCAGCTGAGGCAGAGCGAGAAAGAAGAAAAAGATCTGCAGATAGAGCGGTGTCCCGCGGATCAATGAGACATAAAAAGTACTGAGTGCATAAAGAGGCGGGATTGTGGAAAGGCGTCCCAGGGCTGCAAAGAGAGCGAGAACCGTTGCCAGAGTAATGGAGAGGAAAGACACAAGCAGAGTTTGAGGGATCCCACCTGCAATAAAACCGATATTCTCTCGAATGAATTCGAAATCCAGATTGATGGTCCGGATGCCAAGGAAATCTTGTCCGCTAAACAGGAATAGAAGGATCAGCAGTAGAACACCCCACGACAGACCAACATTTCTGCGGAAGCCACGTGCCTGACGCTGCTGTGTCTCATAGAGCAATTCTGCCTGTGTTAATGCCGGTTTGGGAATACGCGCGGTGGTGGAATTAGTGGGGTTCATGAGGTTGCCTTCTGAGGAATAAGGAAAAGCATGGAAGCGGGTTTTTCCGCTTCCATGCTTTTATTGAAGCACACTTAAGTGGGTGACTGGGTCAGGTCTACGCCAAACCACTGATTGGACAGCTCAGCCAAGCGACCATCACTGTGCATGGCGTTGAAAAGCTCATCTACTTCTGCGCGCAGGGTATCTGTAGATAGAGAAGATGATTTATCGAAGGCCGCAGCCAGGTTTTCAGAGTACACGGGTGAACCAAGCTTCACGACCGGGAAGCCTGCGTCGATGTTGGCATCTACGACCGTATCAGAAGTGACGTAACCTACAAAGTCTTCACGACCTGCAGCAATCGCCTGGGCACATTCCTGATCTGTTTCCAGTGGAACGACGGTGACATTCGCAGGCGGCTGGGCATAAATGGACTCTTCAGGTAAGCCCAATCCCTCGAAATCGCTGTTCAGCCACTGGTCATAGGTGGTAGCGGCGCCCACACAAAGTGATTGCCCTTCCAGACCGGCCATGTCGGTAATTCCTGAATCAGCACGGACGGCAATCACTGCTGGAGTGTAGTAATACGGGACACTGAAATCAAGGATCCCCTGGCGGGCGGTGGTGATCGTCATCGAGCCCACACTGACGTCCCACTTGTCGGCCCAGTTACCGGCGGTGATCGCATCCCAGGAGGGGGTAGCAAAACAGGTTTCCACGCCGAGGTGATCCCCAATCGCCTTAGCCACATCTACATCGAAGCCCTGCATTTCGGCGGTGGTCAGGGCGTCAGACGGACACTTGGTATCGGATGGGCGGGTGCCTTCTGTATTCAGAAATGACTGAGGTTCATAGTTCGGGTCAGTCGAAACAAGGATATATCCCCGCTGCTGGATGGCTTCAAGCAAATCTGCAGGCTCGGCAGTGGCGGCGCCTCCACAGGCGGCGAGAACAAGCGAAGCCAGAACAGCTACGATCATCAAGTTATACAGCTTCTTCATGAAAAGTCTCCTCCAAATGGTTGTTCAAATCGATTCTTATTTTCTTGGGACAGACAAATGAGGTATGGGTGTCGGCGCACCTCCTCTCACAAAAAGCATATTTTATTAAGCATAGACCATTTTGTATATTTATGCAAGTAAAACCCAGAAAATTTCCTGTCAGTTGATTTTCTTGATCGGTTTGTGTACAGCCGTACAAAGTAACACTTTTGGTGTGAGATGGTTTCCATTTGAGAATGGTAAAATAAACTTGATATACATTCAGGAGGCGCCTGCATGGCCGCGATGTTCCCCAGTGAAGAATGGCTCCAAAATCTTGAAAAAAAACTCAACAGCGATACGCGCTATAACGAGATCGCGAAGAATTGGGAAGGTGATCTGTTCTTCTTCATCGAACCCGATGGAAGCTTGAAAGAACGCCTCACGTTCTATCTGGATCTCTGGCATGGCACCTGCCGAAAAGTAGAATACAAGCCCGCGCCGGAATCTTATCCAAACCCAACCTTCACATTGACCTCTTCCTATAAAGATATCACCAGCATCCTGACGGGCAGACTGAATCCGATGACCGCCATGATGACCTCAAAACTGAAAGTCAAGGGAAGCCTGGGCTACATGATGCGCAACGTCCCCACCGTTCTGGATTTTGTTCGCGTAGCGCAGGAAGTGACTACGGAAATACTTTAAGCCGTTATTGCGAGGAGATTGCCTCGTCGCCAAGAAGGCTCCTCGTAATGACATAGATGATATGCAACCTATCCTAAAAATAGATCTTACATCTGGCAAGGCAGAAGAATATCGAATCCCTGAAGCATGGGAAAAAGACTTTCTGGGCGGCGCATCACTCGCCGCTCGAATTTTGTATTCATGCCTCACGCGCGAACTGGAGCCCCTTTCGCCGGAAGCGCCCTTGCTCTTTATGACCGGCCCGATGACCGGCACCTCCGGCCCGACGACCGGCCGCTTCGTCGTCTGCGGGAAAGGGCCCGCCACCGGGCTCTGGGCGGAATCCAACATTGGCGGATTCTGGGGCCCTGAGCTGCGCGCGGCCGGTTATGACGGCCTGTGGATCACGGGCAGGGCAGAGGAGCCCACCTATTTATGGTTAAACGGAAACAAGCTTGAGGTCAGGAAAGCGAATCATCTTTGGGGGCAGAACACGTATACGTCGCAGGAAAAGGTCAAGGAAGAGATCGGTGAGAAGAGAGCGCGCGTCTGTACGATCGGCCCGGCGGGGGAGAAGCAGGTCTTGTTCGCGTCGATCATGTGTGATCACGGGCGTATGGCCGGCCGCACCGGACTCGGCGCGGTGATGGGCGCCAAGAATTTGAAGGCCATCGCGGTCTATGGAATAAATAAGATTCCTGTGTTCGATCTGGCGAAGTATGCACCGCTGCGTTCAGAATCAAATCGCGTGCTGAAGCAGGATAATGAAGCAAAAGTCCTGCGTGAGCTTGGCACAGCCGGCGCAGCAAATTACGCGGAATACCTGGGCGCGATGCCGGTGCAATACTATTCCCGCGCTTCATTCGAGAACGTGGATAACGTTTCCGGTGCGAAGATGACTGAAACGATCCTCACAGCTCGCAGCGCCTGTCAGGGATGCGTGATCGCCTGCGGGCGTGTGGTGAAGCTTGGCGACAGGGCAAAACGTAAGGGACCGGAGTACGAAACGATCTGTGGTTTTGGTCCAAATTTGCTAAACGATAACCTAGAGTCAATTGTGGATCTCGGGGAGCTGTGCGATCGCTATGGCATGGATACGATCAGCACGGCAAATACAATTGGCCTTGCTTTTCGCCTATTTGAAAAAGGAATTATTACTGAAAAAGATACAGATGGCATTGTCTTGAATTGGGGCGATGTAGATGCCATCGAACAACTGGTGCATCTCATTGGCCGCCGCGAGGGAATTGGCGACGTGATGGCGCAAGGGTCGCGTCGATTCGCCGCGCATTTCAGGGTTGAGGAAGAGGCAGTACAGGTCAACGGGTTGGAAGTGGCCTATCATGATCCACGCGGGGTTTCAGGTATGGCGCTCTCCTATGCCACCAGCCCGCGCGGGGCATGTCACAACCAGTCTGATTATTTCTTTGTGGATTGGGGGCATACGCACGAAAGCCTGGGGATCACCTATTTTGATCGTCACGCCCACGCAGAGAAAGCCGCAAACGTTGCACGCCACCAGGATTGGCGAACGATATTTAATTCCATCGTCATGTGCATCTTTGCCAATACCGAACCGGAGTTGCAAGTGAAGTTAATTAATGCCGCCTGCGGGCTCGATTGGACACTTGAGGATATGATGCGCTGTGGAGAACGCGGCTGGAATATCAAGCGAGCCATCAATAATCGCATGGGCTTGACCCGCGCGAACGATAAGCTCCCTAAAGCATTGCTCGAACCATTTCCCGATGGCGGTTCAGCGGGTTATGTTCCAGATTTTCCCAGCATGCTGAATGCCTATTATGAGGCGCGCGGCTGGGATGTGGAAACTGGAAAACCCTCGTGTGAGAAATTGCGCGAGTTAGGACTGAGTGATGTCGCACAAGATCTGTGGGAATCATCCGGCAGATAACGACCTGCGCCTTATTCCTTCACCTTTTGATCTTCTTGCTTCGCCTGTTCCATTCCTTCAGGTTCGAGTTCCTCTGCGCTTCTGTTCATCCGGATAAACACGCCCCAGGCCACCAAAAGGGCTGCGGCTGTGATCCCGATCCCCGCTACATAAGGCAGTTGTTCCGGCGCTTCATGGCTCAGGCGAAAAGCTAGCACCAGGCATTCAATCGAAAGTGCGACGACCAGCACAACCATGAATCGAGACAGGAAACGGCGTACCCGCGTGGGTCCGCTGATGTGCGAGTCGCGTTGAACCTCTTCTTCGAGCAGGGTCTGGCCTAGTTCAAGGGCTGCTACTGCGACCGTGAGAAGGGCAATGCTTTCCAGAATTGCATTCAAGCGGTCATTGATTTCTAAATCAGCTCCAAACTGGATGCCCTGCCACAATTGAGCCAACGCCAGATAAAGAATCGCAATTGCACAAACAACAAATACCAGGCTAATCACAAAATGGCCGATCGGGAAAATCTTACGGAAGAATTGCATACACAATCCTTTCTGAAACGATGTCTAATCATTAATTAGAGGGTGATTGTTTGCGCTAAGTTGTGGTTCGTCCCTTTGATACAGCCCCGTGGATCATCGAACGAATCCCGAATATTGGACTGCAATGCCCCAGTGATGTGAGTATAGCATTCCTTGTCCCTACTCTCCAATCAGGGATGTCATCCATTAAAACGGATGATTGGATTTTCGTAAGAGGATTACAGAGAAATGCAAGTTTTTCCCTTTGGTTGCAGTAGAATCCTGTCATCACAGGAGAGACTACAAATGAAACTCGTTACCGTATCCCAAATGCAGGCAATTGAAAAAGAAGCAGACGCAGGTGGTCTAACGTATGACCAGATGATGGAAAATGCAGGTCAGGGATTAGCCGATATTATTCTTGAATTGTATACAGGCGAAGCGGAATTAGAAGTCGTTGGGCTAGTGGGTCCGGGCAACAATGGCGGTGACACGCTCGTGGCACTCTCTGCCCTTGCCGTGGAAGGCTGGAAGGCGCGCGCCTATCTCGTCAAGCGCAAGAAGGATGATCTGGTCAAACGTTTGATTGAAGCCGGTGGAGAGGTGCTTTCGAAGGAAAATCCGTTTGAGCAGCTGGCACAGGCGATCGAGACGGCAGACGTTCTTTTAGACGGAGTTCTGGGTACCGGCGTGCAGTTACCTGTGAAGAAAGATGTTGCGGAACTGCTGTCGGAGATCAACGATGTGCTCGATGGGCTGGACGCATCCCCGCTTGTCATCGCTGTCGATTGTCCATCAGGTGTGGATAGCGATACTGGCGAGGTTGCCGATGAAACCATTGCGGCCGATCTGACGGTCACGATGGCGGCCGTCAAACAGGGCATGTTGAAGCTGCCCGCGTTTGAATATGTGGGGGATTTGAAGGTGGTGGATATTGGCTTGCCTGCCGATCTGGCTCCTTTCAAGGAATTGACAGCCGAGGTGGCGGATGAAGAGTCCATTGCCGCGCTCTTGCCTGATCGCCCGCTCGATTCCCATAAGGGCACATTTGGCACCGCGCTGATCGCCGCAGGGTCCGTCAATTACACGGGGGCTGCCGTGCTGGCGGGTGAGGCTGCATACCGCGTGGGCGCGGGACTCGTTACACTGGCAGTCCCGGCGCCAGTGCATGTTGCGCTCGCCGGCCGGTTCCCTGAAGCCACCTGGGTCTTGTTGCCGCACGAGGTGGGAGTGATCTCCTCGAATGCGCTGGAGGTCCTCGCAAAACATTTTGATCGCGCTTCTGCGTTGTTAATCGGGCCTGGCCTCGGGCTGGAAGATACAACCAGGGAATTTATTGAGGATATCCTCGAAGGAAAATACTCCGCAAAGAAGACTCACCAGCGCATCGGCTTTTTACGGCAGGAAGCTGAGCAAAAGGAAGACAATAACGTTCAACTTCCTCCTCTCGTGTTCGATGCAGACGGTTTGAAACTGCTGGCCAGGGTCAAGGACTGGTATCAGAAGATTCCCGGTCCAGCAGTTTTGACGCCTCACCCTGGTGAAATGGCTGAAATGACAGAACTATCCAAAGAAATGATCCAGGAGCGCCGTCAGGAAATTGCCAGCCAGTACGCCAAATCGTGGGGGCATGTTGTTGTGTTGAAAGGTGCATTCACCGTTGTGGCATCCCCGGATGGACGATCTACCATCATTCCCGTGGCTTCGCCTGCTCTTGCCCGGGCAGGGACCGGCGATGTCCTGGCAGGTCTGGTCGTCGGGCTGCGTGCGCAGGGACTTGGTGCGTACGAATCCGCGGTTGCCGGCGCATGGATCCACGCGCAGGCCGGTCTATATGCAGCAGATGATCTTGGAACCACTGTATCGGTTCTGGCTGGTGATGTGTTGGATTCGGTTTCAGATGTGTTGAGTGATTTGGAGTAAAAAGAAATGCCGGTGGTCGAGTAGCCCCGCATGCTTTCTGCGGGGCGTATCGAGTCCACATGTTATTAGAAATACTTGTCTCTGATGGTTTCGATACGTCCCGCCACACCTGTCCTGGCGGACGGTGCCAGGGCGAACTTGCGGGACTACTCAACCGTCGGGGCATAATAAGAAAGGAGTCTGGAAAACCAGACTCCTTTTTACTTCTCACTTCTTACTCACGGACTATCCCGCCAGAAACTCTTCCAACGCGGCTTTGCTAATGCGGTAGGCGTTGCCCATCTTTTTGGCTTTCAAGCTCTTGTCGTTGATCGCTGCCATCACATCTTCTTCAGAAACCTTGAGGATCGCGGCTGCTTCCGCGGGAGTCATCACATCGGGGATCCCGCTGGCCCCTCGTGTACCGCCTCCCTGCTGTTGTTGCTGCATCGCGCCAGAGGTGGCCTGCTGCATCAGATTGCCGATGCCCATCCCGGCGCCGATTCCGGCCGTGAGTCCCGCGCCGCCGCTCGGGTTCTGAGCGGCATCGCGCATGGCATCTGCAGCCTGGAGCTGGGTGTAGGTGGCCATGTCGAGCATGCCCATATCGCGCAGCTCTTGCGCCGACTTGCTGGAGGGCTTGAGATTCCCGATGTAGAAGGTCTTCAGCTGCATACCGATGGCTTCAAAGTCATCCTGCGCCTTCGCACGGACGGACGCACCTATTTCCTCTGTCAGACCAATCAGGTCCACCACACTCCTGGCAGAGGTCGTCTCGCCCAGAATATCCTGCAGCTTGGAAAGCAGGATCGTCCGCAAGCGCTCTTCGATATCATTCGTCCGGTAGGCACCCTGCTGGCCGACGATCTGGGTCACGAATTGCTGCGGGTCCTTCACCTGGAAGGAATACGTGCCAAAGCCTTGCAAGAGTGCTACGCCCAAGCCCATGCCCGGGTTGCGGACGATGATGGGCTGAGGGGTGCCCCATTTCTCATTGGCGAATTCTCGCATCGAAACGAAATACACTTCCGCCGTGAAGGGTGTCCGGTCGTTGAACAGCTTGCCGATGACATTGACCAGCAAGGGAATGTTCGCCGTGGTGATCGTATGGCGCCCCGCCCGGAAGACATCCAGCGCCTGTCCATCCCGGAAGAAGACTGCCGCCTGCGATTCGCGGACGATCACCTGTGAGCCGATGCGAAAATCACCGAATCCCATTTCCGGAAAACGATGCACGATTTCATCCTTCATCTCATTTGGATATTCAACGACGTCGAAAATTCGGGCCATGATATTACTCCTTTGAAAGTGGTAGCAGATTCATTATAGTCCATGCGTGGACGCGCTTCAAGTCGAAGATGACGCTCTGCGCCGAACCGTTTTTCCTTCTTTGTTATACGGATTTTAGGAAGAGACGTTTCACCGCTCTCACTTCGCCGCGACGCTCGACTCGCTCTCCGCCTCGGCCTGTTTCATCCTCATCGGCTTTCCTGTGCCCTTGTCCTTGAGCATCAGGATCTCTGCCATGATGCTGACCGCGATCTCTTCAGGCGTTTCCGCGTTCAGTTCCAGCCCCATAGGCGAATGGACTCGCGCGATCTTCTCGTCCGGCACACCCTGCTGTTCCAGTCCTTTGACGGTTGTGAGCCAGCGCCGTTTGGACCCGATCACGCCGATATAGGCAGGGTCCGCCTCGAGCAGCCCGGGCAGCCCCTGCACATCCACGCTTGCGCCCCGGCTGGTGATGACGATGTACGTTCGCTTATCGATGTTTAGCTGTTCCGGCAGCTTGCCCATTTCGACTGGATAATAAGCATCCGCACCCGGCACAGACTCGGGAGTACAAAACTCTGGGCGATCGTCGCTGACCGCGACGCGGAACCCCAGCCACTTCGCCAGATGGACCACTGCCTTGCCAACATGTCCGGCGCCAATGACGACGATCATCGCAGGGGGAAGAATGGGTTCCACAAAGACCTCCACAGTGCCGCCGCACACGCCCGGGTCGCCGCGTGATGGGTCGGCCATCGTATACGAGAGCAGCCGCGACTCGCCGTCACCCATGGCGATCCAGGCTTCATCGAGCACGCGATGCTCCAAGTCCCCGCCGCCGACCGTGCCGATGAACTTGCCATCCGGGTAGACGAGCATCTTGCTGCCCACATGCCGTGGAGTGGAGCCAACGCTCTTCACCACCGTACACAGCGCAGCGGATTCGTGATTCTTTTCAACTTCGGCGAGAGCCTGATAGATATCAACTGTCATGTTTTTTCCAATATGTTGCGAGTAGGGCAGGTTTGTAACCCGCCGAAGAAACTGTCAGGTTACGAGCCTGACCTACGCTTTTCATTCCTGCGTTTCCAGCAGATGATTCTCGAGTTTGTCCATCGTCTCCATGAATGACTGTTCGAGGTCAACGTCATATATTTTTGCCAGAACGATCACAGACCAGAGGCAATGCGAGAGCTGAGAGCCAATTTTTTCTGCATGGTTTGCAATATTCGCTTTTCCATGTTGTGCCTTCACAAGCTTGACCAGGTTGTTGACATCTCCGAGAAACCCCTGGGCAATGTCTTCGTCTGTTGCAGGAGAGCCATAGAGTTGTTTCTCTTTCTTTTCATACTGACTGCGAAGGTCCATGGCTCGGTTGATGAGTTTTTGCAGTTCCATTAGCTCTCCAGTAACCCAAGCACAACCGGCAATAATTGCTTCTTCCTGGATACCACTCCCGGCGCATCGCGCGTGCCATCTTGGAGGGGAGGATAGGGAAGGTTATCTAACACCGGCGGCGTATTGGAAGATAGGATCAGCCTGCTGGTGCCGCGCACAATATCTGTCACGAGAAGCATGGCAAAATCCAGCCCGCGTTTATCTTTTAGGTCGTCGAGCGCTTTCGTGAGCGGGATGAGATATTCTGAAAGTTGCATCAGATCGGTCACTTCAACCTGGGCGATGGCGAGTTTGAATCCGCCAGCCTCATATAACTTGATATCGTTGCTGACAATTTCTTCAGGTTTGCGATTCGAAAGTCCTGCACCGGCGGAGAGGACCGCTTTGCCATACGACTCGATTGTCTCACCTCTAAGAGGGCTGTTACCCACAAACGCCCAACGCGCCAACCTCTCGGCGGTTTGTTTGTCGCGCGGCGTGGTGGTCGGAGAGGTCAAGATAAGGGTGTCCGCTAGCAGTCCCGCGAGAAGGGCGCCTGCCAGCGCGGGCGGCATGGAGAGCCCCGCCTCTGCCGTCTGTTCGTAAACGAGCGTTGACGTCGATCCCACGATATCTACAGTAAAGCGAATGGGTGTGTGGGTGTATGGATTACCAAGCCGGTGGTGATCTAAGATTTCCAGTAGCTCAGCCTCTTCCAAGGCGGCAATCGCCTGGCTTGGTTCGTTGTGATCCACGAGGATGATCTTGAGGCGCGGCGGGTTGAGCAGGTCACGCTGGCGCGTAATGCCGCAGTACAAGCCCTTTTCATCCACGACCCAATACTCATCTACTTCATCGCGCAATATCCGGTTGAGAAAGTCGCGGATATGTCCATTGGAAGGGAATTTGGGCACATTGGTGTTGGCCGCTTCTTTGCATGGCGCAGACATCATCTGGCGCACAGTTGTATCCCCCGGCTGTGGGCCCAGGATTTCCGTAAAATACTTGAAGAGACTGAAGCCGTTGATGATGCCATATGGCTTACCGTCTTCATCCACGACGGGTGCCACGCCTCCGGTGCGGCTGGCAAGAGTCCAGGCCATGCCCAGCGGTGCATCCGGGCGCAGGCTATCGAGCCTTTGCATCACAGACTCGAAACGAGGAGAAGCGTCCGTGAGCAGGACCGGTGGCTCCAGATTCAGCTGCTTCAACACCCAGGCAGACTGGGGATTGAGCGCGCCCGCGCGCGCCGCGACCGTATCCACCCCATCGCGTTCGCGCAGCAGCCAGGCATATCCCATGGCGGATGCAATCGAATCGGTATCCGGGTTGACGTGGCCGATGACAAAAACTCTAGACATGAACTATCTTCCTTCCCAAAGGAAACCGCATTTCACAAATTCTTGTATTGATTATATCTTGCCTTCCTTCCTGAATTCAGGTTTCCTGCAATATCTGCTCCAGAATGAGGGAAATTGTGGAAATACCGCAGTAAAGCAGTTGAGCGCGTTCTCTAACAAAAACTTCCGAAGTTTATGGCTTCGGAAGTCCTTGCTTGTATTTACACGATTTACTATTTATTCTTAAGAGCCCGCCAGACCCGTTCCGGTGTTGTCGGGTTCTCATCCACATTGACGCCCACCGCATCCAGGATGGCGTTTCCAACTGCCGGCGCGACGCCATCCATGGGGATTTCCGCGACAGCTTTGACGCCAAACGGATGACTCGGTTCGAAGGTTTCCACAAAGATGGTCTCAAGCTCTGGCATTTCATCGGCGCGGAAGATGTGGTAACGATCGAGGTCGCGCTCGATGGCGTTGCCTTTTTCATCGTAGCGCATCTCTTCACAGACCGCGTAGCCAAGAGCCTGGGTCATGCCGCCTTCGATC
>DATHTL010000092.1:0-56850 GCA_035463255.1 Anaerolineales bacterium | reverse complement strand
GGCATAGTTGTTAATAAACTATACCATAAGACATTTTTAGCAAAGTTAAGGTCTTGTTAAGGGATATTACTCCGGAGCCAAAGTCTGGAGACTTTGACTGCTCGGTTTCATAATGGTATTTTGATGAATTCACTGTAAAATTCGGCTCATCCTACACATCTAATTTTGTATCCAAAATGGCGCAGGAATTTTATTTTGACTGGAAATGGGATCTTCGATCCTCCCCGCAGGCGATCTGGCCGTTCGCTTCCGATACCAATCGCTTTAACCGCGACACGGGTCAGCCGCAGGTCGAGATGCTGGATAACGTAAAGGGAGTCAAGCGTGCGCGCATGAGGCTCCCGATCATCAGGGTAGAGTGGCAGGAAGAGCCGTTCGAGTGGACGTATCCATACTCCTTTGGCATTCTCAGAAGGTATAGCAAGGGACCGATCGATGAGATGCGTGTGCAGGCTAATTTTGATCCCGGCACAGGCGGCGGCACGTGTGTCCGCTATCAAACCTGGATGGAAACAAGCAACATCCTGGCGCAGCTTGCGATCCCATTTGTCATTGGCGTCATTGCAAAAAACAGGTTTGAAAAGGCCTTCCGCTTGTACGACCAAATTGCAGAAAAAAGTGGAACGGTGATCGACATCTCGCCCCAGCGTGGACTCAGTTCGAAAGGGAGTGCCCGCTTCAAGTCCCTGAGCGAAGCGGTCATCCGGCAGGGCACAGATCCATCCCTGGTGGCGCGGCTCGAAGATTTTCTCGATCGCGCCGATGAGCTCTCCGTCCAGCGCATCCGGCCCTACGCGCTTGCCGACCGTTGGGATGTACCTCGACGGGCAGTGCTCGAGATGTTTCTGCGCGCGACTCGTTCGGGTATTCTCGACATGAGCTGGGATCTGCTTTGCCCCAACTGCCGGGGAATGACAGAAGGATATACCAATCTCGGCGAGGTACGGGGGCAGTCCCATTGCAATACCTGCCGCATCGATTTCACTGTGAACTTCGATCACAACATCGAAGTAGTATTCAAACCCAATCCCTCCGTGCGCAAAGTGGAATTCGACGCGGCGTTCTGTGTGGGCAGCCCTCAATTGCAACCGCATGTGGTGATGTCGCAAAGCATTGCGGCGTTGCGTTCGTTGCCTGTCAACCTGGAGCTCGAACCCGGGCGTTATACACTGCGCGCCTCGAACGTGGCCGGCTCTATCTCCCTTTATGCAGATGCACAGGGACTCTCTCGATCGGATATCCGCGTGACGTCATTCGGTTGGCCGCCCGAGCAACAGCATGTTTCGCTTCTCCCTACCCTCAACCTGGTCAATGCGTCCGAGACAGACCAAACCTTTCAGCTCGAGCGCACCGCTTGGAGCGACCAGGCTTCGACTGCCGCCGATGTCACCGCCTTACAGGTATTCCGTGATCTTTTTGCCAGCGAAGTCTTACGCCCCGGTGAGGAGATCTCAATTGGCTCCGTCACGCTGATGTTCACGGACCTGCGTGACTCCACGCGGCTCTATCGTAGCATTGGTGATGCCTCCGCGTTTGGCCGCGTACGCGAGCATTTCCAGGTTCTGGAAGAGGCGGTTGCATTCGAGGGGGGCGCGATCGTCAAAACAATGGGCGATTCGGTCATGGCAACGTTTCGCAACCCGGTCGCAGCATTACGAGCGGTCTGGAACGCGCAAACAATAATTGCCGAACGCGGTCACCCCTTGCTCTGGCTTAAGATCGGTATTCACAAGGGGCCGTGTATCGTCGTCAATTTAAACGATCGTCTGGATTATTTTGGTTCCACCGTAAATATCGCTGCGCGTTTGCCTACCTTTTCACTGGGCGGCGAACTGATCTTCACTGAAGAAATCAATGATGACCCCGAAGTGCAGGAGTTCCTGGCTAAGAACGCACGGACCGGCGCCTTGCATCCTTTTAAAGAATACATTAAGGGATTCGATCAGCCGTTTACGATGTGGAAGTTAAAAGTTTGATCGCTGGCTGGTTTGGTAGCTTCGTAGGGACGACGTTTACTTATCCAATGCTTTTCCGATTTGCAATGAGAGATACGCGAGGATCACTACCGCCATTGGAGCGATGCCAAGCATGATCCAAAGTTGTGTCCAGTTCAATATGTTTTCATTGAAAGCGCGGCGGAATAAATAAAAGGAAAAGGGGAGAGTGAGCAAAATAGCCGTAATCAATCCCGGGCTGTACATGCGGAAACGGATTGTTGTGGCAATATGCGGAATGAATGCATTGAACAGCATAATGGCCTGGATTCCCAGGACAATCAAGTAACCCATTTGGTTTGCCAGATATTCCACACCAAAGTAGGTCGCCACAAATCCCGCCAGAGTTAAGAACGTCACTGCGATCACAAATTGGCGAGTTGTGATCGTCAAAGGGATTTTCATGGGCAGGCGCCTGGACCAGCCCTCCATAAACGGCGCTTCTTCAACATTGTGGATCGCCAGGAAAATAGGCACCAGCCAGAGCAAACGATCAAACGGGACGGCGTTAAGTAAAGTCATTGTGTTCGCGAAGATAAGTGGAACGTCTCTGTTCCGGAGAAGGCATTTGTGAGCGCTTCCGAGTTCAGAGCCATCACTTTACTCGGCGCAAAAAAAGAAAAGTCGAAGTTTGTTTCATCGCCTGCTTTCTTCCCCGGGATTGGCATGAGGCGGGCAGTGAGCGGCTTATCAAGCCGCAAAGCCAAAGCACATAAATCCAGCAGGAGAGGGACCAACTGTTCTGATGTTGTGTCACCCGGGAGCGGGATCGTATCCAATCCTGTCCCGCAGACCGCCGAATACAGCAAAGCGTCTTTTACGCTCAGCGTGCCTTCTGCAGCACGCCTTGCCAGAATAGAATCTTCGAGGATGGGCTGCATGAAGCCGCTGAAGCCGATATGTGGGAAGTCCGCGCGCTCGATGGCTTCAGTCAATATTGCTGCGGCAGCGAGCGATCCGTGCAAACCGATTCTCGGCACACCCATTTGTTCCACCGCGTTGCCGAGGGAATGCGCATCATCGGGGAAGGGGGCGAGGGAGAAGTCGATGCCGAGGAATTTGGGAGATTGGGGAATGGAGACTAGAGACTGAGCAACCTTAGAAACTGCCTGACCATGCTTTGTGACTGCTGAAATCAGTGCGTTTCTTCCCTCTTCAAGTGTTTTTGTGTTTTCAAACGCCTGGACTGCCAGATCGGCCGACTCTGTAGCAATGGCAAAGGCAGGGTCATCGCTGTCATGATATGCGGCAGGAAAAAACGGGGCACCTGCTCCTACATTTGCTAGCGCCGCGAATTGTAAATTGGCGAATCCGTTTGGCTCGAGGAATGCACATTTGGTTATGGCAACCGCACAGGCACGAATCGCTGCGAGATCGATGCCACGCTTTTTGTCAGCCATCACCCCACCGAAAAAAACATTTTTGGAAACAAAAATGGCCTCCGGGATGACTTCATAACTGCCAGGTGATTCGGGCACGGCAGGACCGAGCGAGATATACCCAATCTTGAGTTGTTGCGCGAGAAGGTCAATCTGGCTCGTAAGCTCTGGTAACTTATTTATGTTCTCATCGCCTAACAAGATAGAGAACGGGATGGTCGCCAACCGCACCGTCTGCACCTCGTATCCCGCAGCTTCATAGGTGTACTTGGCTTCCGCCAGGAATTTTCCCGCCGTCTGCAGGACTTTTTCGTCAAGCGGATATTTAGGATTACAAAAATAGGTAATGGAACGGATTTTCATCTCATTCTTTCACGGTGGTTGAGTAGGGCGGAGCCCGTATCGAAACCACAGATTTCAAAAATATTCCTTATGTGCATGTAACTTACTGGTTTCGATACGTCCCGCCAAGCACGGGACTACTCAACCAGCGGTATATTCCTCTGCCTGACTACCTCAAACATCAACACGGATCCCGCCACGCCCGCGTTCAAGGACTCGATGTCTCCAGACATTGGTATTGAGATGTTCTGAGTCGTTAGTTTTCTTGCCTCATTGCTTGCACCTTCCGCTTCTCCACCAACGATCAAGGCCAGGGGTTGGCGCAAATCTGTTTCCCAGCAAGATACACCATCCATGTCCGCAAGATAAATATTCAGATTTGCTGATTTACTTACTTGCTCGATTTCTGGCCATCTCATCGAATGGATCGGCAACCGGAAATGCGCGCCCATGCCTGAACGCACAACCTTCGGTGCAAAGGCATCCGTTGTTTGAGGAGGAAGTAAAACAGCCTGCACTCCCGCCGCTGCAGCCGTGCGGAGCAGTGTGCCAAGATTCCCGGGATCACGGATTTGATCGAGGATGAGAACAAAGTTCAAGAGACTGGAGATTGGCTGACTGGAGATTTCAAGAACAGCGAGCAAACCTTGTGGAGTCTCTGTATCGCTTAAAGATCTCAATAGATTCTCGGAAACCTCTTCCACCTCAATATCACGAGATGATAAGCGTTCAAGGATTGATCTTCCTCTTTCGCTGAGAGAGCTATCATAAAGCGCGAATCGAAATCTCCAGTCTCTCGTCTCTGCTTCTTCTACGAGCCTCACCCCCTCCACCACAAACGCGCCTGCTTCGTGGCGTTCCTTCGCTCGTCCCAGCAATGCACGGACCAGTTTTATCTTTGCGTTTTGCGGCGAAGTGATCACAATCCCCACTTCTCCTGCCAAGACTTCAAAAACACATCCACTGTTGGTTGGTCATATAGAGCCAGTTTGACGGTTTTCAATCCCGAGGAGGAATTCGCTGCAAAATATCTTTCAACTGCAGAAAATATGATGCCCGCGGCACGTTCTTTTGGGAAGCCATAAATCCCTGTTGAGATCGCAGGCAATGCAATGGATGAACACTTCAGCTCATCGGCGAGGCGCAGAGAGCCTGTCACAGCCGATTCGAGCTTATTGTCCTCATGGCCATCGCCCCAGATCGGCCCCACCGCGTGGATCACGTACTTCGCAGGCAGGCTCCCACCTGAGGTCCAGGCGGGATACGCGTGAGGGACGCGACCGTACTGTAAAACCCAGGCATCCGATTCTTTTTGAATGGTCGATCCGCCTTTTTTTGAGATCGTGCGTGCCACACCGCCACCATGCTGGAGGTACTCATTGGCCGCGTTGACAATCGCATCGACTTCTTCCGTTGTGATGTCACCCTGAACAAGTTGAACTTCTTGACCAGTGGGGAGGATGTGCTTTGCCAGGAGGGTATTCATAAAATTATTCTAACCCCATTAAAATTAAATGCTGTAGGGATGACCAGCCGGTCATCCCTACAGCATTATCTGTTTACCTTGTCTTTGCAACCACCGCGGCGAATGCCTGCGGGTCGCGAATTGCCATATCCGATAACATCTTGCGATTGAGTCCGATGTTCACTCTCTTCAACGCGGCCACCAGCTGGCTGTACGTAGTTCCATTCAACCGGGCTGCGGCGTTGATGCGGGCGATCCATAATTTGCGCATGTCACGCTTGCGCACGCGGCGATCACGAGTGGCATACCACAGGCTCTTGAGCATGGCCTCATTGGCACGCTTGAACAGGCGATGTTTTGCGCCGCGCTGTCCCTTTGTGAGCTTCAAAACTTTCTTGTGACGTTGATGCCCTCGCGGGCCTCCTTTAACACGCATTGTTTACTCTCCTGCAACTCGCGGGCGTCGGCACGCCATAGACGTATAGGCTATGCCAGTTGCGAACACCCGAAAGCCACAACTAAAAAATTGATACAACATTCGCGGACAGGGCGACCCTGCCCCTACTAGCTTAATCCATGCTTGGGGCGAGGCGCTTCACACGCTTGATGATCTTGCGCGCCTTTACTTCCAGCATTTCAGACAGCTGTGCCTTTGTGCGCTTCGACGTGCGTCGGCGCAGGTGGCTTTTGCCGCCTTTGGTGCGGACCACTTTGCCAGACCCGGTGAGGCGAAAACGCTTTGAGGTCGCCTTATGGGTCTTCAACTTGGTCTTGCCAGCTTTTGCTTTGCGAGGCATTCTTGCTTGCTCCTTTCAGACAAAATAAACCGCGGGTCACTTCGTGCACTACCCGCGGACGTTCAACATCTTTGGGACTTGCTCTTATCAGGACTGGGCCTGGGGTTCTTTCTCAGCCCTGGGCTGCCCGCGACCTTCAGGTTGGTCGCCCTTTTCTTTTTTCTTCGCCCCACCTTTGACAGGTGCCAGCACTACGAGCATTGTACGGCCCTCCATTTGCGGAGCCTGTTCAACTGTGCTTACATCTGCAAGAACCTCGGCGATCTCTCTCAAATCTTCGAGCGCAATCTCGGGATAATCCATCTCACGACCGCGGAACTTGATTGTCACCCGGACTTTATGTCCCTGCAAGAGCCAGCGACGGGCATCATCCACTTTGAAACCGCGATGTGCTTCATTTGTTTTTGGTCGCAGGCGGATTTCTTTGACCTCAATCTTTGTCTGGGCCTTCTTGGCCTCGCGATCCTTCTTTGCCCGCTCGTAGATGAACTTTCCAAAGTCCATCACACGGCAAACGGGAGGGTTGGCGTTGGGCGAAACCTCCACCAGGTCTAATTCGGCGTCGCGTGCAATCTGCAGGGCCTGGCGGATTGGCACAACACCAACGTTGCTACCATCTGGCCCGATCAGTCGGACTTCCGAAACGCGGATGCCCTCATTTACTCGAAAATCTGTAGCGCTGATAAGTTTCTCCTATTTCAAAACAGTTGACCAGCTCTCGGCTGGTTTTTGGCGAACAAATGATACCATGCACAACAGGGAATCGTCAATAAAGCGTAGGATTTGCATGGGTTATTTTCCATTATGATTATCCGGGAACAGGAGGATGAACACCGTGAAGCATAAATCTGCTCTTTACACAACATTGACGCTGACAGGGCTGGTTGCCATGACGCTTGGAGCCTATGCTTTTGCTCGCTTCTTCCTTCTCCCCAACTTTGCTAACTCCTCTCCTGTTTTCTCGACAACCTATGATCTGGCTGCCACTTCCATGCCTTTGCCTGTTGCGGAGCGAAAAATCGCCGCAACTTTGCCAGGCCGTATCCACTCGTTTGCTGTCAGTCCAGACGGGAAAACTCTCGCGATTGCTACATCAAAAGGAGCGGCTTTATACGATCTTGCTTTATATGAGCAGCTTCGAACCCTAAATAATCAAGAGAATACCTTTGCTGTGGCTTTCTCACCCGACGGCAAAAAACTTGCATTGGGCAGCCTGACCCTGCAGAACAGTGAGGCAGGAATCCCTCATCTCATCGTATGGGATACTTCCAACTGGAAAGTACTGTTCGAACCCCGAATTGGCAATGGTGATACAACCATGTCTTTTGGCGCGCTGGCATGGTCAACCGATGGAAAACTTCTGGCCACGAGTGATTATGATCGTGGCCTGGTTACTTTTGACGTTGCAACAGGTAAGACTATCTCCTTTCAAAAGGATTTCCTTTTGTCGCCATATGATATTTCCTGGTCACCGGATGGATCACGCGTGGTTGCCACAGGTGATCTAGGATATGGATTTCGCCGCTGGCGTGTGGATAATGATAAGTCAGTTCGCTTGTATGATCAACGCGTGGACGCTGCGATGCAAATAGCCTGGTCTCCCGATGGCAAACGCATTGCATCTGCACACGGCAATGGTGCGGTATGTTTCTGGACAGTGAAGACCAATCTATGTGATGGGATGATCCAGGCAGACGATATTTTTATTTCCAGCCTTGCGTGGTCTCCGGATGGTGGTCAGCTCGCAACGGGCGGAGACACGATTCGCGTGTGGAATACGCAAACAGGAGAACTTCTCACTGCTTTTGGTGAGCAAGCGGGCCCAATGTATTCGCAATTGGAATGGCTCGCCAACGGTATGTTGGTTTCTTTGGAAACAGGCTATGTGGATCGACAATTGACCGTCATCCGTTTTTGGGATATGGATATCGGGGAAATCCTGTTGGAGTTTCAGGGCGCAAGAGGCGTGTTCAGAAAATAATGAGAACAGGCGGACACCATGAAGTGCTCCACCTGTTTTTTACAACTCGGGCGTTCTTCGTGCAATTCTATCTTTTGCTCGGGCTACGAATTCGCCAAGCGGAATGTTATTCTGCTGGCTGCCGTCCCGCACACGCAGAGACACCTGTCTGTCGTTCATCTCATGGTCGCCTAGGACGAGCATGTAAGGCACTTTCTGCTTTTGGGCATCCCGGATCTTGGCGTTCATGCGTTCGGAACGCTCGTCCAGTTCCACGCGGATTCCCTCTGCACGGAGCTGCTGTGCGACTTCACGAGCATATTCGAGATGCCGGTCTGCGATGGGGATAACAACCACTTGTACAGGAGCCATCCAAACGGGGAACGCACCGCGAAAATGCTCGATCAGCACGCCGAAGAAACGCTCCATGCTACCGAGCAGGGCCCGGTGCACCATATAGGGTTGATGCGGCTGCCCGTCCTCCCCGATGTATTCCAGCCCGAAGCGTTCGGGCAGGTTGAAGTCGAACTGGATCGTAGAGAGCTGCCACTCGCGGTCCAGTGCATCCATTACCTTCAAGTCAATCTTGGGCCCATAAAATGCACCGCCTCCTTCATCTAGCTCATAAGGCAGGTTGTGAGCCTCAATCGCGCGGCGCAAGGCTTCGGTTGCCTTATCCCAATTCGCGGGATCGCCAACATATTTTTCGGGTATCGTTGAGAGATACGCCTTGAAATCCGTTAAACCCATGGATCGCAGGACATACAGTGAAAATTCCAATGCGCGGCTAATCTCCTCCTCCACCTGATCGGGGCGGCAGAAGATGTGAGCGTCGTCCTGGGTGAAGCCGCGGACACGTGTCAGGCCGTGAAGGACACCGCTCCGTTCGTAGCGATAGACCGTTCCATATTCCGCATATCGTCTTGGTAAATCTCGATAGGAGCGGAGGTGGCTCTTGAAAATCTCAATATGGAACGGACAGTTCATTGGCTTGGCATAGTATGGCTCACCCTCAATGTCCATAGGCGAATACATGCCCTCTTTATAGAAATCTAGATGACCGGAGGTATGCCATAACTGAGCACGCCCAATGTGCGGCGAGAATACCCATTCATAGCCGTTCTCGAGATGAGCGTTGCGGCTAAAGTCTTCCACCAACACGCGGATCATGGCTCCCTTCGGGTGCCATAGGATCAGCCCCGGGCCGACCTTCTCGGACATGCTGAATAAATCCAGCTCCTTGCCCAATTTGCGGTGGTCGCGCTTCTTGGCTTCTTCCAGTTTCCAGAGATATTGCTTGAGATCGTCCGCCTTTTCCCATGCCGTGCCATAGATGCGCTGGAGCATCTTGTTCTTTTCATCGCCGCGCCAGTATGCACCCGCAACATTCATCAGCTTGAAAGCATCTTGTTTGATCTCTTTGGTGTTCTCCACGTGCGGTCCGCGGCACAGATCGACAAACGTATCATGCTGGTAAATTGAGATTTCCGGCTTCTCGTTCAGTGGATTGCCGTATTCATCGAGACCGCCTTTCTCGAGACCATCGATCAATTCCAGTTTATAGGGCTGATCGGCAAAGATCTTCTTTGCCTCTTCCGCAGAGATGACGGTCTTTTTGAACTCATGCTTGCCTTGCACGATTTGTCTCATCCGCTTTTCGATCTGTTCGAGATCTTCAAGCGTGAGATTGCGCGGCAAATCGAAATCATAGTAGAAGCCGTTCTCAATCGGCGGACCGATTGTGTATTTCGCCTCGGAAAACATCTCCACGACTGCCTGCGCCATCACATGCGCAGCAGAGTGACGGATTTTATAGAGGCGTGAGTCCTCATATTTTTCTTGCACTTGCTGTGACATTCTTACTTCCTTTATAGTTCCGGCGCTCTCCTCGCAATTCGATCCTTTACCTGCGCCATGAACTCTGCCAGTGGAATGTTATTCTGCTGGCTTCCATCACGCACACGCAGGGAAACCTGGCCCGCGTTCATCTCATTCTCACCGACCACGAGCATATAGGGCACCTTCATGAGCTGTGCCTGCCTGATCTTAGCGTTCATACGCTGCGCGCTGATATCCGCATGGACGCGGATGCCTGACTGACGCAATTGCTGGACAATGCTCTGCGCATACTCATTCTGTCCATCTGTGATCGGAATGACGCGGGCTTGTTCGGGGGAGAGCCAGACCGGGAAGTTGCCGGCGTAATGCTCGAGCAAAAAGCCGACCATGCGCTCGTGCGTACTGAGAGGCGCGCGGTGGATACAGAGCGGCATCTCTTCATTGCCTTCCTTGTTCGTGAACTTCAGGTCGAAGCGGGCAGGCTGGGCGAAATCCACCTGGTTTGTTGCCAGGGAAAACTCACGTCCGATCACGCTCCAGATCTGCACGTCGATCTTGGGGCCATAGAATGCGGCTTCATCTTCGGCTTCCACGTAAGGCACATTGCCGTTGTCCATAGCTCGGCGGACCATGTCTTCCGTCTTGAGCCACAAACGTTCATTGTCCACGTATTTCTTGCCAAGCCCGGCTTTGCTGTGCAGCGACAGGCGCATTACATATTTCTCGATGCCGAACAGCTCAAAGTACTTGAGGTACATATCGATGACGGCCAGGAATTCCTGCTCGAACTGGTCTTCTGTCACATAGATATGAGCATCGTTCATCTGCAGGGAGCGGACGCGCATCAGACCGAACAACTCACCTGATTTCTCGTAGCGGTAACATGTCCCGTATTCTGCCAGGCGGATGGGCAGATCACGATACGAACGGCCCTTCGAGCCGAAGATCTTGTGGTGCATCGGGCAGTTCATCGGCTTGACGTAATATTTCACGCCTTCGAGTTCCATCGGCGGGTACATCGATTCCGCGTAGTAGGGCAGGTGCCCCGAGCGGAGGAACAGATCCTCCTTCGTCAGGTTAGGTGTGCGGACTCGCAAATAACCGGCTTTCTCTTCCATTTCCTTGGCGAGCTTTTCCAGTTCTTCAATCAGCACGCCACCATTGGGAAGCCACAGCGGAAGGCCGGGTCCCACTTCATCATCGAATGTGAAGATTTCCAAATCCTTGCCGAGCTTGCGATGATCGCGTTTCTTGGCTTCTTCCAACTGATGGAGGTAGTCCTTGAGCTGCTGCGAATTCTCCCAGGCCGTGCCGTAAATGCGTTGGAGCATCTTGTTATGCTCATCCCCGCGCCAGTAGGCTCCTGCAATGGACATGAGCTTAAAGGCATCTTGCTTGACCTCCTTCGTATTTTCCACGTGGGGTCCGCGGCAAAGATCCACGAATGTATCGTGCTGGTAGATCGAGATCTCCGGTTTCTCTTTGAGCGGATTGCCATACTCGTCAAAGCCGCCTTTTTCAAGGCCTTCAATGAGCTCGATCTTGTACGGCTGGCCTTTGAAAATCTCACGGGCTTCATCAGCGGAGATCACTTTCTTCTTGAACTCATGTTTGCCCTGCACGATCTGTCTCATGCGCTTCTCGATCTTCTCCAGGTCTTCCGGCGTGAGATTGCGGGGCAGATCGAAATCATAGTAAAAGCCATTTTCAACCGGCGGGCCGATCGTGTACTTGGCCTCGGGGAACATCTCCACAACTGCCTGCGCCATGATATGCGCGGCCGAGTGACGGATTCTATAGAGATGAGACTCTTCGTATTTTTCCTGAACTTGTTGCGACATTCTCGCTTCCTTTCCTTAACTTGTAGTTATGCTGCCGCTTCGAATGAGTTCTGGCGAACCCGGAGAAGCGGCAGGCCTGTTATGCCAGATAACCTCCGGGCCGCCGACGAGTGATGATAGTGTCACCTATAGTCATCGCGACCTCCTTTTTTCACCACGACACTTGCACCTGCATGCAAGTGCAGGTGAGGGCACAAAGGTTTTCCTTCGGGTTAAAACAAAAAACTCGCCCGAACACGGGGCGAGAATTTAATTCACGCGGTTCCACCCGACTTGTCCCGAGTGCCAGCGAGGAATCTCCTCTTGCTCAGAACATCTCTTTTAGCCTCTAACGGAGCCATCCGTTCCACGTACTTGTACGGACGGGCAGCTGCCCGCCCCTACGTTCTGCTTCACGCTCGCGGGTGGTTTTCGGTGGCTTTTCCTGGAAAAGGCTCTCAATCTTCGGCCTTTTCTCCCTGTCAGGAAGCGGACCACGTACTCGTCCCGGTCAATGCGTTTTATTTTTGTGGGCGAGATAGGGCTCGAACCTACGACCTCTGCTATGTCAAAGCAGTGCTCTAACCAACTGAGCTACCCGCCCGAAGGATTGACATTATAACGAAGGGTATCAAAATTTGCAACCCAACCGGGCAATATGCCTTGGGGTATAATCCCTTGGCCATGCCGAGACGTAAAGCGCCTGAAGACATGTCTGTGGAAGAATTACGCCGTTTGCTGATCGAAAAACGGCGCGGGGCGCGGCGCGAGCGGCTGGAGCACTTTAAAAGAACGGGCCGCGTGGTCGATGTCGCCCCGGACGTGCTGGCGGAATCGGCTCCCGTGGTGGACACACTCGACGAGACCAGCGACCAGCCGCAAGGTCCAGTCTCAAGGCGCCGCCGAGTGATGGACCGGCTCCTTCTGGCGGTGGAAGTGTTGGCCGTGGTCGGCCTGGTTGGTGTGCTCATCAGCGGACTTGGGATTTTGCGGGATCTCAACGAGGAAGTTGCCGCAGCACTGGTCCAGGAAACGCTCACACCGACGCCGCTGGTGATGGCGGTTGTGCTACCATCCGGACATACGCCGCCTGATGCCCAGGGAAATACACGGCCGAACCTCGAGGAGATTCCCGAGCATTTGCAACCCATGGTGCAGTCCCTGGCGAACCTGCCGGTGCCCACGCCGGCGCCAGACCAGGCGATCCGCATTCAGATCCCGTCGATCAACATCGATGCACCCATTGTGCAGGGCGATGGCTGGGAGCAGCTCAAGAAGGGTGTGGGGCAGAACATTGGCTCTGCCAACCCCGGGCAGAATGGAAATGTGGTGCTTTCGGCACACAACGATGTGTATGGCGAGCTATTCCGCTATCTGGATAAGCTGATGCCTGGCGATCAAGTAATTTTATACACACAACAAAGGCAGTATGTCTATGTTGTGGATCGCACGGCAATCGTCGAGCCGACCGCAGTGGAAGTGATGGCGTCCACAGGCAGCCCAACGACGACCTTGATCTCGTGCTATCCATACCTCGTAAATAAACAGCGCATTGTGGTTTTTGCGCGATTACAGAACTAAGGAGTTTCAAATGGCAAAGAAAACGAGAAGGACAACAACGACCGTCAGCATGACGTCTTCCCCCTCGCGGACGGAGTTTAACCCCGATTACACGTATGTAAAACGTGATCTGGCGCGTATTGGCACACTGGCGGGTTTCTTCATTACCGTTCTGGTTGTGCTTTCATTCTTCCTCAGATAGCAAAGCCTATCGTTGTTCCGTTGGCAGAAGCTCTTTCAAGAAATGACTCGCAGGGTGCAGACGGCTCCGCCGCGCACCCTGTTTAATTTCATCATATGGCTAAAGATACATTTGATGTACTTATCCTGATCGGGCGCCCTGCCTCAGGTAAGAGTGAGATCATTGACTTTCTCATCCATCTTCCTGAGAACCGTCGGAAGCAATTTCACCTCAGGCGTCTGGACGTACTGGATGATTTTCCGATCCTGTGGAATTGGTTCGAGGAAGATGATATCTTGAGTGAGAAGTTCGGCTTGCCGCGCTTGCACAGTGACGAACAGGGCTACTTCAAGCAGCAGGAGTTGTGGCATGTGCTGATCGAGCGACTGAGTCTTGAATATTCGAAGAGAATCCGCGATGACGCGTCTTACCATGACCACATAACTGCCCTGATCGAATTCTCGCGGGGGAGCGAACACGGCGGTTACGAAGAAGCTTTCAAGCATTTATCAGATAGGATTCTCGAGCGTGCTGGAATTGTCTACGTGCGCGTGCCGTTCGAGGAATCTTTGCGGAAGAACCGGCGCCGTTTCAATCCTGATAAGCCAGACAGCATCCTTGAGCATGGTTTGACCGATGACAAAATGGAGCGTCTTTATAAGGAGGATGATTGGTCCACGATTGCGCCCGATGATAGCGGCCGCCTGAACATTCGAGGGCAAAGTATTCCCTACGTAGTGTTCCCGAATGAGGATGACGTCACAACTGGCAACCCTGAGAAACTGGCTGCTCGCTTGGAGTCGGTGCTGGGTATGTTGTGGGAGCTGTACCAAAGAGTATAAGGTTTAGAGTTCAAAGTTGGCATGACCATTCAACCTTCAACTTTTGACATTAAACTTGAGAAGCTGACCTATGGCGGCGATGCGATGGGACGCCTGGAAGACGGCCGCGCCATCTTTGTCCCATTCGGACTCCCAGGCGAGCGCGTCCGCGTGCGGTTGACAGAGGAGAAGCGGGGATTTGCACGCGGCGAATTGGTGGAGATCATCGAAGCCTCGCCGCACAGAGTTACTCCGCGCTGCATTCATTTCGGTGTCTGTGGCGGATGTCATTACCAGCACTTGCCTTATGAACAACAGCTGAAAGCAAAGGCAGAGATCCTGCGCGATCAGTTGACACGCATTGGACGAATCGAAGACCCACCGGTGCAGGAGACAGTTCCGAGCCCCAGCCCCTGGAATTACCGCAACCATGTACAGTTCCATTTGACCGAGGAGGGAAAGCTAGGATATGTGAAAGCACAAGTGCCAGAGGTATTCGCCATTCTGGAATGCCATCTCCCCGAGGGATCCATCAACTCATTTTGGCCGCAGCTTGAATTTGAAGCTCGTACAAACATCGAACGTGTTTCTATTCGCTCGGGAGCAGAAAATGATCTTATGCTTGTACTGGAATCAGATTCTCCCGAATCACCCGAGATTGAAATTGAGGCAGGGATTTCCATCACGCATGCTTATGAAGAAAATACAGTTGTTATTGCGGGGAATGATCATATCGTGATCTCGGTTCTTAATCGTGATTTCCGTGTTTCGGCTATGTCGTTCTTCCAGGTCAATACCAGCATGGCGGAGAAGATAGTTAGCCATCTCCTTGCTCAATTACCGATTACTCCATCCACTACTATTCTGGATGTTTATTGCGGGGCGGGTCTCTTCAGTGCATTCCTTGCGCCGAAATGTGAACGTGTCATCGGAATTGAGTCTTCTCCCTCCGCGTGTGAAGATTTTTCTTTCAACCTGGATGAGTTTGATAACGTAGAGTTATACGAGGGATTGGTTGAGAATGTGATTCCGCACCTCGATGTGAAACCGGAGATTGTCCTGGTCGATCCGCCGCGCGCCGGGCTCGAAAAGCGCGTCGTGGATGGAATCCTAAAGTGGAATCCCCAGATGATTGCATACGTCTCATGCGATCCGTCCACTCTGGCGCGTGATGCAGCGCGGCTGATCAGCGGGGGATATAAGCTGAAAGAAGTGACGCCTTTTGATCTGTTTCCACAGACCTTTCATATTGAAAGCATCAGCCTGTTCGAGCGATGACATTCCAACCCAAAGTTGTCCCGCTTGGCGATTCAGCTTTGCTTATTCAGTTGGGGGATGAAATTGATATCGTGATCAACCAACATGTTCATAATCTTGCGTCACTCATTAATGCTTCTTCTCTTGACGGAATAATTGAGACTGTTCCTGCTTATGGGACGCTGTTGATCCATTACGATCCGCTCATTCTGACCTATAGCGATGTCCGCGCATGGGTCAGCGGGAAGCTTGCTCAAATTCAAGAAGTAAATGCAAGGAAGCCACGCCAGTTGGAAATCCCGGTGCGATACGGAGGTGAATATGGCATGGATCTACAATTTGTTGCAGACTACCATCATCTTCAACTCGAAGATGTAATTCGAATCCACAGTAAAAGAACTTACACGATTTATATGATGGGCTTCACGCCGGGTTTTCCGTACATGGGCAAGCTGGATGATGCAATCATCACACCACGCCTGGAGACGCCGCGCACCCGTGTGCCGGCCGGGACCGTGGCCATCGCCGGATCACAGACGGGCATCTACCCGATCGACTCACCCGGCGGCTGGCGGCTCATTGGGCATACCTCGCTGCGTTTATTTGATCCTGCGGCGGAATCTCCATTCTTGTTTTCTCCGGGTGACCAGGTGAGATTCGTTGTTGAAGAATAATGTCACTTGAAGTTATTGAGTTAAGCGGGCTTGCCACAATACAAGACTCAGGCCGCAAAGGCTGGAGACAATACGGCGTCCCGCTTTCCGGACCGATGGATGCCTTTGCCTTCAAGGCTGCCAATGCTCTTGTGGGGAATCCAATGGATTGCGCTGTGATCGAAATCGGTCTGGGTGATATCACGTTTCAAGCGAATCAGGATTGCATTGTTGCGGTAACGGGCGTGGGCTATGCACTCTCTGTTTACATTTGGCAGTTCCCGCTCTGGGATTCATTCTTTGTGCGTGCCGGCTGGAACATCCATTTGAACAAAACAGATCATGGCATGTGGGCATATCTTGCCGTGACCGGTGGTTTTGAAACTCAGCCTGTGCTTGGTTCACGTTCGACATATCTGCGCGGCGCTCTCGGTGGGTTAGAAGGCAGGCAGTTGCAGGTCGGTGATATGGTCAGGACAGCCAGCCTTCCACAGTTGCCTTATGAGCTTGCGGCGCGATCTTTGCCTGAGAAGGTGCGTCCAAATTATCAGGAGCATCCTGTGATCGATGTGATCATGGGGCCACAAACCGAATACTTTACAGAGGAAAGTGTCAACACCTTTTTATCGAGTGAATATTCGATCAGCCTGACTTCCGACCGAATGGGCTACCGGCTCGATGGTCCGCGGCTGGCGCATCGCCAGAAGAGAGAATTGATCTCGGAGGGGATGACTGCCGGTGCGATTCAGGTTCCTTCGAGTGGACAACCGATCATGATGATGGCGGACTGTCCTACCACGGGCGGATATCCTAAAATAGGAACAGTTGCCAGCGCGAGTTTACCTGCGCTAGCGCAGTGTGTGCCTAATAAGAGCAGGGTACGTTTTCAACAGACCACCGTTGTCGAGGCGCAAAGCAAGTTTCGGGCGTTGATGGGCGGGTTAGATAAAATTGTGGCAGAAGAGTAATTATTCTTTCGCTGGTAGCTACGGCGGCGGGGACGCCACCTGGAGCAGGTGCATTATGAAAATCGATCTCAATTGTGACATGGGCGAAAACATAGGCAACGATAAAGACATCATGCCTTATATCACCTCTGCCAATATTGCCTGCGGATTTCATGCTGGCAATGTTGCTACTATGCAGAACACTGTCAGATTGACAAAAAAGTATGGAGTCACTATTGGGGCACATCCTAGTTGGAAAGATCTGGAGGGGTTTGGACGCAATGAAATGTCGATACCGCTTGATGAGGTTGAAGCTTTGGTACTTTATCAACTCGGCGCGCTCTATGCTATTGCAAAGGCGGAAGGTGTGGATTTGCATCATGTCAAGCCGCATGGCGCGCTCTACAATCAAGCAGCAAAGGATAAAAGCCTCGCGACGGCTGTCGCACGCGCGGTGAAACGATTCAGCGCGGACCTTCTTCTGGTCGGGCTGGCAGGCTCAGTCCTGGTGGAAGCGGGACTTGAAGTAGGATTAAGAGTCGCCAGTGAAGGCTTCCCTGACCGCAACTATAATCCCGATGGAACGTTGGTCTCCCGCAAGCAGCCTAACGCGATTATCGAGGCACCTGAAGATGTTGCAGCGCATGCCGTGAACCTTGCTCAGCAGGGAATTCGGGTTGGAGAGAACGACATTCGTGTGGACACCTTATGTTTGCATGGAGATCATCCCTCTGCGGCACAGAATGCTAAACTGGTTTGGGAAGTCTTGGAAAGATCCGGAATAGAAATCGTGGCAATATGAAAAGTAGAGCGAGCCGGTGGGCTCGCTCTACTTTTAAGAGGTCAGATCATTAACTATCAGTCGCCGACTGGGACGACCTCCGCTTGTGGAGCGATGGCAGGCAGCGCTTTGATCTCACGGTAGGTCAACGTCCAGACGGTGGATGTGTACACCGATTGCCAGCTACCCAGCAGCAGCCAGGGTGAAAAGGCGATGATGAAGAACAGAGGCAGGACGAAGAGCGCCGCGGCGATCCAGGGCAGGGGGCCGCTCAGGAACAGACTGAAGAGGCCGACCAGTAACAGGGTCGGGATGGCTGCAACGATGGCCGCAACAATGGTTGTGACAAGCACCACCGGGAGGGTCACGATAAAGGCAATGATGGAGACCACGATCCAGGCAATCCCGAGACCAATCATCACCAGCCACATCAGACCGACACTCTTCCAGTTCTCACGCACCATTGCCCAGCCTCGGCGCAGGGATTCACCCACGCCGGTATCCTCTAGAACAGCGACTCGCCAGAAGAAGTGGCGCAGTAAACCCAGTATGATGCTTAAGATGATCACCACAAAGATGCTGAGGAATACAGTACCGATCATGCTGATAATACTGACTGCGGTGAATGTCTCGTTGCCGTTCACCACGGAAAGGAAGATGAGCACACCCGCGACCAGTAATACGAGGAAGAAGAGTATGACGGGTAGACTCACGATCAGGTTGATCAGAAACAATCGCCAGGCCGTGCGCGACCACCCGAGCCGGAAGCCCTGATTGACCGTCATCTTGGTACCGCTGTTTTCATATTCATCCACCATGCGGATGACGGCGACCTCGGAGACATAGCGGGCAACTGCCAAAGCAATCCCCAAGAGCAGCATCACTACAATGAATACACCGATTGTCCAGAGGAAGGCTGTTAAGTCCGCTCCTGAGATATCCGCTTCAGGGATTCCCCGGTCGAAGAGTCTTCCCAGTTCGCGGTTCAGCTCGCGGAAGAACTCCTGCATGCTTTCAGGTGGAGGGGTCTGGATGCCACTGCCATTGCCATCTTCACGCCATTGCATGCCATTATTGCCGCCACCGTTGTACGAACCACCGGCAGCCAGAGCCAATATCAAACCAAAGACCCACAGTGCCCGGTAGCTCCACAGGATGTGCCAGGCACGTTGTAAGATTTTGACGGGATCAATCATTCTATTCTCCTTGTTGATACACTTTTCTTTTATTCT
Source organism: Anaerolineales bacterium (assembly GCA_035463255.1). Lineage (GTDB taxonomy): Bacteria > Chloroflexota > Anaerolineae > Anaerolineales > Villigracilaceae > Defluviilinea. Next base: position 37,822 of record DATHTL010000092.1, on the reverse strand, counting down.
TTCCGAACTGTGAGCCTGTCTCAGCTTTCGAGGAGTTGGCCATGTGGCTGACGCTCATGACGGCGATGACGGGCCCACCAGATCGCGACCCAGCTCAGGTAGAGCAGTGCGATCGAAACTTCCAATGTGATCTGCAGCAGCGATGTCCTGGTAAAGGCTTCTGTAAAGGTTGCCCAGTCCAGACTGTTCCCGCTAAGGACGCCGATCTGACCAAGAGTGGCTGACCAATAGGCTTGGTTCCATGAACCAAAGCTAAGCCAGTCAGAAATACCGGGCAGCAATCCAAGATTATTCGCCGCAGCCAGCATATCGCTTACTAAAAATGAAGTGCCTATAAAAATCCATACAGCCAGAAGCCCAACCGGTATCATCCACCAGCCAACTTCCAAGATCTTCTTTCTTGATGTTGTGCCCCGCATTTGAGGCAGAAGCAGGTTGATTTGCGTCGCAAACCGCTCAGGTGGACTGAAGGTAGGCGCCGGCACTTGGTGAAGCAAACCTGAAAGGGTTTCCAACGACTCAAGTTCTGCCTGACATTCCGAGCATTCTGCCAGGTGGGCTTCCACATGCTGAAGCCGGGGGGCGCGCAATTCACCATCCAGATACGCGCTCAGCCACTCAGTGATGTGCTTAGACATACTCCGCCTCCGTCTGTAAAAACAGGGTTTGCTGCAATTTTTCCTTCAATACTTTGCGTGCATAATTCAATCGTGACATGACCGTACCCACCGGAATATCAAGGGCATCTGCGATCTCGTGATAGGAAAGTCCTTCGTATTCTCTGAGCACCAGCACTGCCCGGCTGGCATCGGGGAGTGACAGGATCGCCTTTTGTACCAGTGCGGCTCGTTCTTCTTGGGAAAACAGTGCCTCGGGACCGAGCTGCGGATCACTCAACTGGAAATCTTCTAAATCTTCAGGCGCAATCCGCTTTTGTTTGCGTAACATATCTGTCGCCGCGTTGACTCCAATACGATAAAGCCAGTTGCGAAGCGATGCCTGTGGGCGAAAGGATGAAAGGTGGAGCCAGGCCTGAATAAACGTTTCCTGAGCGGCATCTTCTGCGATTTGTGTGTTGCCGCACATCCGGTAGACGACATTCATCACACCCTGGGCGTGAATGCGGACCAGTTCGCTGAACGCGTTCCGGTCGCCGTTTTGCGCCTTGATGACAAGCTCTGTTTCTCTAGCTGTGAAGACTGCCGCCACCTCGTGATCACCTTTCATTCTATGTACGCAAAAGTCCCCCGTTTTATTCGAAAATTGGGGAATCAAAAGCGGAGGAACAGATGTTCCTCCACTTTCTGGCTTTTTTACGCGCAAACTAGTCTTCTGCGATGACAATAATCTTATCTTCGGGTTTGAAGATTACGGTTTCGGATTTCTTCGGGTTGGTGTGGACACCATATGCCTTGCCGGCATTATTCGCTTCGGCGGTGATCCGGTAGCCGAGCGGCGTTTCTCCACGTCGGCGGGCGGCTTCCGTCACGGTGTAGAAATTGACCGGCTCGCCGGTTGCTACATAGTCACTGACAGGCTTAAGATAAATTTCCGCGCCTTCCGGGTCGAAAATATCGGTGAAAACATCGAATAATTCAGCATTTTCCGAGAGCTGGGCCATCATCAAGCTGATGAGATGTTCGCTGACGATGAAATCATCCACCTGGGTGGCTTCGGCGAGCTCGCGGTTGCGCAGATCGAGCATTTCGCTGACAATGGAGAAGGGCGTTTCATCTTTTTGAGCCATGTCGCGCAGGTGCAAAAGGGTGACAAGCGTTTTGGCGTCGGCTTCCTGTGGCTCCACCGTACTGTAGGCCAAGACGATGACGTGGTCGTAATCCTCCACGCCGAGCCTGTTTAGGAGGTCACGATCGTTGGTTTCGCCTTCCTCCACAACCAGTTTTTGATTCTTTAGCTTGCCGCCCTGAGCCTGGATCTGTTTTTCGATGTTGGATATATCCGCGACAACGGTTACCTGCGAGCCGGGGGCCACGTAGTTATCCAACTCGTGCACGATGGTGGTGCCGCTGCGATTCCAGCCCAGGATGAGACATTTCTCGGGCTGCGCCTCCAGCGCGCGCCGGTTTGAGCGGATGACCGCTTCAGAAATCGGGTGCAGGCTCGAATTTGAGACTCGGATCGTGTCGTCATCTGCCGAGAGGGCGAAGATCTGGTCATCCTCTTCGATACGAGTATCCATCGGAGCGCTGAGCAAAATCTTTCCATCTGCTTTGCGCAGGCCTATCAGGCAGGAATCCTCGTATGCCAGCAATGCCTCACCGAAGGTTTTGCCTGCAAACAAAGGTTCATGTTTGAAATAAATTTCGTCGCCGCCGAAATTCATCAACTCGGTGTACACCACCGAGAGCCCGGACTGGCGCGAGGTTTGGGCAACCACGCGTGCGATCAAGTCACCAGTCAGCACGGCCTGTACGTTATCTTTTTCGCCGACCAGCTTCAGCACATCCATGTTCTTGGCGTGGCGGATCTGTGTGACGATATGATACGGCTCGGCGCGGCGGTTGGGATTATTGGTAATAGCCAGCACGGTTTTGATCACATCGGTATCGGGATCGCTGTTCTCAGGAGGCAGCACAATGATGGACTTGGCAGAGTGGGGACTGGCAATCTCGAGATCGTTTGGATCAATGGGGCTGCCGCTGCGACAGATGATGCGAGTCTTTCCCGTCACCTCCACCCGCTCCCGGATCTCATCCTCTATCTCCACCTTATCTTTGTCTGCCAAAACCACAATACGGGCGCGGGCCTGATTTTCGTTGGCTGCCATCAATTCATTCAGGATGGTAAAGATCTGCGCAGACCAGCCGAGGATCAGCGTGTGATTGGTTTCCAGGACAAGAGAACGTCCCTTGCGCAGACGTTCCATTTGCTCTTCGATGGCATTATTCAACACACCGATCAACGCGCTGACAACGAAGATGCCGCCCAGAGTAACGAACAGCATCACGGCACGGAATCCGGTGCCTGTATCTCCACCCATGGTGCCTGAATCGAGCGTGCGCATCAAGCTTTCCCACATGGCTTCACCGAAGGCCAACGATCCTTCGGTTCCTTCCTGCACAAAGCCCGTGGCTGAAATGATTGCTCCTGCAACGACTACAATAATTAATGAGAACGCGAACAACATGCCAATCATAGCCGGCGTGCCGCGCGACATCAAATTATCAAACTGGTATCGAAGACGTTGATTAAATGTTGGCTTCATAGAGCCTCCGTGGAATTAAGATTGGCTGATTATAGATTTTTTTGTTCGAGTTGCCAACAAACACTATTGTTATGTAATGTTTCGGTGTGCTGGGTACCAGACACGTTCGGAGAGCAATTGACTCCGCCTTCACTTTGCCTATACTATGTGAAAAGGATGTTCCCATGACAACTACATTCAACCTGGTACGGACACGCTGCATCCCTGCTCGAAACCGATGGATATAAACTCGTTACTGATCCCTTCCTTGGCGAAAACCCTGCTGCTTCTATCTCCCCTGACACTGTCGGAGCAGATTTTATTCTCGTCAGCCATGGACATGGCGACCATGTAAGCGATGTGATTCCGATTGCTAAGCGTACTAATTCCATAGTCATTAGTAATTTCGAAATTGCCACCTGGTGTGAGCAACAGGGTGTCAAAAAAGTTCATGCGCAGCACATTGGCGGTGGACATAAACATCCATTTGGTTATCTGAAACTAACCCTGGCGCTTCACGGATCGGCCCTGCCTGATGGTTCGGATGGCGGAAATCCCTGCGGTTTCCTTATCTCGACCAATGATGGCAAAAAGGTCTATCTTGCTCAAGATACAGGGCTGTTCGGTGATATGAAACTGATTTGAGAGGGAGTGGCTGTCGTGCCAATTGATGATAATTACACTATGGGCCCTGATGACGCATTACGTGCGGTCAAATTGCTCCAGCCGAAGATTGTCATTCCTATTCACTACAACACGTGGGAGTTGATCGCTCAGGATGCCCATGCTTGGGCAGCGCGCGTACAGGCAGAGACGGATACGCAGGTTATTGTGCTGAACCCAGGGGAAAGTTATTCTCTATAGATCATCGGAGGAATCGATACATATAGAAACAGCCGGATGGTGAAAATTCATCGGGCTGTTTATAAATTACCAGAGTAGACACATTAGGTTAGAGCGCGTAGTATTCGAGATAGCCGCAGTTCTCACATCGATATACAGTTAAGTTCATACGTGGGGTGGCAGCTCCTTTGACGGGAAAAGGCGGTTCTCCTTCAGGCGCCCAAATAAACGGCGAGTTTCCGTAGTTTCCGACCTGTTGCGGGGAACCAGGTTTCATTGGACCATTACATTTAGGACAAGCTTTTGACTCTGCCATGTGACCCTCTCCTTTGATTCGATCAATTATTTGCTGAAATACAGATTCGTCAAAAGCCCCAGAAAGAATACAAAGAGCACAGCAACAATCACACCTGCTGCCCAGCCCAATATTGGTGCGAAGCGCAACAGTTCCAGACCGGCATCTTTCAAAACACTGGATACGCCCCAAATCGCGGTGACAGAAAATCCAGTGTCTTCAGCGACAAATCAAAATTGTTCTTTCTGGCGAGATGTACTACCATCAATATTTCCAACCCGGTTAACAACAAAGATGTCCTCGGAATGGGGCTCGTCAGTGCTGCGAGCAGTCCTGCGATCAGTGTGTAGAACAGGATCAGTTTGATGTTCGATCCCATACCGGGGATTATAGCAAACCAATTACTCCACTCGGTTGCAACCTGTTTTCTTAAAGCAGGAATTGCACCACGAAGTAGGCAAGCGCGACCAGGATGAGTGCCCAGATGATGCTAGAAATAAATCTGTTCATGCCCAACCCGGGCTCTGGCTCAATTGCCGATTTGACCGGGTCGATGATCTGCCCCGATGGTCGATAGATACTTTCATCGGACGGCAAATGTTTCATATCTTCCGGGGCGGATTGGCGGTAAATATCTTCTGTGTTCGGCAGGTCTTCTGTTGCACGGGAGGAGGGTAGTTTTTCCTCCACATTACCCAATGCTCGCTCATACATCGCCTTGACTTCCGGTGACATATCTACAACGTCGCTCAACGATTTTTCCCCCGGCTTGTTTTTCCCCACCCGGCTTTCCTTCTCCCTGAGATATGCCTGACGGACATCATAGGGCATTTCGAACTCGTTATTATAGGTTTGACCTCTAAATTCTATTTTGGGCATCACAGCACCTCCATCTACTGAACCGGATACAGGACCGAAAAAGAATCGTGTAGCCCCTCGTGGGGTTTAACGATGGTCCTATTGTGAGTGTGCCGCTGGTGAAGAAATTAATATTTGATAAATGGGTTTTCGTGTAAGCAGATGGCGCTAAAACTGCTTGGCAGGATCGGGCTTCCATAAGAAGGCCAGGGGAACCCATCCTGTGACAATGCCCATGACTGTTCCCACCAGGCCCATCTGAAATTTTTCAAGCATAGTCATATGTGTAAACGCGCTGACAAAAATACTGATCCCAAGCACAAACCAGTTTGTCAGCATCCATAGCACGGCTTTACTGCGGTTGGGATTTGGGATTATTTTGCTCAAGAGAGGCCATTGTATCGAACCAATAAGAAAACCTCCCCAGAATATGTCATGCCTGTTTAGGATCATGGTCGTGCTGGATGGCTCACGAACCGGTAGCAAGTAATCTCCTTGCGACAGCCAGACAATTGTCGGAATGAGCACACTCACGACAATACCGCCCAGGAAGGCAAGCCCGTATCCTAGAACAGTTGCCCGCACCCAGCCCGATGTGGAGTCAGTGAATGTTCTCAAGACAAGCGCCTGCCCAACTCCCACTGCGAGGCCGATCAGCAGTCCATCGGCCAGATACAGGGGAAGCAAGCGAATAACATCCATATATGTTTTTACATCCGAATCTAGGTTAAATATTCCAAACAGCCACCCTATTGTCGTGACAGCTACCCACAGCATGTAGATCATGAGTGGTTTCGGTTTTACTGTCGCCACTGTTTTCCTCCTCAGCTATGGATGTCTAACCGCCCCGGGATCCCGATCCTGTCTTGCTGGGCACCAATTAATCTACAGCTTTCAGCACTCGCAGAGCACGCAAAGTGACCCATTTGTTGGGTTGTTTCTTTTTCCCGAAGTCGATCCAGGTCTTGCCGGTGTAATCGTATTCCAGGGGCCAGCGGCCTTCACTATCCTGTTTATCACGGATGATGTTTAAGACGTTAGCTAAGCGCGAGTCGTTTCCATATCCTAACCCGACAAGCGCCTCGGCCAATTGAAGCAGATCCGTAATGTAAAAAACCGGGAATCCAAACTTCCACCAGTTGCCGCTCGGTTTCTCGGCGTAGCCTGTTGGATAGGCAGCCGTTGAGGGATCAACACTAAAGAAGAATTCCACACCTTGCCGGATGGCTTTCTCGATTACCGGGGTCCGTTGATCAGGTGGCAGCTGGCTGAATGCCATCATGACTTTGACTCCGCCCCACGCGCAAGGAAGCTTGTTATTTGCACCACAGGCAAAGGTGGGCCCGCATTTGCCTGTAGCATAATACCGGACTGGCGCATCCTTTTCCTGCGCGGGCGCGACACCTTCACCGGTTACTGTCTGTGCCATCCATTCATAGGCTTTTTTTAAGCGCGGGGCGTCAAAGCCCATTTGCATTAACGACCATAGTAAATTGCCTTGAACGCAGTCTGCCGTCCCCGAGGGCGCGCCCGATGCAATCATGGTGAATTGACCGCCTTCTGCCAGCGCATGATCGAGCAGATAGTTACAAGCTTGCTCAATCCGTTTGTCTTCCCTTGCGTTGGCACCCAACTGAGCAAGCAAAATAATCGACCATATCGTCGAGCTGTATTTGGGGCTGTAGCCGGGTCCCGGCTTGATCCAGTAGCCCTCATTCTCCATGTGAGAAAAAACTTCAGCGATCGGGCCCTCTTTGTGAGCGGCCCTGCGCGCGGACGTTAGCTCACGATCGCTAGGGCCGAGCTCAAGGATGTCACGCAATGCCAGGTAACGAACACCGGGATTGTCAGACTCGAGCAGCCACGGCAATGAGTCTTTTCGGAGTTGATTTTTCCAAAGCATGGTTATCTCCTTTCGATTCTAAACTCTCCCTCTAAGAATAGTATAGTATTTTGGATCCCAAAAAGCAACTGGAGAATAATCTGTTTCAATGGTTGGGTATTTGGAACACCTCGAAAGGTTCCAAGCCAAGTGTTTCCAATTTCCTTCGATCGGCTGAATAGACCAACTGGGCATTCAATCGCTTTAGGAAGTCCTCGTAATAGCCAGTGAATACAATTACATATGTAACGTTCTTGTGCTGCACGAAATCTGCCAGTTTGGACTGATCGTTCATAAAAGGGATCACTTCAGGCGTCACCAATCCCGCGATGTCTACGACCTGGCGCTGTGTGATATAGCCGACAAGACCAATGTCATGGGTGGCAATGACAGCCTCCTCCGGTGCATGGTCGTCCACCCAGTGAGCCACGTTAGCATGATTCTCTGTCAGCAGTTTGACCTGCAGTGCGAATGTGTATGCACCGTTTACCCATAATGCAATGATCATACCGCTAACAACCAGCCAAATCACGGTCTGCCGGTTTTGATTTAGTCGATACTTCTTGAAAAGCAGGAGTAGCCCTTCGACGCCGAAGATTGTAAGTAGAGAAATCAAGGGCATCAAGTAACGCCCATGATGATACAGGGAGGGCAAGGCGACAGCGTAGATCAAAATGAGGCTCAACGACCAGGACAAGGCGTAATAAAGGTGCGTCTTTTTTTGACGGAAAGTCGTGTATAAGGCGAAGCCTGCGCATGGAACGAGCAACATCAACGGTCCATTCCAGAAATAGAGAAACACGTTCCAGATATAGTTCAGGGACTTCGCTGGTGAGAATGGAAACCCGTACTGCATGAACTTCGAAGAAATCGTAGAAGGAAAAGGACGCCCGCTATAGGTTAAGTTGAATAGTGCCCACGGGCTGATGATCAATAAGAACACTGCAACAAAAATCGCTATGGTAGTCAAGGATCTGACAGGGCTGGCGCGAAATTCAATCACTGTCTTTACGCTATAAAGAACAATGAGAATAGAGGCTTCAGGACGAACCAAAAAGGCTAAGCCTGCCACCAATCCAATCAAGTAGGGCGATGAGTTGCGATGTACTAAAAGCAGGAAAAGGAGGGATAGAAAAGTAAAAAGGCTGATCTCCATACCCGACACAGCCGACCAGGCAAGATGCCACTCGAGGACACACACAATGGCGACGATCACCGACGCTTTGAAGTTTTCGAAATAGCTATAGCTGAGATACGCAGCGGTTAAGGCTGTGGCAATGGAAAAGAGGCATCCCCATAAATATGCCCAAAAAAGAAAGGGGATCTTGAGAAAATAGCCTGCAGCGAGCAGAAGAGTCCAACCGAAAGATGTATTGCCTGTAGATGGCACACCTGGAGAGAATGCCATTAACCCATGCAAACCAAGATTACGGGCATACGTCTGGTGGATCCAGGCATCATCAAGAGGAAAACCAAATCCATCAGTGTTTCCTAGATACAGGACGGCACTCAGGATTTGAAGTACGGTCAATAGTACGAGGAGAGTTCTCCATTTTTTCATGTGGCTTATTTGCTCAGGTGTTCGACCAGGATTTGAACATCAAACCAAACAGTATGCCGCTTTTACAATCACGTTATCAAACACTACTTTCAGCATAGCGAACTTGACTACTTGTGCAAATTCTAGAGCTTTTATCCTTGTGTCTCATGCTTCCACTAGCGCAAAAAATTCTCTTTTTATTTCCTCGACCCTTTTAACGTTACCACGCTTAAAAGCTTCAAAGAGGCGATATGTTTTCACAAAACGGAAAGGTCGAAATACCATCCCTATCGGATTGAAATTTCTATACCCGCCAAAATAGTGAAATGCCAGAACGGCTAGTGAATCTTTCCAATGTCTTCGTTCTGACCAGTTCAGAATAACCGCACGGTTCTGGATATGAGGAACGATTTCTTTTTCAATGTATTCCTTCCATGTAGGGCTATCGGAATATACAAAGATTACAAATGGTTTTCTCTGCGTTAGCCAGATCGCAATGTATAAGATCGCTCCCCATAAAAAATAAAGCAAGACGGGCAGGATTAGGATTGGGGAAAAGATGATGAGAAAAAAAGCAACAAAGATTTTCGAACCAGCCTTTAACTTTTTAGGAGCTATGATGCCCATACATCCTCCTCGGACGGTGGACAATAGACGGTAGACCGTAGATTATCCTCCACTGTCCACCGTCTATGCTCATGCCTGCATTTTTTCCCACTCGCCCAGCTTCTCATCCATTTCTCTCTGCACGCGTTGATATTCCATCCCCAGCTTGGCGGCTTCGGCCGGGTTTACAAAAGGACTATCCAGTTGTGAGCTGAGGTTTGCCAGCTTCGCTTCCAGGTCTGCAATGGTGTTTTCCAGTTCCTGTAACTGCGCAATCTTTTTTCTCTCTTCTTTTGTCTCTTTACTCTTCGCGCGGCGAGCTTCGATAGTTGCATTTCGAGTATCGATTTTTTCTACTTGCTGGGCGGTAACCCTGGCAACTTCTTTCTCTCTTACTTCTTTCATCTGGGAATAAGTGCCCTTGAAAACAGCCATTTGCGATTCGTCTGGATTAATCTCCCAGATCTGCGTGGCCAGGGCATCGACGAGATAACGATCATGGGTGACCAATAGGATCGTGCCTTGATAAGCATCCAACACGGACTGTAAGACTTCCTGTGATGGGATATCCAGGTGATTGGTTGGCTCATCGAGCAGCAATAAGTTGGTATCTTGCAGGGCAAGTTTTGCCAATGCAAGGCGCCCGCGCTCACCGCCGGAGAGCATGGAGACTTTCTTGAACGCGTCGTCTCCCGAGAAGAGATATTTACCGAGATAATCGCGTCCCTGGTACGGCAGCATGCCGGGCGATTGAGCGAGAATTTCATCGAGTACGGTTTTCTCAGGATCGAGTCCTTCGTGGGCTTGCGCGAAGTAGCCAATCTGCAGGCTGGCACCCAGAATCACTTCACCAGCGAGCGGTTCAAGCTGGCCGAGGATCATTTTAAGGAATGTAGATTTGCCTGCGCCGTTGGGACCGATCAATGCCGCGCAGTCCAGTCTGCGCAGCTCAATGTCGGGCGCTGAGAAAAGGAATTTTTCAGGAAGACCATCTTCCGGGGGATAGCCCACTTTCAGATCACGGGTGCGGATGACGAGATCGCCAGAGCGCCGCGTCGAGCGCAGATGCAAGCCAAGGTCCGGCATGCTGCGCTGGGGAGATCGCAGGGCGCGCACACGTCGTTCCGCCTCCTCCACGCTGAAAGGGCTGGTCGTCGTCTCCACATCGAGCTGTGACCAGTTGGTGCTGACTACCGCGTCCATGCCGACCTGCTCGATCGCCTGGACGACGCGCGTCAGGCGGCGCAGCTTGCCTTTGGCCTGTTGCACGTTTTGGCCGGATATGTTTTTCTTGATGTACTCCACATCCTTCATTAACTTTTCGCGTTCGGACTCGAAGACCTCCACGCGATGCTGCCAGCGGTTCTCGCGCTCGCTCAAATAGGTGGTGTAATTGCCGCGATAATATTCCGCGCCGCTGATCGCCATTTCGAGCAGGGCATTGCAGGCATGGTCAAGGAAATAACGATCATGTGAAACGACCACTGCCGCGCCATCCCACTGCGAGAGATATCCCTCCAGCCATTCGACGGCGCTGATGTCGAGGTGATTGGTCGGCTCGTCGAGCAGTAACAGATCAGGGTTGGACAGGAGCAGGCGCGCGAGATGGGCGCGCGTGCGCTGTCCGCCAGAAAGATGATCGAGCGACATCTGAAACTCGGACGGATCGAACCCGAGCCCGGTGAGAACCTGCTTGATCTGGATCTGGTAGACGTAGCCACCGCGCTGCTCGAAGTTATGCTGAAGCGTTCCATATCGCTCTAAGGCCTGATCCCGTTTCAGAGGATCAGACATTTCCACTTCGAGTTTTTCCAGCTCCCCCTGCATGCGGATGAGCTCTGCGAACGGCTCAAGGCAAATATCCCACAGGGAGCCTTTCAACTCGAAATCTGCCTCCTGTGGAAGATAGCCGACGCGCAGATTCCTGGAGCGCGTGACGGTGCCTGAGGAGGGTTCTTCCTGTCCGATGAGGATACGCAGCAGCGTGGTCTTGCCAATGCCATTTGGACCGACCAGCGCGAGCCGTGCGCCTCTTGCCACGGAAAAGGATACATTGGCGAAGAGGTCTTCTGCGCCGAACGATTTGGAGAGGGAATTTGCGGTAATGAGTGACATGGTTATTCGTGTTCAATAAGCAGTTGGTACAAAGCAAAAACGCGGATAGATTTTAACCTATCCGCGTTTTTTGTTGTCTGTGGGTTGAGGACCCGTTATTCTTCGTTTACGTGCTCTTCCGGCATGTGCCCGGGCTTTTCCTTTCCCAGTTCTAAGGAACGCTGGTACGCCGCCCAGATAGCGCGGGAGATAGCAGTTCGAAAACCTGCTTTCTCAAGATAGTACAATGCCTCTGCCGAGGTACCACCGGGAGATGTCACCTGGTTGCGTAGAGTCGCGGGATGGCGAGCCGCCTGCTCGTAGTACGACGCGGAGCCCTTGATCGTCTGCAGGACCAGCTGCTCGGCGATGCGGCGCGGGAATCCCAGATGCACGCCCGCGTCGATGAGTGCTTCGGTAAAGAGAAACACATAGGCAGGACCATTGCCCGAGATGGCGGTTGCCATGTCGAGATAGTTTTCCTCTTCTACAAAGATTTCCTGTCCCAAGGCGCCCAGGATCTGCCGCGCCATCTCGTGCTGTTCCTCAGATGTCCTCGCAGAAGCAGTCCAAACGGTGATCCCTTCCCCGATCTGGCCCGGCGTATTGGGCATGGAGCGCACAACGGCTTGATGTTTGAGCGTCCGGCTGATCTTTTGAATCGAGGCTCCCGCCACCACGGAAAGCACCAGCGCTTCCGGTCGGATCTTGTACAGTCCCTTCATCACTTCGCTGAGGCGCTGCGGTTTGACGGAGAGCACCACCACATCTGCCTGGGCGGCAGCCTCGGCGTTATCGGTTGTGGTTGTGATGCCATACTTCTTGTTTAGTTCTGCGCAGCGTTCCTCGCGTGGACCCGATGCAATGATATGTTCGGGTTTGGCGAGTTCCTTGCGGAGCAATCCGGCAATGATGGCTTCCGCCATGGCGCCGGGACCGATAAAGGCGATCTTCTTATTCAACATCTCTCCTCCGTTGTTTACTTGGTAATCGCGTACATATAACTATCGCGTGGAATATCACTAATATTCGGATGAACGATGTATTTCCGTAACAATCCCTCACGCAGCATACCCACCTTTTCCAACACTTTTTGCGATGCCATATTTTCAATATCGGTTGATGCGTTGACACGATAAATGGTTGGTTGTTGTAAAGCCCAGGTGATGATGGCGCGTGTGGCTTCGGTTGCATATCCATGTCCTTGATGGGAACGAGCAATAACATAACCAAGCCCAACTGTACAACCCCTGACGTGCAAATCAATCATCCCAAAGGGCTCATCCATTCCTTTAAGAGTGATGACAAAGGGAAAACGAGTTCCGATCTCCCATGCATAAATGCTGTTACGAATAAAGTCTTCTGCTTCTTGTAGTTGACGATGCGGACGCCAGGTTGTATACCGTGTCACTTCCGGATCTTGCATATATGCGGCGAAGAGCACAGACGCGTCATCCATGCGTGGCTTGCGCAAGATAAGTCGTTCTGTTTCGATTCGTTCGGGTATTTTCATGGCGTCATTATACTTCCGGCTTTTGTTCATATAAAAATAAGCGGACAGAGAGTCCGCTTATTGTCATGAGATCAGCTTCGTTTACAGGTTGAACTGTACGCGGTCTAGATAAGGAAAATCCTGCGGCTGCACTTTGATGCGTGCCAGCGGGACAATGGGATCTGTGCTTCCCCACTCCTCAATCTCTGCGTTCAGATAGTCAAGGAAGGGGAAGGGACGCTTGTGTGGAAAATTCTCCGGACGGGTAATGTACATCGTTCCTTCTATGAAAGGATAGTTTTCCCTGTTGCTCTTGGGTAATTCAAAATGATAATATTTTATTCTTTGTAGACCTGTTCCCACTCGAACGCATCCATTACGCGTGAGGTGGTACTTACTTTTGTCCAAAATGGCAAACCACATGGCCCACATCGCATCCGGTGAGGCAAAGATCTGTTCCCGGTTCCCAAATTCAGTTTTGTCTTTACTCTTGCGGATGGGTTGCAGTGTATCGAGATCGTGCAGAGGCGATCCGTGCATCACAAATCCGCGCCAATCGCATAAGTAGTTGAGAAAATCGCTCTTCAGATAAGGCAGGTCGTAATGGATCAGTGTGTTGGGTCCGCTCTCTTGCGCGGAGTCAAATAATCGGTCAAACGCGGTGCGCTGTTTTTCATTTGGAAGCTGCACTGTACGGCGAATGGATGCGGAGGGCCCGCTCTCCATGCGGCGGTTGATCCCATAGACAAGGTGGAATATCGGTCGAGCGAGAAAATGGGGTAGAGGCATGCACAGATTTTATAATGAAAACTTCCGAAGCACATGCTTCGGAAGTTGGATCTTTAGGTATAGGCTGCCACCTGTTCAACACGCTGTTTCTTTAACTGTCGTTTCATCCTTCTCGAGGCAAGCATGTTGGTTTGGCGGTTTTTTGCAGAACGAATGATTAGCTTTAGGAATTTCTGATGATCGTACACTGGATCATTAATCAACGAGAAATCCGCTGAGCCTGGCTCGTGAGGTGCATAGAAGATTCCACAATTTGGGTTGATCTCCAGCATGTAAATCGCGCCATCTGCACCCATACGATAGTCACAGCGTGCGTAGCCGTTGCCATTCATGGCTTTGAACAGACGCGTGGTCTGATTGCGCAAGACCTTCTCGATGCGCGGGTCATTCACCGGTGCAACATTCATCTTCTCATATTCCACCCACTTCATGTTGTAATGCTTGAACGATTCCCCCTCCGGGAAGATGAATTCTACTGGCTTGAAAGTAATCGGTTCATTTGGATCGTCAGGATTTTCCGCAATGAGACAGGTGAACTCACGTCCTTCGATGAACTCTTCGAGAAGTGCGCGTCCAAACTCTTCGATCTCACGAGCTGTTTGCGTTTTGAGTTGTTCCAGATTTTCACAGCGCGATTCTCGTCGAATGCCGATGCTGGCATAGCCATGCGGCGGTTTCACCAGCACAGGGAAGCGCAATCGTTTTGCAACACGTTCCACATCTTCGACGCGATCTACCATTACCCAGCCAGGGGTTGGAACATTTACTTTCTTTGCGTACGCCTTCATCTCCTGGCGTGAGGGATCAAAGAAGGTGGAATCTGCACCGGTAAAGGCAACGCCCAGTTTTTCCATGATCTGCACGAGACCGATGCCTGAAAGAGCGTCATCGGGTGTGCCATCACATAAGTTGAAGAATACGTCCACCCCTTCGCTCAAGAGATCGCGCAACTGCCTTTCTACATTCTTTGGGTTTACCTGATAATGTTTCCACTTATATCCATTCATATGTGGCGAAGGATCATAGGGAACATCATTCGCATCAGGAATGCTTGATAGTACACAGAGATACATGTCGAGTCCTTTTCCTTTATTCATTCAATCAAGCCATTCAATGATATTGTTCATACTTGATTGCGTTGCATGTTGATGTCGTTGATAAATTTTTATTGTTATATGATTGAATGAATGTGTTCATTGAATCGATATAGAAATTTTTATATGCAACTATGTTGATTGTATCTATTAATGAATTTATGTAAAGGTTTTATGTGATATCTAAGTTTAAAATTTTGTTAGTGTTTGATTTGATGATCAACAAAAGAATTTTATTGAATTGATTCATCATGATGATACTTATAACATGTTGATGTTTTATTCATTGTAATAAACGTGTTGATCAATCAATTGTTATCGCCTTAAAAACCTCGACATGGATGCCATGAGAATTGAATTGTTAAAGGACGCTTGCTTGCATATAAGATTATCTAAAACGCATTAGAATCGATGCAGAGGACAACATGACCCTACATTCCGAAATTTTCGAACAACCTGAACGATTGGCTTCCCTGCTTGACCGACAAAAACAAACTGCTCTTGAAATTGCAAATGCGATTCGATCGCGTAATATCCAGTATGCATTTCTCGCGGCGCGTGGCACATCAGATAATGCAGGCCGTTATGCAAACTATCTATGGGGCGCGCACAATGGTATCCCGTTAGCGCTGGCAACACCCTCCTTGTTTACATATTATCAAAGCCCGCCGCGCTTAACGGGCGCGCTTGTGATCGGTGTATCTCAGTCCGGACAATCACCGGATATTGTCAGTGTGTTGGAGGAAGGACGTAAACAAGGATGTCTCACGCTGGCCATTACCAATGTCCCTGATTCGCCGCTTGCCAAAGCCGCCGATCTTGTTCTCGATATTCAGGCTGGTGAAGAAAAGGCTGTGGCTGCAACCAAAACATATACAGGAGAGCTGATGGCGATTGCGATGCTTTCTGCTGCGCTCAGCGATTCAACAGAACGCTGGAAGGAGCTTGACTCGGTTTCCGCATGGGCACAGCAAACATTGCGATTGGATGAACAGATCGCGCAAATGGCACAGCGCTATCGTTACATGAGCCAGTGTGTTGTGCTGGGGCGTGGGTTCAATTATGCAACCGCCTTCGAATGGGCGCTCAAGATGAAGGAGTTGACCTATGTGATCGCGGAGCCCTATTCATCCGCGGATTTTCAGCATGGACCCATTGCGATGGTTGAAGGCGGATTCCCCGTGCTAGCAGTGGCGCCGAACGGCAAGGTGCAAGAGACAATGCAGGAGATGCTGACTCGCCTGCGCACACAGCAGGATGCGGAACTCGTGGTGATTTCCGATCATGCGGATGTGCTTGCGCTGGCTCAATCCCCGATCGAACTCCCGCCCCACATCCCTGAATGGCTGACTCCGTTGGTGAGCATACTCCCCGCTCAGTTATTCGCCTGCCACCTGACCGGTGTGAAGGGTTACGATACCGACAAGCCGCGTTCGATCACGAAGGTGACAGAGACTCACTGATTAAGATGGAGTCAACGACTCCAGTCGTTGGAATTTCAAAGTCTGGAGACTTTGACTCCATCACACTCTCTTCGCCATTAAAATATCGGGCTTGCCCCGTCCATTGGCATCAGGCACCACGCCGGTGATGATATAACCCAGTTTTTGGTAGAACGCAAAGGGATGTCCCTTCAGGTTGCGGACATCCCTGATTTTTTCCCAGAGATTCTCGTATAGATCAACGTTTGATAACGAGGTCATGCTATCTTCGTCATCGGTTCCGAGGGTGATGGTTAACCCGCCCCTCGAGCGGATCTGCTCCTCGAGATCCTCAACCAGCGCCGCTCCAATGCCTCGCCCCTGCATGGCTGGCTGTACCGCCAACGGGTGAAGCTCCCAGACATTCCCATCATAGCCCGGGATTCCGCCGATAATTCCGAGCAAATGCCCCTGTTCGTCCACTGCGACGCGGCAGATCCGCCCTGTCTCGAGCATTTCATGCACTTCTTCTAGACCCTTTTCATCAGTTGGCCAGGCATCCGGCCAGTGCTCGCGGAACGCGCCCACGAGCAACCGGGCGGCTTGTTGGATGAGGTGATTGTTATCAGGAAGTAGAGAGATAATTTTCATGATAAGAGATTGCTTCGTCGCCCGGTCAAGACGCCAACGCGTCCTGACCGGTAACTCCTCGCAACGACAGAATTGCTTACTGCCAAAACTGCGGCAGGTATTCCTTATAGGCGGTTAGATAGTCGTCTAAGACTTTTTTGGCTATGCCGATGTCCGTGATGACAGGGTCGAGCAGGAGACATTGCAATGCCTTTTCACGATTCCCTTCCACTGCTGCGTCCACGCCAAGCTGCCCGACGATGATCTCTCTGCGGCAGAGTTCTGCGACCGGTTCGGGCAAGGCACCCACGTGGACGGGATGAATGCCTGCACCGTCAACGATCACAGGAGTCTCCACGGTGGCGCCAAGTGGCAAATTACTGATCTGCCCGGCATTCGGAAGATTCGCAGCAAGGTGATAATGAGTCGTCGCGGTCACCTGGTTCTCGATCATTTCGAGCGCGCCTTCCGAGTCCGTATCCAGGAGATGATCAATGCTTTGATGACCGCCTGCCATCTCGCTGATATGATCGAGCCCAAAATTACGCAGCCCGGCCATCAGGTCCCAGTCATACAAGCGGATATTGTAATATTCCCATGGCTTAGTTTGTGCATCGCTGACCCATGGGAGATACTCGCATAAGTGCGTATCGCCAGGGACGGGGAATGTACCAAAGGCGGAGAAAACATCTCTCGTCAGCGGTTCAAATCTTGGGTCCAGCTCGAAGAAGCGCTTTCGAAATAGCGGATATAAATCCTCGCCTGTGCGCTTGTCATGGATGGAAAGTATCCAGGTGAAGTGATTCAATCCTGCAGCGCGAATATCTAGAAGCGGAACCGTTTGCTGGCGCATGCGATATTGTGCAGCAAACTGATCCACTGCGGCGTGCATTCCTGTCAGTTCTTCGGGCACTTCGATACCTAGATCTTTTGCTAGCGCCACGCCAACCATGACATAGCCGATATAGATCTGATGACATAAGCCAACGGCTTTGATCTTACTATGGCGATTGACTGCATCGCAGATGCGCACCATCGGGTTGGTGAAGTTAACCAACCATGCATCCGGACAGAGTTTTTCCATATGACGGGCAATGTGCATGATCGGGCCGATGTTGCGCGCCGCATGAGCAAAGCCGCCAGGACCGCCATTCTCAGCATACGGCTGGCGCACGCCATATTTGAGTGGGATCTCATAATCCTTTTTCCATAAATTCTCGCGCGCACCCACTTCAATGGCATTTACAACAAACTTGCTGCCGGGCAAAGCTTCTTCATGATTTGTGTAGGATGTGATGTTGAAATGTGCGTCCCATTCGCGGTTGAGCCTTTCTGCCAGGCGACTCACGATCGCGAGACTGTCTGCATTTCTATCCACCAGCGCGAGGGTAGAGCCGCATAATTTTTTGGAGCGCATAATCGCGGAAAGTGTGTTTTCGCCAAATGATGCAGAACCTGCACCAATGACTGTGATTTTCGTAGGATATGACATTTTCTACTCCAGTGTATTTAATCTGTCGATCAAAAACGGAAACGCGGCGATTATAAATCATCCGCGTTTCCATTCACGATGTACGAGCTTTCACTCTTTATTCTTCGATTGTTACTTCTGCAGTCATGCCCCATAGTAAGTCTTTCGGTGGTTGATCAAATGCAATCGTGACTTTGAACACGACATCACCACCGACTGTATTTGCTTTTGGTGAAATGCCGATTACTTTACCAGTGAAGTCCTCATTCAATGCTTCCACAAAAATATTAACAGGCGCGCCAACCTTTACCTTTGTAATATCGCGCTCACTCAAGTCTGTTGTTTCGAGCTGTAATCTGTCCAATTTGGCAAGAGTGATGACTACCTGACTCTGTTCGATATATTGACCGGGAACAGCGTTGATGGAAACAACTGTGGCATCGGAAGGAGCAATCAGAGTCGATTGCGCAAGAGTAGCCTGCGCCACCTCCAGCGCAGCCTGCGCCTGTTCCACGCGGGCATGCGCGACCTGCCTGACCTCCGGTGGGACAACATCAAAGAAGACTTTACCGTTCCTTCTATCCTTAACCCTTCGGTAACTCTGTACTTTTTCCTCGCCTAGCGCAGAACGAAGGGCGGCTTCTGCAGCAAGGACATTGTATTCGGCCTCGGGGGTATTCAGCACAACAAGGGTTTGACCCGCCGTTACATTGTCGCCTTCCTTCACCGCAACTTCCCGGACCAGTGCAGAGGTCAGGAAGCCCAGTTCTGTTATCTGCGCGGGGACAACTACAGCTGATGCAACAACTGTCCCCCCCTGCGCGGCAAACACAGGGTTGACCACCAGGGCAAGCATGGCGGCCAGGCTCACGAGCGCTGACCAATAGAACCGTTTCATTTGATCCTCCTGGTTAGTCGATCGTTTCGATCTGAACGTCTGCGCTCATGCCCCAGAGTAGCCCACGAGGCTGTTTATCCAGTTCGATGGTAACTTTGAAAACAACATCGCCGCCAAGCGTGGAGGAAACACGGTCAATATCAACGACCTTGCCGGTAAATTCTTCGTTCAACGCTTCGATGAATACATTAGCCGGTTGTCCGATCTGAACTCTGGTTACATCGCGCTCACTGAGATCTGTTGTCTCGATCTGATATTTGGATAGATCGGCCAGGACAATCACTTCCTGTCCGGGAACGACTGTTTCGGCCGGGGCGATATCCACAGATACGAGGGTGCCAGCGAATGGCGCGGTGAGGGTAGACTGCGTCGCGAGCGTCGCTTTGGCAGAATCGAGCAGTGCCTGGGCGCGTTCGAGGTCTGCTGCCGCGGATTCATAATGCAACGGATCGGTGGCAAGGCGATTCAAATAACGGATCTGCGCATCGGCAGCCAGTACGTCAGCTTCTGCCTCTTTGACCTTTGCTTCCAGGATCGTTGTATCGAGCGTGACGAGTGTTTCTCCGCCGGCAACCTTCTCACCAACTTTTGCGTTTACTGCCGTGACACGGCCCACAGCAGTAAAGGAGAGTTGCACATCATTGATGGGAACAATGATAGCGGATGCGGTCACGGCGTTCTCATCCTGTTTCTGCGTATTGGATGACGTGCTGTTATCCAACGATATGGTCGGGATCGGCGTTGGCGTGGCAGCTACTGAAGCACAGGCCGACAGTAGCAATGCCATAACCACGCTAACAATTACGATTAAATATAGTTTCTTCATTCTTACTCTATAGCTTTCCGTTAGGCTTGCTGTCTTTTGTGATCAGGCCGTCCTGCAGAGTCACTACTCGGTTGGCATAACCAATCACGCGCGGATCGTGCGTGGCAAAGACAAAGGTCGTGCCGGTTTCTTTGTTCAATTTCGCCATGATATCCATGACTTGTTTGCCGTTCTCGGTATCCAGATTGGCGGTGGGTTCATCTGCCAGCACGACTGTGGGGCGAATAGACAGGGCACGCGCCACTGCCACGCGTTGCTGCTGTCCACCGCTCAATTGATCGGGGCGGTGATGAGCGCGGTCGGTCAGCCCGACGGCCTCGAGCATCTCGTTGACGCGCGCTTTGCGCTCCGCGGGCTTTGTCCCGTTCAAGAGCAGTGGCATTTCTACGTTTTCATAGGCCGTGAGGGTAGGGATGAGCGCGAAGAACTGGAAGATGAATCCGATCGTTCCTTTGCGCAGGTCCGCCCGCTGGTTACGATTGAGGCGGGTGGCATCCTTTCCGTTGATGAAGACCTGGCCGCTGGTTGGCTGATCGAGCAAGCCGATCAATTGCAGCAAGGTGGTCTTGCCCGAGCCCGAAGGACCCACCAGGGCTGTAAATTCGCCATCCACGATTGATAAATTCACGCCGCGCAGGGCATGGGTTTCCACTTCACCGATCTTGAAATCGCGTGTTGCGTTGATAACTTTTGTGACTTCCATTTTGAACTCCTGTACTTTACTGTGCATGCAACGCTTCGACCGGTTCCATGCGCGCGGCAAGCGTGGCAGGGTATAACGAAGCGATAAGGGTAATAACATAAGCGACGATCGTCAGGCTGATCACATCCTGTGAGGTGAGATAAGGGTAGATCTTATCTCCGAGTAAGATACCTGAAACTCCCTGGGCAGCCGGTATGACCAGTCCGACCCTGGATACATAGGCGGTGATCAATCCGCCCAGGATCAACCCTCCAACGACACCTCCCGTGGCGAGCAGTGCCGCTTCGGTTAGAAACGCCGTCATGATGCGGCGGCCTTTCATGCCAATGGCAGAAAGAATGCCGATCTCGCGTGTGCGCTCATACACCGCCATCACCAGCGTATTCGTGACGACCGTTGCAGTGATGCCCAAAATAATCAAATAGAAAATGATCATGTATGCGCCAGCGAATTGTTCGAACTGGACACTAAGCTCATTCAGGTCACGCCACGTCAGAACCTGATAATTTGAAGATGTCAGAGCGTCCGCTACAGGCTCGGCCTGTTCCTGATCATTCAACAGGACGAAGATCAGACTGGCATGGTTTTCTGCACCGGCAAACGCCTGTGCTTTGGCAAGCGGCATGAAGACTGTGTTTTCGTCGTAAGGAAATACATTGGTCGTGTAAATGCCGCGGATCGTAAATAGCTGCTCGTCTACATCTCCATTGGATGTGTTGATTAACAGGTTTACGCGATCACCGGCATTCACTCCGAACCGTTCGGCTAGAGGTTTGCCGATCAGGATGCCCTCACGGTCGTCGCTGGTGAGGAAATCTCCAGCGATCACACCCTGATGAAAAATCTGGTTTGCCTCTGCCACCGGATCGATACCGATGACCTGTATGCCTCGGGAATGATCACCGAGACTGAGGATGCCGCTGGCAACCAGGCGGGGAGTGGCATCCACAACTTGCGGGAGCTCTGCCAACCGATCTGTTACCTCCGTGGGGTTATCGATCAGGTCTTCCCATGCCAGGCTGACTTTATTCTCATCATAAGAGGCAGCACGGATCTGGAGATGCCCGGTCTGTAAACGAATCCCGTTTTGTAAGGCCCCGCGGAACTCCCCACGCATAACGGCTGCCATGAAGATCAACAGGGTAGTACCGATACTCACCGCCAGAGCGGATAAGATCGAGCGACGCTTGTTGCGGCCCAGGTCGCGGAAGGCCATTTTGAATAGTTGATTCATAATAAACTCGCTTATGGAGTCAGCCAGCTTGCTGGTGAAAGCAAGTTTTTGCACTCCAAATTAAACATAATGTAATGCCTGCGCGGGCTCGCGCCGTGATGCTTCACGTGCGGGAATCCAGGCAGCCAGTGTGGTAATGATCAAGACCGTCAGGGCACGCTCGAAAATTTTTCCGAGGCCGAGCGATGGGTAGACGCGTCCGCTGATCAAGGCCATGTAGTCTGCCACGCCTGCGAACGAGCTGTAATCGAATCCAAACTGTGCAAAGCTGGCGTTAAACGTGATTCCCAGCGCTACACCGGCAACAACACCGACCACGCCGATCATGGTTCCCTCAAGAATGAACAGCGAAGCGATCTGGCGCGGCTTGAGTCCCATTGCCCCTAACAGCCCGATCTCGCGCGTCCGTTCAAATACAGCCATCAACAACAGGTTGAGCACACCGATCCCGGCGATCACCTGGATGATCACGCTGAAGATGTCCATGACAACATTTTTGGATGTGACGGCATTAGCTAAATCTGGATATGTCTTATCCCAGGATTCGACTTCATAACCCGGCATAGCCGGCGCAAGAGCATCGACAATGCGCGCTTCCTGACCGATGTCGTTCAGGTTGATCTGGACCTCGGTCGACTGATCTCGCAGATCGAACAGCGTTTGCGCTTCCGCCAGTGAAATATAGACCGTCTGTTTCTCGAGTGTTGGCATGCCCAGGTCGTAGATTCCCATCACCATCATGGTGCGCTGGCGGTTCTGCTTGTGTCTGTCGCTGCCGACCATGGTGATCCGGTCGCCAATTTGAACATCCATCACATCTGCCAGACCGCGTCCGATCAGAATCGAATCCTGATCTTCCGCAGTCAGCCAGCGGCCGTCTGTGATGTTCTCAGCGATCAGGCTGGTGGGCGCCTCGACTTCCGGTTCAATGCCGATGATGCTGATCGTGAATGCGCCCTCGCGGTTGCT
The DNA here is from genome assembly GCA_035463255.1 of Anaerolineales bacterium. Lineage (GTDB taxonomy): Bacteria > Chloroflexota > Anaerolineae > Anaerolineales > Villigracilaceae > Defluviilinea. The sequence goes on along the minus strand of DATHTL010000092.1, from coordinate 14,972 downwards.
GAGCAGACCACCCGTCTGAATACGACGCGAAGCCGCGATCACATCCGGATGTGCTAAGGCTGTCTGCACCACGGCTTGATCATTCTTTAACGGGATCAGCGGGTTGCTGTCTACTTTTTCGCGGTAGCCCGCCGCGTGAACCTGAATATTGCCGCCCATCACACGGATGGCGTTGCCATAAATTGCATTATTAAATCCATCCATCAGACCGTCGTACATCATCATCATCGCCAGGGCGAGTCCCATAGCGGCCACGATGATGATCGTGCGGCGACGGTGTCGCCAGATATTACGCCATGCCAGGCGGAGATATAAAGCCATTGTGACTTCCTTTCTAATATTTCGCGATAAATTCTGATTCTGTTTTTCGTAAACCGTATTCCATTACATATAACAGCTTGTCTATTTTTTCCTGTGTCTTCGCGGATCGCACCCATTTCATGATGTCTTTTTGCCTCATGCCTTCATTCAGAATGTAGGTGCTGATCGCATTGCTCCACGTGTTCATCACCATAACAGCGAGTTCCACGTCTACACTTGGGTCTACTTCGCCGCGCTTGATGGCTTGCTGTATCATCATCGAGAGCGCTTGCGTGGTTTTCTCGCGATAGCTGGCGAAGTTCTTCCCGTAATACAGGCCTTCTCCGAGCAATACACGGCTGACCGCCTGGGTCATGCGCGGGTAGGCGGAGTTAAACTCCATGCCTGCCTTGATCATCCAGCGAAAATACTCGAATGTGTCCATGTTGCTACTCGGTGGATGCATGCCTTTGAAGAAATCCATTTTTTCCTTTTCAAGCACACTGAGCAGGTATATGAAGACATCCTGCTTGTCTTCAAAATATTGGTAGAAGCTCCCTTTTGCAATGCCGCTATTCTTAACAATCCGATTCGTAGACGCGTTTTCCAAACCGTACTCGGCAAACTCATCCACGGCAGCATTGACGATGGTCTCGCGCTTTTCTTCAGGGAGATTGAAGAATGTCTGTTTGGGCATAAAATGTGACCTCCAGGTCATATGACCAGCAGGTCACATTATAGGACAAATTTTCCCCATGTCAATATGATTATGAGTGACTTATGTCACTTCTCGATGGATTTTAGACTCGGTTCCAGCTCAGCCGAACCCCGTTGAGGCTTCGAGAAGCCAACTCTCCCCCAAAGCATTTTGAGCATTAATCCTGCCCGCCAAAATGTGACGGCAGCCATCCCATGCGCCAGGACGGCGAACAGAGGCGGTGTTTGATATGTGTAGTACGTCCAGCATTCGCGCGTGGTCCCCCACAGTTCGAGATAATATCCAAGCCCCGAGCCGGCGATAAAGGTGAGCAATGCATAACGATGGTCTGTTGGAGTTAAGATGAGCAAAATGCATAGCGCAAGCGAGAGCCAGGTAAAGGATTTGTCAAAGGTCGGGGCGACGAAGACCAGCATGAGGCTTAGAAAGGATGTGAAGGTCAGCCAGTAAAGAACTCTAAAAATGGAGTCCAAAGTCTCCTGACTTTGGACCAACGACTGGAGTCGTTGGATTCCATAGCCGAGGACGCGTGTGATTCGATCAATCGAAAGGCTCGCAATCGGCCAGGCAGGGATAATCCAGAGTGGCGGGCGTTCGGCCGTGTAATAATGCCAGAGGTTTGCCTGTGTACCCCACGACTCAATCGCGAGTCCACCGCAGACTCCAACGAAGATAATGAGCAGATCCGTTTTGAGGTTCGCGCGGGCGATGATGGTGATCGACATGAAGGCAAAAATGCCGATCAAGAGCCAGTCGATATACCACCACCACTCGCTGTTCCAATCTACATACGCGAGATATTCCTCGGCAAGCGGCCACCAGATGTAGATAATGAGGAAGATCGTAACAATAAAACCACCCAGTAAGATGCTGCTATCGCGTGTCCAGATCTTCGTGAGCGCTGTGCGGAGCGACGTCATGGGCGGCATTATATCAGCGGGAACTCGAACAAGATGTTAATCAAAGTCTCATACGAATAGGTTACAAGTACCTTGCCTTTTTGTTAACCCTCACCTAAAATGGACAATAGTGCGGGGATTTCAACGGCCCAAAGATATTATGTAAATATCCTTTAGGAGGTGCCTCGCGTTCGTCAAACCGATTTTTACATTAGGTCAAGCCCGAATGGCAGGTTTTCATTTATTCGTATGATCTATTATGAGGAGAGAATCATGAAAAGGCAATGGTCCAAGCTGTTTTTGACTTTGCTTTTAATTACTACCCTCAACTTTCAATCTGTACAGGCAGCCGTAGGTCCCTTGCATACATACGTTCCGATCGGCAGTGGATATAGCAGCGACACCTTACAACGCTTCGCGCGCGCGTCTAGCGAGCGTGACACAAACGGCATTGTCGATATTCTTGTGATTCCAATCACATTCGCCACCGATGCATTCACCATTTCGAACGGGGAGCGCCAACAGAATCTGACTCTGGCAGATAATCGCCGTGGCCTTATCGAGAACGCGTGCAACGCGGTCAAACTTCCCAGCCAGACCTGTCGCGCAGTGTTGGCTCCGGTACTGGTCCGCGATGATGCGTATTTGCAGAGTAATCTTGATCTGTTTGTAACAGATATGGATGGCATGTACATCCTGGGGGGCGATCAGACGATTGCTATGCAGGTTGTTGCCAATACTCCGTTTGAAGAAAGTATCGCAAACGCGTTCCATAATGGTGCGGTCGTCAGCGGGAATAGCGCTGGCGCGGCTGTCGAGTCACTTAACATGATCGGCGGTTATACGGGCAACAACGGCCCCGAAAACGGATTTCAGCAGGGTAGCGTTGATCTCTGGCTGCCGGGTGATTCTGACCCCAACCGGCGCGGCTTAAGCTTTGGAATGACGACCGCGCTGCTCGATCAGCACGAATTCCAGCGTGGGCGCATTGCACGCTTAATCAACGCTTCGTTCACCACCGGTTTGCTTGGCATTGGAGCCGATGCAGATACGGCCATCGCCATTACTGATGAGTCGACGCTTACTGACGTCACCGGCGCCACAGCTGCCATCATCATTGATCTGCAAACCTATAACGCCACGGGGCGGTTCGCAGGTCCTACGAACAGCCTTGCCATTCACGGCGTGACGACACATTTGATCCCGCCCGGCGGCTTCGGATATGACCTGACGAAACGCCGTCCACTGGTAGATGGACATTCACTCCCCGCGCCCACGATCACGGGCCGCAGCTTCGACGCGCTTCATCTCCCCTCCGGATATGGTCCATTAATTCTATCGGGTGATGTGCGCAGCGACCTTTCCGGCGCGGTGACCCAGCGTTTTGCTGCGCTCAGTGGCGGAAGCAGCGCGCGACTGGTGGTGGTGACCCTTGGTTATGCCAAAAGCACAGATGCCCAGGCAGATGCCAAAGCCTTTGCCGCTGCCTTACAAACGCAAGTGAACAATCCGGTCCAGTGGTTTGTCGTCGACTCGAAAGTGAATCAATCTGCCGTACAGAATGCCATCGCCACCGCGACTGGCATTCTTGTTTCCAGCCCGGACCAATCCCGTGTGATGAATGCTCTGACGAGCGCAGCAGGCATCACGTCGGCGCTTCAGAGTGCATGGGCAAGTGGGAAAACTATCCTGGCAGATAATGCTGCCGCCGCGGCGCCGGGCCAGGCGGTGAGCACAGATCCAACACCTTCCTCAGCGAGCCTGGAAAGTGATTCGATGGAGGACTTCCTGTTCAGCGGAGTCAATATCCAACCGGGCTTGAACTGGATTCCCGGCGTGGTCATCGAGCCGCGCATGGTCATGGACCGACACTGGGGGCGCGCGTACAACCATTTGTATAGGAATTCTGCTTTGCTTGGGTTCGGCGTGGATGTGAATACCGCAATTGAATTTATATCTACGGGTGCACAGGTCTGGGGGCGAAACACTGTTGTTGTATTTGACGGTCGATATGCAAGTTATGCGCTCGGCACAAATGACGCGCTTAGCGCAAGATATGTAATTTTGGATACCTATGTGGAGGGAGATACGATCACGCCATAATACACTACGGCCTAATGTTCTAACCAACTTTGCTTTCATTTGAGTACGACCACTCATACAGAGGAGAACCATATGAATAGAAACATCAATAAGATATTTTCAGCCATCACCATCCTGGCAATGGTGCTGATGGCTTTGCCGATGCAAAGCGCAGGAGCGATTGGAGGGGGTTCAGGCACGATTAGCCTCACTACCCTGGGGACTGCATACACTCAAAATTTTGACACGCTTGCGAGTTCAGGGACAACAAATAGTCTCACGATCCCTGGCTGGTATTTGGATGAAGCGGGGACCAGCACAACAAATAACGGCCAATATGCGGCAGGTACAGGTTCCGGCACTAGCGGGGACACTTATAGCTTTGGAACTAGCACGGAGCGCGCATTTGGTGGATTACTCAGCGGCACCTTAACTCCAACGATTGGCGCTGCACTCGTTAACAATACAGGCGCAAACATTACTGCCCTGGTTGTTTCCTACAATGGAGAGCAATGGAGAATCGGCAATACTGCTGCTGCCCGAGACGACCGGCTTGACTTTCAATACAGTACAGATGCCACCAGTTTGATCACAGGCACATGGACTGATGTTAATTTATTGGACTTTACAAGTCCGGTTAAAACAGCTGCGACTGCAGCGGCGCTCGATGGAAATAATCCTGCAAATCGTACCGCCGTATCGTCAACCATTTCAGGGCTGTCGATTCCCAATGGAGCGACTTTTTGGATCCGTTGGACAGATTTTAATCCTACGGGTGCAGATGATGGGCTTTCGGTAGATGACTTTTCCGTTACGCCGAATAGCAGCGCATTGCCAAACTTGAGCGTTGGCGATGTCACCCAAACTGAAGGCAACAGTGGCACAACGACATTCTCGTTTAATGTCAGCCTCTCCGCACCTGCTCCGGCTGGCGGCGTGACGTTCGATATTGCCACAGCCGATAACACGGCGACCACCGCCGATAACGATTATGTTGCCAACTCACTGGCTGGTCAGACAATCGCTGCCGGTCAGTCCGCATCTACATTCAATGTTACGGTCAATGGGGATACAGCTACAGAAACTGACGAGACATTCTTTGTCAATGTGAGCAATGCAAGCGGCGCGACCATTGCAGATGGACAGGGTCAGGGGACCATCACGAACGATGACGCGGCCGCGTGTACAACGACGTACACACCGATTTATCAAATTCAAGGCAGTGGCTCCGCGAGCCCGCTGAGCGGCCAAACCGGTGTCACCACGCAGGGTGTGGTCGTGGGCGACTTCCAGGGAGCGACGGGGCACAACGGTTTCTATCTCCAGGATGCCACTGGTGATGCTAACGGGTTGACCTCCGACGGCGTCTTTGTGTTTGTGCCCTCCGCGAGCCCGTTCTTTAGCGTGGATGTAAACGCAGGTGACGTGGTGCAGTTGACGGGTCGCGTGACCGAGTTTAACACCCTGACCGAGATCGACAATGTCACGGCATTGACGGTCTGCGGCACGACTACTCCGCTGGCGCCCACCCCGGTGACCCTGCCCGAGACAACCAATGGCGACCTGGAGCGCTATGAGGGCATGCTCATCAGCATCCCGCAAACGCTCACCGTACAGCAGAACTTCTTCCAGGGGCGTTACGGACAGATCACGCTTGGCGTAGATCGGCTATACCAAGCTACGAACACATATGACGCAGGCAGCCCTCAGGCCATCGCCGCTGCAGATCTCAACGCCCGCAGCCTGATCGTGCTGGATGACGGTTGGAGTGGACAGAATCCTAATCCGATCCCCTATATTGGGCAGGATCAGACCCTGCGCGCCGGGGATACGGTCACGGGCCTGGTTGGGACACTCGACTATGGACCGATCAACTCGGATACCAACATACGCGATTATCGTTTGCAGCCGACAGCGTCGCCCACCATTACCCGGGTGAATGCGCGTCCTGCCGCACCCGAAGCTGTGGGTGGTAACGTCAAGGTTGCCAGCTTCAATGTGCTGAACTACTTCAACGGCGATGGACAGGGCGGTGGCTTCCCCACCTCGCGCGGGGCTAACACCTTGGCAGAGTTCAATCGCCAGCGCGCTAAGATCATCGCTGCGATCACCGCGATAGACCCGGCTGTGGCTGGGCTAATGGAAATGGAGAACGATGGCAGCGGAAGTCTCAGCGCGGTCCAGGATCTGGTGAATGGACTCAACGCGGCAACCGCGCCCGGCACCTATGCAGTCATTGCCGAACCCGGTCCCGGCAGCGATGTGATTAAAGTGGCCATGATCTATAAACCCGGACTGGTGACACCCGTTGGCAATGCCGTCAACTATCAGACGAATGACCCGACCTATGGTGCGGAACTATTCGATCGCCCGCCGCTGGCACAAACCTTCCAGCACAACGAGACCGGCGCCAAGTTCACTGTCATTGTGAATCACTTCAAATCCAAAGGCAGCTGTCCGACGAGCGGCATCGACACCGATCAGGGTGACGGGCAGGGATGCTGGAACGCGAAACGCGTCCGGCAGGCGCAGGAACTCTTGACCTTTATCACCGCGCTCCAGACAGCCTCTGGCGATAACGACGTGCTTGTGATCGGCGACCTGAATGCCTATGGCATGGAAGACCCCATCCAGGTGTTGACCAACGCCGGATTGGTCAATGAGATCAACCGCTTCGTAGGTGAAGATGCCTATTCCTACGTCTTCGACGGCATGTCAGGTTATCTCGATCATGCGCTTGCCACTGCAAGCTTGGATACCCAGGTGACCGGCGTGACCGAGTGGCACATCAATGCCGATGAGCCCTCCGTGATCGACTACAACACGGAGTTCAAGCCGCAGGATCTCTACACACCGACTCCCTACCGTTCGGCGGACCATGATCCGGTGATCGTGGGATTAAACCTGACGGGTACCACGACACCGACAGGAACGATCGTCATCGTGAAGGACGCAGTTCCTGATGATGCTCAGGATTTCAGTTTCAATCTTACGAACGGAAGCACGATCAACCAGAACTTCTCCCTGGATAATGATGGTGATGCCACGCTACCCAATAGCCAGACCTTCAGCGTAGCCGCGGGAACCTACACCGCCTCCGAGCTGAGCCTCCCCGCTGACTGGACTTTGACCAACCTGACGTGCGCGGACCCCACCTCTAACACCACGACCAACGCCGCGACCGCCACGATCGATCTGGCAGCCTCAGAAACTGTCACTTGTACATTCGAGAACACAAAACAAACGACACCCGCCGCCGAACCATTCTTCTCGGAATATATCGAGGGATCTGCATTCAATAAAGCCGTGGAAATCTACAATGGAACGGGCGCTGCGGTGAATCTGTCCGCGTATAAAATTGAACTCTATAGCAATGGCGCCGCAACTCCGTCACAAAGTTTCACCTTAAGCGGCACTTTAGCAAATGGAGATGTATTTGTAGTGTCACGGGCTGATGCTGATCCAGCTATCGTGAGTGTAACGGATGCTTTCAGCCCCGGTGTAATAAATTTCAATGGCGATGACGCAGTTGTGTTGCGCAAAGGTACAACCATCATCGATGTCATTGGGCAGATCGGTTTCGACCCAGGAACCGAATGGGGAACAGGGCTGACGAGCACCGCCGACAACACACTGCGCCGCAAGGCAGCCATCCAGTCCGGTGATACGAATGGCTCGGATGCCTTTGATCCTGCGGTTGAATGGGATGGGTTTGCCATTAACACCTTTGATGGACTCGGCTGCCACGCTGCCGGTTGTCCCGTCAACCTGACGGTCGGTGACTTTTCAGCCGCCGAAGGCAACGCCGGCACAACTACGTTCTCGTTCGCCGTCAACCTTTCGGGACCGGCGCCCGCCGGTGGTGTGACGTTCGATATCGCTACCGCAGACAACACGGCGACCACCGCAAACAATGACTATGTCGCCAAGTCGCTGACCGGGCAGACTATCACGGCCGGTAATACCACGTATACATTCAACGTAACGGTCAACGGGGACCTCACCGATGAGCCCAGCGAGACATTCTTTGTCAACGTCACGAATGTGACCGGGGCGACGCTTACGGATGGGCAGGGCGTAGGGACGATCACAAATGATGATGTAGCGCTCACCTCCATCCACACGATCCAGGGTGCGACTCATCTCTCTTCGTTCGATGGACAGACGGTGTCAACCCAGGGGATCGTAACTGCCAAGCTATCCAATGGCTTCTTCATGCAGGATCCTGCGCCCGACACTGATGACGCCACCTCGGAGGCGATCCTCGTCTTCACGAGCAGCGCGCCGGCAGTGAACATTGGTGATTTAGTTACGGTGAGCGGTACCGTCGACGAGTTCCGCCCGGGTGGTAGTGGCGGCACCAATAACTTAACAACCACCGAAATTGTTTCTCCCTCTATCGTCGTCAATTCCGCAGGCAATTCGTTGCCTGCAGCAACCGTGATCGGAACCGGCGGACGCGTCCCACCAACGATGGTGATCGAGGACGATGCCAGCGGAAGTGTAGAGACAGGCGGCGTCTTCGACCCCGCTGCCGATGGCATTGACTTCTACGAAAGCCTGGAGGGCATGCTCGTCCAGGTCAACAACGCGGTTGTAGTCGGGCCAACCAACGGCTTCGGGGAAACGTGGGTACTGGCGGACAACGGCGCGGGCGCCAGCGTCCGCACGTCTCGGGGTGGGATTGTGATCCGCCCCGGCGACTTCAACCCGGAGCGCATCCAGATCGACGACACGATCGTGTCCCCGGCGCCGCTCGCGGACGTGGGCGACACATTCCCCGGCGCGATCACCGGCGTAATCAGCTATAACTTCGGCAACTTCGAGCTGCTCAATACCCAGGCGCTGCCGGCGCTCGTTTCCGGTGGGCTGACCCGTGAAACAACAGAGTCTGCCGGTCCGAATGAGCTGGCGATTGCTTCGTTCAACGTCGAGAATCTGGATGCAAACGATGACCCGGCCAAGTTCGCGGAATTGGCCAGCTTGATTGTCAACAATCTCCAGTCCCCGGATATCATTGCCATCGAGGAGATCCAGGATAATAACGGTCCCACGAATGATGCAACTGTTGATGCATCCCTTACATACGCTGCCCTCATCGATGCGATCGAAGCGGCAGGCGGCCCCTCCTATGATTTCCGCAACATTAATCCGGTGGATGACCAGGACGGCGGCGAACCGGGCGGCAACATCCGCGTGGGCTTCCTGTTCCGCACCGACCGTGGAGTAGATTTTGTAGACCGCCCGGGCGGCGGCTCCACCGTTGCAACAACGGTCGTGGATAACGCCGGCGTGCCTGAGCTCTCTTCCAGCCCCGGTCGCATCGATCCTACGGATCCCGCCTTCAATTCCAGCCGCAAACCTCTGGTCGGCGAGTTCACCTTCAACGGACATACGCTGTTCGTCATTGCCAACCACTTCAATTCGAAGGGCGGCGACCAGCCTCTGTTTGGACGCTTCCAGCCGCCTACGCTCAGCTCTGAAGTTCAGCGTATTCAGCAGGCGCAGATCGTCAACAACTTCGTGGACAGCATCCTGGCTGTAGACCCGAATGCCAAGATCATTGTTGCAGGAGACTTGAACGACTTTGAGTTCTCCACAGCGGTCGATACCGTCGAAGGCGGCGTACTGCATACTCTGATGGAGACCCTGCCTCAGGACGAACGGTATTCGTATGTCTTCGAAGGGAATTCACAATCTCTCGATCATATTTTGATCAGCGATAGTCTCTTCAATACACCGTTTGAGTACGACGTGCTTCACGTCAATGCGGAATTCGCGGTGCAGGCAAGCGACCATGATCCTCAGGTGGTGCGTCTCCCGCTTACCCCGGCCGATACGACTGCGCCCGACACAACGATCGACAGCAGTCCCTCCGATCCGAGCAATAGTAGTTCTGCTTCATTCACGTTCAGTGGAACCGATGATGTCACACCTGCAGGCAACTTAACCTTCGAGTGTGATCTGGATGGCGCTGGCTTCTCTTCTTGTGCCAGCCCGCAGAGCTACACCAGCCTGAGCGATGGCAGCCATACTTTCCAGGTGCGCGCGATCGACGGCGCGGGCAACCAGGACCCAACGCCCGCCTCCTTCACCTGGACGGTTGACACAACGGCGCCGAGTGTGACGGTCAACCAGGCTTCCGGGCAAAACGATCCAACCGGAACGAGCCCGATCAATTTCACCGTAGCCTTCAGCGAAGCCGTTACTGGCTTTGACAGCAGTGATGTGGTCCTAAGCGGCACTGCCGGCGCGACCACCGCGGTCGTGACAGGCAGCGGCACCACCTATAACGTAGCCGTCAGCAGCATGACCGCCAACGGGACTGTAACTGCTTCCATCCCGGCCAATGCTGCCACCGATGCAGCCGGCAACGGCAATACTGCCTCCACGAGCACCGATAACACCGTGACATATAACAACACTGCCCCAACGGTTGCCGTCGCCGCAGGTGGGATGTGCAGCGCTTCTGGTGGAACGCTCAATTTGACGCTCGCGGATGCGGAAGGTGGAACACTGACCCTGAGCGGCACGTCTTCGAACACGAGCGCTGTGCCAAATGCCAACATTGTCTTTGGCGGCAGCGGGTCCAATCGCACGGTGACGATCACCGCGGTTCCTGCTTCGACCATCCGTACAGCGACAGTGACCCTTTCCGTCAGTGACGGCATTTCCACAGCTTCGACGACAGTCACAGTAGTGGTCGGCACAAGTGGCAACAATACTGCACTCAATGGAACCTCCGGTGCAGACCTGATCCTCGGTCTGGATGGCAATGACACACTTAATGGACTTGCCGGAAATGACCTGCTCTGCGGCGGCGCCAAGAACGACACCCTCAATGGCGGTGATGATAACGACACATTGCGAGGGGAAGCCGGTAACGATGTTCTCACCGGCAGCACGGGTGCCGATCTATTTAGCGGTGGTCCGGGCAATGACACCAATAACGACTTCAATGCCGGTCAGGGCGACACCAGCGATGGAACGTAATCCTATGTAAGTCTGATGTATTCACAAAGTTAAACAAAGAAGGCTGGCATTCGCCAGCCTTCTTACTTTTAAGACAGCATTGATTGCTATTCTGTGGGAACCTCCGTTAGCTCCACCGCCAGCACAATAAATTGTGTGCTCTGCGTGGCGGCAAAGTTGTTATCGCTGACGAGGACCAGCGGCACGCGTCCATCGGGCAGCGGGGGACCGAATGTCATCCCCTCGATATTATCCGGCTCGATGCCGAGGTCTTCTTCCACGTTCAGAATCAGCCGCTTCGTGACCGGCTCAAACTCCACAGGAGGTTGGTCCACGCCGTTGGGGTAGAGCGACTCATATCCGGATACATCCGTGGCTCCCTGGGTCGAGATTTCATACAGCCAGACAGTATTGCCACCACCCTCCGCGCCCACCGAAAAGGAACGCTCCAGCGCCAGCATCGTGCCAGCGTTATCGAGAGGTAGCAATTCCACCAAGCCATTCACGCGGAACTGGTCTGCAGGGACAGGAGCTTCGGCGACCGGGTTTCCTACGTAGACGAACTCCTCACGTGGCTTTTTGTACCCCAATTGATACTGCAGGATTCGAGCGAAGCTTTCCTGATCGAGATTCGCTGTAGGACCATCCTGTGCCAGGGCACCTTCGGAAGCAGTGACTAGAGTTCGCTTGTCAGGCGTAATGCCCAGGCTTTCAAAACCAAGATTGGGACGGACACCCTTCGTGACCATCCCATCCGGAAGAAACTTATCGGGGATGATCATCGTCCGGCTCGCACGTCCGTTTCGGTTAAGCCTTTTAATGAAGGGCTCCGCCGGCGGACTGGCTGCGGCAAGACCTTCGGAACTGAGATAGAAGGAATGCCGGCGGGCGAGTACAAATCCTTCGGGATCCAGGGACCCGGGTGCATACGGTTCTCCAGCCTCATTCCGGATGGTGGTCACCTCCAAAAAAGAGATGTCACCATCGTCCAGTCGTTCGTCAGAAAGATCGATGGACAGCGTGTAATAGCGTACCGGGTCGATGTTGCCAGGGTCATCCGAAAGAGCATAATAGACATCGCGATCGGGATGATAGGTAATGCTGGATAATCCCCCGACTTCTGTCTCCTCAAACTGAGTGCCCGTGGGAATACTGGTGGTACCGATGAGCTCGTAACTGGCGAGTGTGACCGGCGTCTCCTGACCTTGTGCTGTGACACCCTGTACGCCAAATCCGGTGATGGCCGGCAGCACCAAACAGACCATCAGCAAAATAGACAGCATGCGCGAACGGGAACGCGTGGGAAATAACATTTTATCCTCCAGAGAACTAGGTGGATCTCCGTACCCAAACGGCAGGAGACAATAGTTATGGAGCGATGATGGCTGAGTTGAGCACGATAGGGGAACAGTCTGAGACAGGCTTAACTTGCCGCTCTCGAATTTTAGCATAAGGCCACGCAGATGAATTATTTTTGAGAATACACTTGCGGGTTCACACAATTCGGTAGCCGCTTGCCCTTCACACCCGCAACCAAATTCTGCGCGGCCATCCAGGCCATCTGATCGCGCGATGTCTTGCTTCCACTGCCAATATGGGGAACGATCACGATGTTATCCAGTGTTAGCAACGGACTATCCAGGGGAAGTGGCTCCGGCTCGGTCACATCCAGCCCGGCGCCAAAGATGCGTTTTTCTTTCAAAGCCTCGTAGAGGGCATCCGGGTCAACCACGGGGCCGCGCGCCGTATTGATCAGCACCGCGTTGGGCTTCATCTTTGACAAGGCTTCTGAGTCGATCAGGTGACGCGTATCTGGCGTCAGTGGGGTGTGAAGAGAGATGAAATCTGATTCTTCGAGCAGAGTCTCGAAATCCACGCGTGTGGCCTGGACACCAGACTCGGGCTGCTTTTCACTCGGGTCGTAATAGATCACGCGCATATCGAACCCGGCGGCGCGGCGCGCCATGGCTTTTCCAATGCGGCCCAAACCGACCAGCCCAAGTGTGGCGCCTTTGATGTCAACCCCTAGCAGGGTCATCGGTCCCCAGGTCTGCCACTTGCCTTCATGCACGTAACGCTCTGCCTCGGGAATGCGGCGTGCGACCGCCATCAGCAAGGCAAAGGCGAAGTCAGCAGTGGCATCGGTGAGCACACCCGGTGTGTTGCCCACCGGTATCTTGCGCGCCGTCGCCGCGTTTACATCGATGTTGTCAAAGCCGACTGCCAGATTGCTGATCACTTTTAATTGGGGTCCTGCTTCCTCCATCACTTCCCCGTCGATCCTTTCTGTGAGCAGGCACAGCAAACCATCGATACCACGCACACGGGCGATTAATTCATCACGAGTAGGAGGCAGCTCGTTTGGCCACACATCCACGTCGCAAGCATCTCGAATGATCTCCAGTCCCTTTTCAGGGATCATCCGTGTGACAAATACTTTTGGTTTCGACATCATTTCTCCGCTGCAGTGTTTCTGATATGATAACAGATATGGAACCAAACCGTTTTGCGACGCACAGCCTGCAGGACGCGCGCATCATGCGCATTTTAGCTGCCGCGCTCGGGGCAGTGGATCCCTTCCGGGCAGTGCAAAGAGATCTTCCACCGATCAGTGGGCGTATATTTGGTCTGGGGATCGGGAAAGCGTCCATCCCTATGATGGACGCACTTGCCGAGCGCGTTCCCCTCACGGGCGGACTTGCCGTTACAAAATTCGCGGCGGGACTCAGCCGCAGCCTGTATACCGTTATCGAAGGTGGACATCCCATCCCGGATGAGCGCTCGTTGCATGCCGGGGAACGGGTTCTCGAGTTTGTTTCTGCTTTACAGGAAGAAGATACGTTGGTCTGTTTGATTTCGGGCGGAGGCTCGGCGTTGGTTACGGCTCCCTACGTGCCGCTGGAAGATCTGCAGGCGCTCACCTCCCTGCTGTTATCCAGCGGAGCGCGCATCGATGAGATTAATACTCTGCGTCGCCAGTTGGATCGCATCAAAGGCGGAGGCCTCGCCCGGGCCACAAAAGCAAAAATCATCAGCCTGATTTTGTCAGATGTGATTGGCAATCCCCTGGAAGCCATCGCTTCCGGTCCCACCGTGCCTGACCCCACAAGAAGAGTGGACGCGGTCGAGATTTTGCAGAAATATGGTCTTGAGAAGGAGCTGCCCAGGTCGATTCTGAGTATCCTGTTCAGCGTGCCGTCGCTGGCTCTCACCACTGGAGACGGCCACGGGAACATGGATGGACGCGTCCAAAACATGATCATCGGCGATAACAAACTGGCGGCGCAAGCTGCATTGGAACAAGCGCAACGCGAAGGCTTTCACGCAGAAATTCTTACAAATGAACTGCAGGGTGAAGCGCATGAAGTCGGACGGGACCTGGCGCAGCGTCTGCGCGTAGACAGTTCCACGAGAAGCCGCCCCTTCTGTCTTATTGCAGGCGGAGAGACCACGGTGACAATCAGGGGAAATGGAAAAGGGGGAAGAAATCAGGAACTTGCGCTGGCTGCGGTCGACGGGCTGCGTGGATTACAGAACGTTATGCTGATTGCCCTGGCGACGGATGGTGATGACGGCCCCACCGATGCGGCAGGCGCGGTGGTGACCGGCGAATCGGCTCGAAAGGCCGAGTCGCTCGGGTTGGACGCGTCCGCCCATTTACCCCGTAATGACGCGTATCCCTTTTTCGACGCGCTGGGCGATCTGCTGAAGACCGGACCTACCGGCACAAACGTCAACGATCTGACATTCCTGTTTGCTATCTGAGCGCGTCCTCGATCACCTGCCGCAGGGACGCGGTATCCAGATCTTTCTTATCCACGAAAGCAACTGCCCCTGCGGATAGCGCTTGTTTTCGAAAACCTCGATCAGGATAGGCGCTGACCACGACCATGCGCGTGGAGGGCGAAACATTGCGCAACTGACGGGCACATTGTATGCCGTCCTCATCTTCCAAGACCACATCAATGAAAGCGAGCTGTGGGTGTACCTGTTGCCCCAGG
>DATHTL010000091.1:0-15339 GCA_035463255.1 Anaerolineales bacterium | reverse complement strand
TTGCCCTTAAAGATCTTCACCGGGCGGGAGATATCAAGCTGTACACGACAGCGGTGATCGCGAAAGATGCATCGGGAACGATCAGCGTAAAACAGGCAGCAGAGAGGGAATGGGAGCACACGGTTCCAGGTTTGTTGATCGGTATCCTGCTGGGCACGTTGGGCGGGCCCAGCGGACTTGTCATCGGAGGTTCGATCGGCGCGCTGGCGGGGTTGATTCTCGATCTGGCAAAAGCAGGGGTCAGCGCCGATTTCTTGGAGGAGGCTTCGCGATCTCTGGCGCCAGGGAAGGCAGCTTTACTAGCAGAACTCGATGAGACCTTGGAAGCTTCTGTGGATAGGAAGCTTGTGAAGTTGAGGGGACGCGTTTACCGGCGGTCGCGTTCGGAATTTGTGGATGATCAACTGATGGATGAGCTGGACAGGATCGAGGCTGAGTGGAACTAGCTCTAGAAAGAGCTGGCGCAGGATTTCAATAAGAAAAGGAGCAAGTAAATGGCTGGATATTACGTAGACATTGAGAAAAGAACCAGGGAGAACAAAAATTTCCGTGAGGTTCTATTCATGGGTCAGCTCATTCAACTAGTAGTCATGTCATTGGAGCCCGGCGAGGACATCGGACTGGAAACCTATTTGGATACCGACCAGTTTATCGGTGTTCAACATGGCAATGGCAGGGCGGTCGTCGACGGACTTGTCTACGAGCTCAAGCCCGGGTCGGGACTCGTCATCCCGGCTGGGACAGAGTACAACATTATCAATATCTCAGTGACAGAGGCACTGAAGCTCTACACCGTTTACATTCCGCCTGATTATGCCGAGGGCACTATTCATAAGACAAAATCGGAAAGCACACCCTAGGAGGCGGTGCGAACGATTAATGACACCCCTGAGTTCAACTCTGGACTTCACAGACCGACTTAACAACTCTCTCGCTGCTGGCAAGAGAGTTGTAGTCTTAACATCACGAGAACCCCGTTCCCTCAATTAGCACTTTTATAGCACTTTGGATTCATGACAGCCATCTCGCTCATTGATATGCTATGCACAGTCACAAGTTGGAAGTGATAGAGATGTTCCCAACTTCTCCTGCTCTTGAGCCTTTAGGCGCAGCGCAATTTCTAAGGCGAACTACGCAACTCATCTGGAGTAACCAGAACGTTTCAAGCAGGGAAAAGGTGAGCTCACAATAGGAAGGAGCCCGGCTTCCGCCGATCAAAGGCGAAACAAGCCGGGCTTCCCAATCCGTACGAAAGAGATAAAGAGGACGGCAACGAACCTGTGCGAGAAGGCTGCAACGAATGTTGTAGTAGTACCAGAAAACGATGAATGAGGTGAACGATGAAAAAAAGTCTAGCGTTTGTTCTGGGAGGCGGCGGTGCCCGTGGCGCAATGCAAGTGGGAGCTTTGCGGGCTCTGTTCGAAGCGGGCCTGAAGCCAAATCTCCTGGTGGGAACATCGATCGGAGCAATCAACGCGACCGGGTTGGCGCTCTGGGGAGTGGACCTGGCCGGGATCGAAGCACTAGAACACGTGTATCAGCGGATGCAAGATTCCAGATTGCTGGATCCTCGACTTCTCCAGTTTGCCTGGAACGCTGTCTCGAGGAGCCAAAATCATCGCGGCAGTCGCGACGCTAGGGATTTCCTGATCGCGGAAGGCATTCTGCCCGACCTGCGCTTCGGCCAAATCAAGAACGTCCGCCTGGCGACGGTGGCAGCAGACCTTCACACTGGTGGGACTATCATCTACGGTTTGGATCCAGATCACTCTGTGATGGAAGGCGTGTTGGCCTCCATCGCGATCCCTCCCTGGTTTGCGCCTATCGAAAAAGACAGTCAATTTATCGTAGATGGAGGCGCACTAAGCAATCTGCCGATTGAACCCGCCATCCGGCTGGGAGCAACAGAGATCATCGCTCTGGATTTGCATGATAGCGATGCATATGCAGATATGAATAAAACGATCGATCCACTTCTGACAAAACTCGCTGCGGCAGTCACACAGCGGCAGCTTGGCCTGGAAATGGAATTGGCATCGGCGCGCGGTATCTCAGTGCAATATGTTTCCTTACGAAGCATCCCTGCTGTTCCCCTCTGGGATTTCAAGACCCATCGTGATCTGTTCAAGATCGGTTATGAGACCATGAAAAATGAAATGGCACGCTGGCCGCAAAAGAGTCAGTCGGCAACAGCCTTTCTACGTCTCTTCACAAAGAAACAAGCCTCCGGGGCCTCTGGCTGAATCAGACAGGTATCCTGTCCTCCAGCAGAACCATCATGATCTGCCGGAACAAATCCTTGATCCAATTAATGACGAACAGATCAATCACGAATTGAAACTCTTTCAAAGATCGTTGATCATGATTGATTAATAAGAATTGATGGAAATAGATTAAGAGGTTTAGAAAATGAATCTAGCCAAGAGGAAGAATGAAAATCGTCAGTGGCATGCCCTTGAACGTGAAGAATTGTTGAGGACACTGGAGGCGTCAATCGACCAGGGGCTCTCCAGTCACGAAGCGGAACGGCGACTTCAATCTGCTGGACCAAATCAACTAGAAGAGGCAAAGCCTGTAACCCTCTGGCAAATGATCTGGGAGCAACTCAACAGTTTTGTGGTGTATCTATTGATCATTGCCTCGGCGATTTCGGCCGTATTAAGTGACTACCTTGAGGCAGGTGTAATCCTCGCAATCGTGGTGTTGAACACCATCCTGGGCGTGATACAGGAGCGGCGCGCGGAGCAGGCATTATCGGCGCTCAAGAAGATGGCCGCACCCGAGGCACAGGCGATTCGGGATGGCTCTCGTCAGACCGTCCCAGCCAATCAATTGGTGCCCGGCGATCTAGTTCTGCTGGAGACTGGATATTACGTCCCTGCCGATCTTCGCTTGTTTCAGACGATCAACCTGCGTATCGATGAATCGGCATTGACCGGTGAATCGCTCCCCGCGCAGAAAGACAGCTCGGTCCGGTTGCGGCAGGATGTACCTCTCGGGGATCGGAGAAATTCTGCCTTTATGGGGACGATCGTCGCGTATGGGCGCGGCAAAGGAATCATTGTGAGCACCGGCATGCAAACCCAGATCGGGAAGATCGCGCACATGCTGCAAGCGGTGGAGGAAGAAAAGACTCCTTTGCAGCGCCAGTTGGATGAACTGGGCAAGACGTTAGGGATGGCTGCCATCGCCATTTGTGCAGTTGTCTTCCTGGTGGGTTGGCTGCGCGGAAATGATCCTTTGGAAATGTTCAAGATCGCGGTTGGTCTATCCATCGCCGCCGTCCCGGAAGGCTTACCTACGGTCGTGACTCTAAGTCTTGCATTGGGTATGCGTGAAATGGCCAACCGTCACGCCCTAATCCGCCGCTTGGCTTCTGTAGAAACCCTCGGCTCAGCCACCGTGATCTGCACAGACAAGACGGGTACCCTGACCCAGAACCAGATGACCGCAACGCAGGTCTGGGTGGATGGATATGATTTCAAGATTGAGAAGGATGGCTATGAGTTTCAGGGTGAAAGGGTGGACTTAAAGGTATACCCCGGGGTTCTCAGGACTTTATGGGTTGCAGGGCTGAACAACGATGGCGAAGTGGAACAGCCCATAGCGGATGATAAGGAACCATTTCGGTTGAGCGGCGATCCGACAGAAACAGCCTTACTCGCTGCGTCCATCAAAGCAGGAATCGATCCACTCGGACAAATACTCGCTTATCCGCGCGTACAAGAAGTCCCGTTCGATGCTGACCGAAAACGGATGCTGACTATTCATGAGCTGGCAGATCCACGTCATGAGGACCCCTCACCCTTCAACGGTGATCACAAGAGTGCATATGCCGTGCTGGTCAAGGGTGCGCCGGATGTGGTGCTGAATCTCTGCCAGTATTATCAGCAGATGGATGGCACGGTTGCGCCACTCCATCCACAGGGCCGCCAACAGATTCTGACAGCGAACGAAGCCATGACGCATCACGCATTACGGGTGCTGGGTCATGCCTATCGGTTATCGCCGGAACTGCCAGATGTGAACGATGTTCAAACCCTGGAGAAAGATCTCATCTTCACTGGTTTGGTCGGCATGATCGACCCGCCGCGGCCGGCAGTCGCTCCGGCTTTGGCGAGGGCAAACAGGGCAGGCATCCGCACGATCATGATCACGGGCGATTTCCCCAATACCGCCAGCGCCATTGCCCGATCCATTGGTTTACTTTCAGACCAGCACAAGGTCATGAGCGGGACTGAACTCAGCCGGTTGGATGATGCCACATTAAAGGAAGAAGTCAAACAGACCGCTGTGTTTGCGCGCGTGGCTCCAGAGCACAAGGTGCGGATTGTCCAGGCATTGCAAGGCAATGGAGAAGTGGTCGCGATGACCGGCGATGGCGTGAACGATGCGCCCGCGATCAAACAGGCAGACATTGGGATTGCGATGGGCATCTCCGGAACGGATGTTGCGAAGGAGACTGCTGACATGGTCCTGACTGACGACAACTATGCTACCATCGTCTCCGCGGTGGAGCAGGGGCGCATCATTTACAGCAATATTCGCAAGTTTGTGTTTTTCCTGATTTCCTCCAACCTGGCGGAGATCGGGATCATCTTTCTCTCGACCCTTGCCGGCCTGCCTATACCTCTTACGGTCATCCAGATCCTATGGTTGAACCTGATCACGGACGGCGCGCCGGCTCTGGCATTAGCCCGGGAAAAAGGCGACCCGGACGTGATGGAGCAGCAGCCGCGTAAAAAATCCGAGCCGATCATCAATGGCACGATGCGTCTAGGCATTGCCGCCCAAACCGTTGTGCAGACGGCTGCCGTGCTCGCTGCGTTTCTGCTGGGGTTGTACTGGCATCTGGGTGAAGCGATCCCGGAGGGAAGCAATGCCTTCCTGTATCTCTTCCAATATGACTGGACCGGCGTGGATGTGCTCACCTCCCAAACGATGGCGTTCGCGACCCTTTCCCTGACGCAGCTGTTCCGTGCCTATACCGTCCGTTCCGAAAAGGCCTCGTTATTCAGCATTGGGATCTTCTCCAACCGCTATATGCAACTGGCGGTCGGGGCATCCATTATCCTGCTGTTGCTCGTCATAAACGTGCCGTTCCTTCAGCCGGTCTTCAACACACACTTCCTGAGCCTGAACGAATGGATCGCCGTGAGCGCGCTTGCACTTGTCCCCGCCATCACAGAAGAGATGACCAAAACTTACCTGCGTTGGCACGAGGCTAGATCAACACAAGAAGGTATCGAGAAAAGATATGCCCAGGCGCGATGAACACACAATGAACATAATGAAGAAGCAAGGTTGTATATTCTCCAAAGGTGATTGCACAGCAGATGCTTCTCTATCTTTTCAACGGTAAGTTCTCGCAGAGGGTTGGCGGGCCAGAGCTGTATTTCATTGCAGTCAGGACGGTCACTACCGGTATTCTTGAGATCGTGGCCGCAAGCGAGTTCCGGCAAGTTTTCCCGGGGGAATGGACAATGATCATCAGCGGCCTGCTTTCGGTCCTCCTTGGCACCTTGCTGTTTGTTTTTCCGGCTGAGGGTACAGTGAGCTTGGTCTGGCTGATTGGTGGTTATGCCATCATTGCAGGGCTCATAGAGCTGATCTTCGCTTTCCGCCTGTGGAGTTTGTGGCGCGAGTTCGAGACGGCCGTTGCATCTGGCTCATGACACTCGCGAACTAGAAATAGTAATTGGAAGTTTTCTGCGTCGATAAATTGTGCGCACGATCTGTCTCTCATTAGGGTAATTCAAAATACTCAGTTTGCGGTGACTGATCGGAAGAAAACCATGAGGACTACAATATGGCACCTGTTTCCTCCTTGGCCCACCGCGGACCTCATGGCGAGTTTCATAGGCAAGCCGTGAAATCTATGATCTTAGAGGAGAGCTGAACTTAGAACTTCACGGATTAGAGCCTTGAGATCCACAGTTTCATGCCCCCTGATTCATGACCTATTTAAGTCCACACGGCTAACCTTTTGGGCTAGCCATGTGGACTGTAGTCGGGGTGCCGAGATTTGAGCTCGGGACCTCACGGATCCGAACCATGTGATAGTGCTTGGCTCCGTTCAGGTTAGCAGGCATCTGAGAGTTTCGCGTCGCGAACCCTAATCCCGTCGGGATCGCTAAAATAATTAGTCCGCGGATCACCTTTCATTGAACCCTGGGGGCAGGGGTTCATCGCAACGATCAAATGGCAATTAGCAGTCAATTAACGATTCCATTGCAGATTTTGGCTTAGCGAATTATAGTTGACGACGTCGGCGAGATCATTGACTACGAATTGAACTCGCCCTTTGTTTATCTTCGATCTCTTGTCGAAGGATTATCCACTCCTGGAAACGGGGAAGGTGGTTCGTAACAGATCCGCGAAGGGGCACTTACGAAGAGACATGCTTAGCAGCATGTTTTTTTGTTTTTACGACCAGCGTCCCCATGGAGAGGATGATAATCGAATCTCCGCTGGGACACTGTAAGAAGAGACATGCCTCTGGCAGGTTTTTTGTTTTAAGCACTGCACATTCTCGTTGCTCCAGTTGTATGTCCGATGAAGTGGAGATCACTACATTTCTGACGAATGCACTGGCAACAGCCTGACCTTATCCAAACCCTAACATGCGATTTCAAAGGCTTTCGGTACAATCTTCTTGCGCGGGGTTCGCAAAGCGTCCCGGGGGACTTTCTATCATCTTGATTTTGTCAGGCTTTTAGCCTGACCTACATGTGGAGCCTGGAATGAAAAGGCACCTGAATACCAGGCGCCTTTTTGTTTAGCACTGATGGTTTTAATCGTAATAATATTGAACGCAGGGAAATTCCTCGCCACTCGGCGTCTCCACCACGGCCGGCCAATCTTTATCAATAATTTGATACTGTTGCAGTTCCTGACTCACCTGCTTAAAGGCAATATCCGCATTCCAGCGGGAAAAGTGGAAGCCCTGCCATGAAACGGGATCTTCATCCTGTTCCCGCTCGTATTGCTTGCAGGTCAGCGCCGCAGCCACTTTTTCCTTTACAGGAGCAGGCAGGGATTTGGAGTAATAGGCATTCACCAGTGGAGGGATGGCATCGTCGGATAGATCCAGAAAGTATTGGACGTCCAGGTCGGCGCGACCCTGGACAAATTGCTTGTCGGTTGCACTGCGGATCTCGCGTTGGATATTCTGTCTCACGATAAATGCATCGACATTCAAAATGTTAAGGCAAACAACAAATCCCAGAGCAGCCAGGAGCATGGCCAGCCCAATCGCACGCTCACGGCGCAACACTTCGAGGACCACCACAGCGACAAGCAGCAATGCCAGCCAGATCATGAAGACATGGGTGTACGTACGCAGGCGTGAGAACCCATAAGCCGCTTCATAAAGCACAAGACGTTGGAAGGCTGCGATCAGCATCACGATGACCAATCCAACCAGGCCGATGCCCAGCATGGAGAAGGTGCGTCGCTGCGTTTCCGTTTCGCGGCGCGTGATCGCGCCCAGTCCGAGCAGTAATAGAAGGCTGAAAAATGCCACCGTCACAAGCTCGCCGAACCCTTTGCGGGCGTATTCGGAATAGGTATAGCCCTCAATACTGATATTCACCTGCCCGCCAAAGAAATATTGGAATTGAACAACCACGAACGCGACAAACAGGATCACCACGCTGCCAAGCACAATAGTCGCTTCGGTGAATCCAAAGAATGTCGGGATCCAGGTTTTCTCCTCCACCTTTTCATCTGACTTCTCGGCGGCGTGAAGAAACGCCCCGGCGAGAGCGTAGGCGAAGACCAGGATATATACAAGCCTGAATATGTACTCTGGGAGGTTATCAATCTTGAATAAGTCAATAAAATCTTCAAACCGCTCGGCAAAGATGGGATCTGCCGATGACAGAAGGGAGGCAAAGATAGCTACCACCGGCAAGGCGATGACGATACCCCGTACGAAAGGCCAGACCCGACTGCTGCGCTTCTCTCCTGGAGATGCCTGTCCTGCAGAGAGACGGCGGTTTTGGGAGACAAGCCCCAGCGGGCGCGCGATCATGCTGCCGAAGAGGTGCAAATAGCCGAAGACATAATCCACCAGAGTGTAGCGAAACCATTCCCCGCTGCGGTAGGTCAGCGCAAAGATTCCCATCAGGAAGAGCACCATCACGATGGAAAAGAACACCGTCATCGGCTCAAGGCGGAAAACAGTCATCGCGGCGAGAAAGGCGATGGGCAACAGGAGCAGGCCTGCGCTGCGCGAGAGGCGGTGCTCGTCCATCTTGAGAAGCAGGATTCCTGTTGCCAGACAGAGGAAGACAAAAATTGCAAAGTTGATCCCTGGGGATTTCTGCCAGAAGAGCAAATCAAATGCCCACCCTAGCAGTATTACGATGATCCAGAAGCGGTTTGGGTTGGTTTTCACGCGAACCTCCTTGA
Source organism: Anaerolineales bacterium (assembly GCA_035463255.1). Taxonomy (GTDB): domain Bacteria; phylum Chloroflexota; class Anaerolineae; order Anaerolineales; family Villigracilaceae; genus Defluviilinea. The sequence goes on along the minus strand of DATHTL010000091.1, from coordinate 6,924 downwards.
GAATGATGTGGACTAACCTGGCAGAGGCTTGACTATGAAAATTGAGTTATAGTGCAGCCAGTTTCGCGAGGCCTCCATGTAATTTTGCAAAGCTTAGTCCTGTTCGGCTTGCGGAGTCTCTCAAAAGGTATCACATTTTGTCCACCTGCGGGCTGGATTACAGTTTTATAAGAGTCGAATTTCCCCCATTGACATCCGAAATGAAATATGACATACTTCTGGCATTATTAGGGGCCGGGGGCAAACAAATTGAACCGCCATCCTATAGAAAGGAGGAGGTGATGTCTCAAATGGATAGTAGCAATAAACCCAGCGCTGTGGCATCCCTCCTCAAGTAAGAAGGAAGCCACAGCGCCCCACTGGTGCCGTCCGAAAGGACGGCATCGTGGATTAAATCCCGTGGGGATTATTCATCACCAAACGAAATTCCCATCCCGCGGGCGGTGATCACGGAGTCGTGCTTGGGGTCGACGCGCTTGGGCATGGCAATTGCCTCCGCCAGCGAGACATCCACGATACTGCCGCCCTGCAGGGAAACCATGCGGTCGAACTTCCCTTCGGCCGCCAGGCGAACCGCTTCGGCGCCGTAGCAGGTTGCCAACCAGCGGTCGAATGGGGTGGGCGAACCGCCGCGTTGTAAATGGCCCAGAACGGTCACGCGGGTTTCAAAACCCTGCTGTTCGATATATTCCCCTACCACCTCGCCAATTCCACCCAGTCGAGGTGTATAAATTTCATCTCCGGCCCGTGAAAAGACCTGACTGCCTTCAAGGGGCTTCGCACCCTCCGATACTGCAATGATGCTGAACAACATGCCGCGCTCGACGCGCTGCCGGACCTTGGCAGCCACTGCCTCGAATTTGAATGGGATCTCAGGGATCAAGATCACATCAGACCCACCGGAGATACCGGCCCGCAAAGCGATAAAGCCTGCGTTGCGGCCCATCAATTCCAGGACCATGACCCGGTGGTGCGCCTCTGCAGTGGTATGCAGTTTATCAATGGCATCTGTGGCCGTCGTGACAGCGGTGTCAAAACCAAAGGTCGCTTCGGTGCCGCCGATGTCATTATCAATAGTCTTGGGGACGCCGATGATCGGCGCGCCTTTTTGGAAGAGCTCATGCGCAATGTGAAGCGTGCCATCTCCGCCGAGCACAAGCAGCGCATCCATGTTGAGACGCTCGATCCCTTTGACGATGTCATCGGACACGTCGATGGTGACTTCCTTGCCGTCACGTATCACCTTGCGGGCATACGGATTGCCGCGATTGGCCGCGCCCAGGATCGTGCCACCGCGCGGCAGCAAGCCGCGCACCTGCTCGATGCCGAGCGGTACAACGCCCTGATCGTCTAAAAATCCATCATACCCATCCCGAATGCCGATCACTTCACATCCATATTCATAGATTGCCGTCTTCACTACGGCACGGATGACTGCATTGAGCCCGGGGGCATCGCCCCCACCCGTCAGAATTCCAATTCGTCTCATCATCTTTCTCCCAGAAAATGATTTATACAAGCCTTGCAAAGGTTATGTTTGCTAGACCTTTGCAAACTCCTAGCAAAATCAATCATACCTTAATCCCACACGTTTTCTTGCACTCCATCGTATATACCCATATAATGAACGCAATGGAAAACGTGTCCACACAACAACGTATTACAAATCTGACTCGCCTGTTCGTTCCGCTGGCGGCGATTCTGGTCTTTGCGATCTGGTTCAGCTTTTCTCCGCCGGGATTGCTTGGTAAGGCTGACGCGGTTGGTTACGCGATCTGCCACCGCATTGATGAGCGCTCTTTTCATGTAGGAGAGCGCCAGTTACCTCTCTGTGCCCGCTGTACGGGCGAATTCTATGCGGCAGGTATTTCGCTGCTCTTTTTCAGCATCGTCAGTCCCAAAAAGAGCGGGATGCCCGGCTGGAAACTTGGTGCGCCCCTTTTGTTCTTTCTGATCGCCTTTGGCATTGACGGGAGCAATTCCTATCTTTACCTGATGAAAGAGACAGCCGGCGGCGCTCTCGATAGCATCCCCAACCTTTACGTTCCAAACAACACGCTGCGTCTCTTCACCGGCAGCGGGATGGGCATCGCGCTGGCTTCTGTCCTGTATCCGGCGTTCAATCAAAGCGCGTGGAAGGATGCAGACCCCGGCCGCGCTTTGGACTGGAAAAAACTTGCCATGCTGATTGGCATTGTTCTTTTGGTGAATTTTGCAGTCCTCACGGAAAGCCCCCTGATTCTTTATCCCGCAGCCATATTAAGTGTGCTGGGTGTGCTCGCCTTGTTGATCATGGTTTTCAGCATGGTCTGGCTTCTCATGATGCGTCAGGAAAACGAGTTCACTTCGTTAAAAGAGATGTGGATGCCCGTCCTGGCAGGGACAACGCTTGCCTTCTTACTCATCTCTGTCATTGATCTACTACGTTTCCAACTTACTGGAACCTGGGGAGGCTTTCCCTTAGGCTGATGATTTCTTGGTAATTCGCGCTTCGATTGCGGAGCACTCAGCGCGAAAATTTGGAGGAACTATGGATTTACTTACTGGCATATTTACTGCATTCGGTCTCTCGGCGTCCGCGGGACTGAATGCGTACATTCCGCTGCTGCTCGTTGGGCTGCTGGCGCGTTACACGAACCTGATCAATCTTAGCCAACCCTGGGACACTCTCGCCAACCCGTGGATCATCCTGATGTTATGCGTGCTGGTGATCATTGAAATGCTGGCAGACAAGCTCCCGGCGGTCAATCATATCAACGACTTGATCCAGACCCTCATTCGCCCGGCAGCGGGAGCCATTGCTTTTGCTGCCAGCGCCAATGTGGTGACAGATATCAGCCCTGTGCTCGCACTGGCAGCCGGTTTACTCGTCGCGGGGACGGTGCACGTGGCTAAAGCCGGGGCCGTGCGCCCGATGGTCACAGCCACAACCGGCGGCGCGGGGAATATCCCGGTTTCGATCGCAGAGGATATTATCTCTACAGTTTTGTCCTTCCTTGCCATTGTGCTACCCGTGCTCGTTGGCACACTGCTGATTGTGTTTGCAGCATTCCTCATCTACTGGTTATACAGGCGGGCCAGCCGCCATGCTACCTGATATAATCCAATCATCGTTGCACGTTATTCTGTCATTGTTTGGAGGAACACATGGAAACACCGCCGATCACCCCCGCCCCGGAGGAGCCCAGGAAATCTAACACCACGCTCATTATCGCCGCAGTGGCAGTTGCCGTACTATGTTGTTGCTGCATTGGGCTGGGACTTCTCTGGCAGTATGGTGATTACATCATTCAGAGTCTGCAATTCTAGTGTGCATACAGCAATTTCATAAACCTCCGGTTCAAGCCGGAGGTTTGTCTTTTAAGAAGAGCTGCTTCAATTCGTCCAGCCCTCTTAAGGCGCCGGACCTTAACTCTTCATCTAATCCCAATTGTACAAATTCATCTTCATCTAAGACTGTTTGAGCGCCGTCGGCGGAAACCCACAGATCGAGTGCCAGGTCAACATAGGAGACAACGCCATCTTCGATCACAGCGGGCATGCCAATATTGCAGTACCAGCCCTTCACCTTCTCATCATCACGGTCGTGTATGACAAAAATGTTGTACCAGCGGTCTGTGTAATAGTACTCGATAAAGCGATCGCCTGTTTTGAAGACCACGTCCATGAATGGCATATCGGCGCGGTCGAACAGGGCCTCGAGCGTGATGGAGGTTTCATCACGGCCCAAGAGGAAACCTTCATATTCATAAGTCACTTCACCGGCGGGATTTTTTTTCTGTACCTGGATCTTCATGCGAGACATTCTACCTTAACCGGCACGTTGAGCCTCTCCCCCACATTTGGCGGACTCTGCAAATAGATGTAGATGCCATTATCCAATGTCACCTTGAAGCGATCCTGCTGGAAGATCACATCGGTGACCATTCCCCCAACAGTATTCATTCCAGACTCCGCCGATAGCGGACGCGCCAACAAATGAACTTCGTCTCCCTTTTGATGAGAGTGTTCACAACCGACTGTAAACATTCCCAGGCGACTTTCTACGTTCCACGTTCCATCTTCCCCTTTTCGTTTTACTTCCCCCTGAAAAATATTTCCCAACCCGAGGAACCCTGCCACAAACGCCGACCCCGGTTTTGCCCAGACACCCGTAGGAGTTCCTTCACGCACGATGTGCCCATCATGCAGGACCAGAATCCGGTCTGCAATGGCAAAGGCTTCCTCCTGATCATGCGTGACGTAAATCGCCGGGATTTCTGTGCGATGCAGAATCATACGCAATTCATGGAGCAGATCCTCCCGCAGTGTCCGATCCAATGCGCCGAGCGGCTCATCGAACATCAATAAGCGCGGACGGGTTGCCAGAGCACGCGCAAGGGCGACGCGTTGCTGCTCTCCACCAGAAAGGTCTGTTACTCGTCTGTTTTCAAATCCGCTGAGGTTCACCAACTCCAGCGAGTTGGCTACACGCTCTTGGATTTCGTTCTGCGGCAGGCGTCTCATTTTCAATCCGAAAGCAACATTCTCGTCCACCTTGAGGTGAGGGAAGAGTGCATAGTCTTGAAAGACAAACCCAAAGTCCCGCAGATGAGCAGGCGTCGAACTCAGGTTCTGCCCATCGAACGCAATAAAGCCAGACTCCGGTTCCTCCAGCCCGGCAATGATCCGCAGCAGAGTGGACTTTCCGCTTCCCGACGCACCCAGCAGGCAGACCGTTTCGCCGGTATCCACTTTGAAGGAAATGTCTTTGAGGAGCGGCTTGCCTTCGTAGGTCTTGAAAATGTGATTGACTTCGAGCATTAGAACTCTCCCGAGCCAGGGACGCGAAATTTTTCAATGAGCAGGATACTTACCAGGGTCAGTAACATCAGGATGGTTGCCATGGCCATAGCCTGACCATAATTCAGACCGCCTGGCTGCGAAAGGAACCGTTCGATGGCAACCGGGATCGTCGGATATTCAGGACGCGAGATAAGCAACGTCGCGCCGAATTCGCCCAGCGAGACGGTAAAGGCAAATATCGCGGCAGCCAGTGTAGCCCGGCGAATGATGGGGATATCAATATTTTTCCACACTTCCCACGGCGATGCACCGAGCGAGGCAGCCGCCTGACGCAACCGGTCGGGAATAGATGCGATCGCCGGCTGCAAGGCGCGGATGACAAACGGCAAGGCGACAAGTGTATGCGCAAACGGGACCAGCCAGGGGGAAGTGAGCAATCTACCAAAGGAAAGTATAAAGCCAAGCCCGAGCATCACGGCCGACGAGCCCAACGGAAGAATGAGGAGGGGATCCAGAATTTTTTCAAGACGAGTCGGTCTTGCCAGCGCAAAGGCGGCCGGAAACCCCAGCAAAAGAGAGATCACCACGGTTGCTCCGGCGTAGCCCAGCGAGTTGGCGGCAGCCTGAACCGGCGGAACATAAAATACAGAGCCGCGTCGATTGATAAAGAGCTCACTGTAGTAGTCAGTCGTGAACCCATATTGAACCTCCCCGCGCTGACCGCGATCCGCTTCCAGCCGGAAGAGGGAACGGAAAGGCAGAGCAGCGAGGGGTAGCAAGAAGAAAGACGTGAGAAGAAAGACGGAGAATGTGATGAACATCTTTTCTCGGAATGACTTCGGTTTTCGGATATTCGCGTCGGCCGCGCGAGGTGCGCTCTGAATAACTGAACGGGTGGCAACGCGGGTGTAAAGCAGCGAAACCAGTAACGTGCAGACCAGCTGAATGATGGAAAGCAGCGCAGCCAGGGGCAGATTAGGAAGCCTGAGAACTCGCAAATAGATTTCCACTTCTAAGGTTGCGAACTGCGGTCCGCCGAGCAGGAGAATGACGCCGAAGCTGGTGAAGTCAAAAAGAAATACCAGCAGCGACGCGGCAAAAATGGCTGGATGAAGGATCGGCAGAATAACATCTTTCCAGACATGGAATGAATCAGCCCCCAGTGAACGCGCTGCACCTTCAAGTCTCGGATCCAGGCTGGAAAGGGCATTGCCAACCACACGGATGATGATGGTTGTATTGTAAAAGACGTGGGCGATCAGGATTGCCGTGAGGGTTCCAACAAATTGGAAAGTGGAAAGAGGAAAGAGGTTCGGAATCACGCCACGTGGGCCAAGGAGTGCGCTGAATCCCGCGGCGACGACCACGGTTGGGAGCATGAAGGGAATGGCTGTCAGAGCTCGCAGAAGAGATTTGCCAGGAAAGTCATAGCGTGCGAAAAGATATGCGGAAGGCAGACCGAGGAGCAGCGTGAGGAGGGTAGAGAGGGCCGCTTGGTAAAACGTAAAAAGCAAAACGCCAGAAGTTCTAAGTAGGTTTTCAGACGTGAGGGCTCGATAGTCGAAGGTCAGCGCTAAAATGCGGGAAAGAGGATAGAAGAATGCAATGAGAAGAAATGAGAGAGGAAGTAACCAGAGCAGAACACGAGTGAACCACGGAGACACAGAGAAAAACAAATTTCTCCGTGTCTCTGTGTCTCTGTGGCTAATGGTTTGACTCATGTTATTCCAATACGACATCCGTCCAGGCCTGGATCCAGGCTTCGCGGTTGGCAGCGATTTCTTCTGGTGAGAGTGTCGCCGTCTGCTCGGGAGCCTGTGCATACTGTGTGAACTCTTCCGGTAATGTAGCGTTGGGGTTCACCGGATAGACAAACATCTGGAGAGGCACATCCTCCTGGAATTCCGTGCTGAGCATAAAATCCACGAATTTTTCGGCAAGAGCGCGGTTCTGCGTCCCTTTGAGGATCCCGACAAACTCGATCTGGCGGAAGCAGGTGTCGGGTCCGATGATGGAAGCGGTGGGTGCGTCATCCGGCCGATTCTCGGCGAAGATCACTTCCGCAGCCGGGGAGCTGCCATACGAAACAACCAGGGGCTGAGGTCCGCGCCCGGAGGATCCGCTGAAGTTTGTGTAATA
>DATHTL010000090.1:0-3031 GCA_035463255.1 Anaerolineales bacterium | reverse complement strand
GTCATTGCCTTGACAATAATCCGAGACTGCCATATCGAACGGACGCCGCTGGTTCTTCTTCCGCTGCTTCGCCATCTGCACATAGTACTGGCGGAGGTCAGGATACCGGATCGCCAGCTTCCCATACGCCGAGGCTTTTGCAAAGTTCTGGCGCTGCGTCTCCTGCGCCGGGCTCCAGATCACCTTCGACATATCGGGGGTTGGGTACGCCGACACCTCGCCGTTGTGCGAAAGGCGATAGACGATCTTGCCCATCTTGCCCCGGATCCATTGGAACATCGGATGAAGCAGGATCTTTGGTACTTTTCTCCTTTTCCTTCGCATAGCTTTCTCCTGGTTTCTTCCTACCGCTTTATGCGGCACTCTGTAACTTAATACCGCATGCTGTGCTCATCCCGTGCTAGGGCTGTGCTTATCCTGTGCTGCTGGCTTACGGATCTCTTCCTGGTCCCTTAGTTTTCTCTTTGCTTCTCATCTGACTTCCAGGTGAATATCGAAACGCTCTTCAGCCGGGGCATTCCCGGGCTGATCTCTCCCTCTTACCTGCACCTGCGGTAGTGTAGCATGAGAGGCAAACCGGTAGGCTTACAACGAGTTATCAGACATGATGCACGCAAGAAAGGGTCAAGACATAACACGGGCAACCAGATGGCGCGAAACGCCGTCGGGGCGTGAGCACCGCATGCAGCGCTGTGGTCAGGGTCGGCGTGACGCGGTTGTGGATCTTCCTCAACAGGGCTGTCGATCTAGTGGAATGACCGTGATGAATGTTTCGATACGGTCTTGAATTTTCCTTCTTAAATGCTATACTGTGCGAAATCAAGTGAGAGGGATGCTCCAAGTAAGACTTATCGGTAAATTTGACATCCAGTTTGACGGAAAACCCGTTATTCTCTCCTCTCGCGCGGCACAATCCCTGTTTGCGTATCTCATCCTGACGGCTGGAACACTTCACCGGCGTGAAAAATTGGCGGGAATGCTCTGGCCGGATGAGAGCGAACAAAAGGCACGCACGTATCTTCGCAATGAGCTCTGGCGCATTCGCAAACTGCTCCCCCATCCATCAAACGTCGAATATTTGATTGTGGATAACCTGACGATTGGATTCAATCCATCTTCTGCGTATTGGCTGGACGTTGCCGCGCTCAACAATGTGGGTGATTCGACTTCAGCAGATGAGATGATCATCGGGCTTTCCTGTTATGAAGGTGAATTTCTACCGGGCTTCTATGAAGACTGGGTTGTCGTGGAAAGGGAGCATTTGCAGGTACTCTTTGAGCAAAAGGTAGCATGCCTGCTTGAAATGCTTGAGAAGGAACAGCGCTGGAACGATGCTCTTGATTGGGCGGAACGCTGGATTTCATCGGCGCAGGCGCCTGAAACGGCATTTCGGGCTTTGATGGTCGCCTATGAGGCGCTGGGGGATCATGCCAAAGTCACTTCGACGTTTGAAAGATGCAAACAGGCATTGCGCCAGCTGGATCTTGAGCCTTCCGAGGAGATGCGTGCACTGGCATTCAAGCGAAACCCTAAGATAAACATTCCCATCCCTCTCACCAGCTTCATTGGACGGGAGAAGGAACTCATAGAAGTAGCAGGACTGTTTTCCAAGTCCCGGTTGATAACTTTAACCGGCTCGGGCGGAGTGGGCAAGACACGTTTAGCCATTCAGGTGGTTTCTGAAGTATTGGATTTGTTCCCAGATGGCGTATGGTTTCTGGATCTGGCCCCGCTGAGCGATCCAGCACTGGTTCCAAACACATTGGCGAATCTGCTTGGGTTGCGTGAGGCCCGAGAAATACCCGTTGCTGATCTGTTGATCAACTATTTCCGCTCTCGCACGGCGCTGGTTATTTTCGATAACTGTGAGCACTTGACCAAATCCTGCGCCCAATTGGTGCACTCGTTGTTAACCTCATGTGAACATCTGTATCTTCTTGCGACCAGCCGTGAAGCCTTGCGGGTTTCAGGCGAGCTTCCTTATCGTGTGCCGTCACTTGAGTTTCCGAGTGTTGATAGTATCAGCACAATCGATCAGCTCTCCGCAATGGAGGCAGTAAGGCTATTCGTGGAACGCGCCGCGGTTGCCTTGCCTGGCTTCAGGATTGACTCTCACAATGGTTTCACAATTTCCCAGATCTGCAGACGGTTGGACGGCATCCCTCTGGCAATTGAATTGGCTGCAGCGCGTACGAACATTTTGTCCTGCCAGCAGATCTTGAACCGTCTTGACGATCGCTTTAATCTCCTGACAGGCGGGTTGCATTCCGACCTGCCGCGCCATCAGACGCTTCGGGCCATGATTCAGTGGAGTTATGATCTCCTCTCCGCGCACGAACGACGTTTGTTCCACCGGCTTTCTGTATTTGCGGGCGGCTGGTCCCTTGAGTCCACGGAGCGGGTATGTGTTGGCCACGGTATTGAGACAGATCAAATCCTGGATTTGTTAACACAACTGCTTAATAAATCCCTGATCGTTGTAGAAAGAACGCAAGGACAGAGACCGCGCTATAACATGCTTGAGACGATTCGGCAGTATGCAGAGGAAAAATTACGCTCGTCGGGTGAAAGAGAGATACTACGCGACCGCCATCTCACTTATTTCGTGGACATGGCAGAACAAGCAGAGGAAAATCTTCATTCGTCTGACATGATTATGTGGCTAGACCGGCTTGAAACAGAGCTGGATAACATTCGTGCTGCGCTGGCGTGGGGTCTGGAGAGCGATATTGAGTCTATGTTGCGGCTGGCAGGTGCTTTGCCAAAGTTTTGGCACACTCGTGGATTCACACTAGAAGGGATTAAGTGGCTGGAACAGGGACTATCGGCCGAAAAAGCAGGAGAAGGCAATCAACCATTAATGTTGAACCGCTCCATAATCCGCGGAAACGCCCTCAACGCAAGCATATTTCTACTTACTAATATACCTGATCGTGAGAAAGCTGCAGCGTATTTTGATGAGAGTCTGTCGTTATTTCAAGGATTGGGTTCCAGCGGCAAGCACGGTATGGCCTATACCCTTTTACTAGGA
>DATHTL010000089.1:0-48179 GCA_035463255.1 Anaerolineales bacterium | reverse complement strand
GTTGATTGGGCGATTTCGTAAAACAACGTAGTAGTGACTTTGATCGCTCGCAGATCGGGGACTGAAGTCGTTACTACCCACTTGATAAAACAGGTCACATGATGAGCGTGACCTGTTTCGTTATCCATACAATTCTCTTCGGAAAAACTCCGGGAGGGCAAATGCCGCCTGGTGAACTCCGGGATTGATGTAATTATTTACTCCTGGCGGATAGGGAGTCTTCAATCCGCTTTCCCAGGGCCGATCCGAAACATACATGAAACCGATCCCACCGCCGGGATAGGTGGGAATGTTGGCATAGTAATATGCCGGGTTCTGCGCTAATGCCTTCGCAGATTTGTAAATTTCTTTGATCAAATCGGTGTCGAAAAAGGGCTGTTCACATTGTGTTGCCGCGGCACCGCCCGGGACCAGTGCACGCACCATCAGCCTGTAGAACTCATCAGAGAACAGCCGCTCCGCCATGCCGATGGGATCAGTGGTATCGGAGATGATCACATCGAATTGACCGGGATTCTCCTCGAGATAGCCAAAAGCATCTCGCACAAGCAATCTGGTGCGCCGATCTACCCACGGGTCCCCGAAGGATGCGGTGAGGTATTCCCGCGACAGATCGACTACGCGCTGATCCAGCTCGCAGACCACCGCCTCCTCCACCGATGGATATCGCAACACCTGCTGCAGTGATCCGCCGTCCCCGCCGCCGACGATGAGGACGCGCTTCGGCTGTCCGACTGCCAGCATTGGCACATGGACGATCATTTCGTGATAACCCATGTTGTCGCGCTCGGTCAGCTGAATGATGCCATCCAGGATCATGGCATTGCCGAAAAACTCCGTCTCGACAAACTGTAAATGCTGGTACTGGGTCTGTTCATCCGCAAGGACGCGCTTAATCCGCACGCCCTTACGGTAATAGGGATGCAACTCTTCGGTGAACCAGATGCTCATACGCGAAGCAATCCTTTAGGATAAGCCCTGCACCGCAAATGGGATCCGTTCCACTTCGGCATCCCGATCGATCTTGCGCAGCGTAAAATTGTCCGCGCCGAGCGCCCACTTAATGCGCTGGATGAGCGGCATCATATCCTTGCCAATCGCGCAGGTAAAGAGATCGATGGCGCAATAATCGTATTCGGGCCAGGCATGCAAACTTGCATGCGACTCTGCGAGAAGCAAAAAACAGGTAAAGCCGTGGGGGCTAAACTTGTAAAAGCCCTCGTCCACAACCGTCAAGCCGCTTTCGCGCACGGCTTGCGCAAACAGCGAGTAGGCCCGCTCGCTATCCATGAGGATCTCATGGTTGCAGTTGGAGAGGTCGAATATAAAGTGCTCTCCAAGTTTCAAAGTCACGTTCACTCACACCTCCAGGGGTTAAAAATAGAAAGAACCCATCCGAAAACACGATCTTTTTATTTCAAAACGATCCGCAAGATGTTTGCCTTGCGTAACGAGTGAAACAGTCTTCGAATAGACTCTAGCCGGGCATTTATACTATGTCCCGTCAGGATGTCAATCTTTTTATAAGCATTTTATTATCGTAAAATGTCATGTCTTTTCAGATGATTATGATGACATTTGTTTATTTGCAGGATAGCCTTTTTCCAACGACGGGAACAACAACCTCCGAATGAGTATTATTTACCTGATCATCGAATTTCTCGATGAACTGGTCTTCGGTGTGGGAGAAGCGGCCTGGCCGCTGATACGCGATGACCTTGGACTGAATTACTTTCAGATCGGTCTTGCGCTTTCGCTGCCCGGACTTCTGGCCAATATCATTGAGCCGTTCATCTTTATCCTGGGCGATCTGTGGAAGCGCCGCGCCATCATCCTTCTGGGCGGCATGTTCTTCACGGCTTCTCTTATTCTGACCGCAACAGCCACGACCTTCTATTTGCTGATCTTTTCGCTCATCCTCTTTAACCCGGCTTCCGGTGCGTTTGTCAGTCTTTCACAGGCCTCGTTGATGGATTCCGATCCGGCGCGCCACGAGCAGAACATGGCCCGCTGGACGTTTGCCGGATCTCTTGGTGTCATGTTCGGTCCGCTTCTGCTCGGTGGATTGGCCGTCGTGGGTGGGGGCTGGAGACCTGCCTTTTGGCTGCTCGCTGCTTTCTCAGCCTTGATCCTGCTTGCCGCTTTCCGGCGTTTGCCGCGGCTCCGAACAGATTCCCCTAACATCCCGTCTCCTGGTGCGTTTCTTATGAGTTTGCGCACCGCCTTTCGCGCCTTGAAGGATAAGGCAGTTTTGCGCTGGTTAATTCTGCTGGAATTCGCCGACCTTATGCTCGATATTCTTCACGGCTTCCTTGCACTCTACCTCGTGGACGTGATGAATCTTTCCGCTGCCAATGCAGTATTTGTCCTGTTCGTGTACACAGGCATTGGGCTGATTGGCGATTTTTTGTTGATCCCCTTCCTCGAACGCGTAAAAGGATTGGATTACCTGCGCGTCAGCGTCGTCGTTGAATGTATTCTATTGCCCCTCTTTCTGCTCTCGCCCCTCCTATGGCTAAAATTGACATTGCTTGCATTCATTGGCCTTTTCGTGGTAGGCTGGTATGCCATCCTCAAGGCGCATCTTTTTTCGTCCATGCAGGGAAAATCCGGCGTAGCCCAGGCACTCGGAAGCGTGAGCGGAATTATTGGTAAACTTATCCCACTTGGGATCGGTCTCGTCGCACAATCCTACGGCCTTCAGACCGCCATGTGGCTCATGCTCGCCGGTCCCATCGCTCTCCTTATCGGCCTTCCTCGCCAGGCCAACCAATCTCAAGTCTCTAATCTCTAATTACTCTTTACCAATTGCAGCTCGCCAAGCTTCTCATGTCATTCTCGCCTGCTCCCTTATCCCTCTATTTCCACATTCCCTTCTGCACTCACCGCTGCGCCTATTGCGACTTCAACACCTACGCCGGGCAAGAAGAAATGATTCCAGCCTACGTCGACGCGCTGATCCGCGAAATCGAGTTTGTAGGGAACAAACTACAAACGACTGAACTACCAACATATTCAACGACCACACATACTATTTTCTTCGGCGGCGGGACACCCTCTCTGCTCTCTCGAAAACAGTTCGAAGCCATCTTCAAGGTAATCAGCACCCATTTCACTTTGACCGATGACACCGAGATCACCATCGAAGCCAACCCGGGGACGGTTTCGTATGAGAATCTGCTTGCGCTGCGTCAAATTGGAATTAACCGCATCAGCTATGGGGTCCAATCTGCCAATGCCGAAGAATTACGCATGCTCGAGCGCGTGCATAATTTCTTCGATGTGATCGAAGCCGTGACTGCAGCGCGCAAGGCTGGATTCGATAACCTCAACCTTGACCTGATATATGGCTTGCCCGAACAAAACCTTCAATCATGGCAAACCACCGTAAAACGAATACTTGGTTTACACCCCGAGCACATCTCTGCCTACGCATTGATGCTGGAACACGGTACGCCGTTTGGGCGGTGGGCATCCAGAGGCTTGCTGCCGCTTCCTGACCCCGACCTTGCCGCAGAAATGTATGAGTGGCTGAGTGAGACCCTCGAAGAGGATGGATATGTCCAATACGAGATTTCCAATTGGTCGGTGCCTCATCATGAATGCCGCCATAATCTCCAATACTGGCGCGGGCTTCCTTACCTTGCCTTCGGCGCGGGCGCGCACGGGTATGCAAACGGTTATCGGTATTCAAACGTATTACGCATCAAAACCTATATAGAGCGTCTGAAGAATTACTCACTTACGAATTACCAATTCCCCCTCACACCTGCCACCGTGAACCACCACAGACAATCCCTCCAGGACGACATGTCCGAGTTCATGATGACGGGCCTGCGTATAACTCGCGAGGGCGTGAGTGGGGGCGAATTCCAGGCGCGCTTTGGTCAATCCATGCACGAAGTGTATGGAAGTGAAATCAAAGAACTGTTTAAACTAGAATTGATTGAAAATGGGTCAGGAGACAGAATAAAAATAACCAAACGCGGCCGCCTGCTTGGTAATCAGGTTTTTATGCGGTTTGTGTAAATCGGGATGGGCGAAGCGTCCCGATTTACAATTTCATCACGGTTTTCCAGATTGCGGGGGCAATATTGGTCAGATCTTTCATTCCATCTGTGAATTCGTTTCGAGCAGTCTCATTCCCGATGACCAGCGCGGGCACGGCTGCGGGCGTATGTTTGCGTGTGGAGAGGTCTTCCATGTTCCCATGATCGGATGTGACCAGGATCAGACCGTCATCCCATGTTTCTACAAGTCCACCCAGTACTCCGTCGAATGTTTCCATCAGCCGGATCGCGTTGTCCATTTCCTGCTTATGACCGGCATAGTCGCTTGCCCAGTATTCGAATAAGGCGAAGTCATAGTTCATTGCAAGCGACCCGAGTGCTCTCCCGGCTTGCCGGGCATCCATGACAGGTGCTTCTCTGAATCCAAGCATGGTTCGCCATCCCTCACCGGTAAAGTCTGCGGAGAGAGCGCGCCCCGCGAAGAGATCGTCATGCTTGAAGAGTGGGAGTCCCGCGTTGATCACGGATAGCGGTATTGAGGAATACAGCCGCTTGCCCGAATCTATCCCATCGAAATAACGCGGCGGATAGGCATTGAGCAGCGCGGCTTTTTTCCCTTCCTTCGTAAACCTTGAAAACAGCGTCGCCTCCTTCAGATAGGCGGCCACTGCCGGATTTGGCTTGGGTCCGTAGTGATATCCCAGCTCGGCCGGAATATTGATTCCCGTCATTAAAATAGCCTGGCCGGTCGCGGATTGAGGCAGCCCGCTCACCCCGACCGCGGGATCGACTGCCAGCAGGCTGGCGCGTTCTCCATAAAACGGCGCGGCATCCTTGAGCAGCGATCTTCCCTCCAGCAGGTTGTTCAGGTTGGGCATTTTTGCCCGTGCAAACGGGTTAGTCTGCGAATCATTTTCCCCCAGGCCAATTCCATCCAGAAAGATAAATAGGACGCGCATATCGCCGGATTATAATCAACGGATGCCTTCTCTGGATTTGAAAAAACTAAACTCACATCGCACAAAAACTTTTCGCCTTACGATGCTAGGACGCCTGAGAACTGCCAGGGCCGCTCTCAGTTATATCAATGAGCGTGGCTTTATTTATTTCTGGCCTATCAAAGGGATTGACCTGCCGAGCCTGTGGACTGCCGTCGCGGGAAATCGCGTTGTGGCCGATAAACACGATGATCCGGGTCATATCACCTGGGGCTGGAAGGACAATGCGCTCGGAAAGAAAAAGTGGTATTACGCAAAAGTTCTGCGGCGCAAGGCCACGATGATCTCGCTCGAAGTCGCTCCCTATTTTTATGCGCTGTCAGAAAATTATGGTTCACCGGAAGAAGACTATCTGCTTGCTTATGAAGAAGGGCGATTAACACAGGCTGCCAAGCAGGTGTATGAAGCGTTGCTCAGCGAAGGTCCGATGCATACGATTGATTTGCGTAGTGCAGCAAAACTGACAAATGCCAGGGAGTCTGAGTTCAACCGGGCGCTCGAAGTGCTGCAGTCGGATTTTAAGATCCTGCCGGTGGGGGTAGCGAAAGCGGGCGCCTGGAAATACGCTTTTATTTATGAGATTGTTTCGAGGCATTACCCGGAACTGCCCGAAAAGGCGCGTTTTATCAGCGAGGCGGAAGCGCGCAGGAAGCTGGCAGAGCTCTACTTTGAGTCGGTGGGCGTGGCGCAGGAACGGGAAGTGATCAAGCTCTTTGGCTGGACAAAAGATCTGACGGCACGCACGATCTCCGTCCTGATCGAAAAGGAAAAACTGGTAGCAACAGAACACCCGAATCAAAACGGGGAATGGTTTTCATTACCAGGATTAAGTAAATAAACGTTTAGAGCAAGCCTTGCGAAGGTTGGATTGGACGGCACACGGGTTGGCGAGAAACCTTCGCAAGGCTATTTTCAGGAGATATTCCATGCTTGAAATTGCAGTGATGATCGAGGGTCAAAATGGATTGACATGGCCTCGCTGGCAAAGGATCGCCCGCCTGGTGGAAGATGCGGGGTTCGTGGGACTCTTTCGTTCAGACCATTTCACGAATTCCAACCATCCAGATATCGAGTCGCTCGATCTATGGCCATCGCTCACCTGGCTGGCATCTCACACAGAGCGGATCGAGTTCGGCCCGCTGGTGACCCCGTTTTCGTTCCGGCATCCCGTGCATACCGCGCGCATGTCAGCGGCTGTGGATGATCTGTCTGGCGGACGGCTCGTGCTTGGCCTGGGTGCCGGTTGGAATGCACGTGAGCACCATCTTTTTGGTTTTGAATTACTGAAACCAAATGCACGTTTTAACCGTCTTGAAGAAGGGCTGGAAGTTGTCACGCGTTTGCTCCAAAGCGATGAGCCTGTGACATTTGAAGGCGAATATTATCAATTGCGCGGTGCGAGACTTCTACCGCGTCCTCAGCGCCCCGGTGGACCGCGTATTCTTATCGGTGGGAATGGCATCAAACGGACGTTAACTTATGTGGTTCGTTATGCAACTGAATGGAACTGTGTTTCCCTGCGGCCGGATGATTTCGCCCGCTTGAACCAGCGCTTGACGGGGATGCTGACTGCGTCCGGGCGCGCGCCTGACTCTGCGCGGCGCTCCATGATGACAGGCTGCGTTTTTGGGAAGGACGATGTGACATTGCATCAGAAAATCGCTGCCCGCGGAAGCACACTGGAGAAGTTGCATGAACATGGCACTATAGCGGGATCCCTTGATACGGTTAGAGAGCAGCTGGCAGCGCTGGAGCAGGCGGGCTTGCAGCGGATCATGCTCCAATGGTTGGACCTGGACGACCTTGAGAGTCTCGAAGCGTTGGCAAAAGGCCTTCTGCGGCCTTAAAACGCTTGTTGCAAAAACATCAAATTTAGTCCATAATAATAAGACACATCGTACGAGGAGGAAATTGAAGTGCCTGGTGGTGATGGTGGAGATAAGACAGTTCGGCTTTGGCCCGCTATTATTTATGCTCTCATGCTCTTCGGTTGTGTTATCTTCACATCCTTGAATTCGAACGGGCCTCCTGCGCTTGCTCCTCCGGCAGTCCTTGCCAATCCGACGAATACATCTATTCCAACGTCGCTGCCGCAAGAACGAGCAATCATGATGCTCAATGATCTGAATGTGGTTGTGTTAGATCAAACGGGCAAACCCTTTGAGCCATTCATCGATGTGGTGATTCGAGTCAGCGATTCCCCGCAGACAGATAGTGGGCAAGATGGCCGATTATTGGTCGAGCCTTGTCCGCAGGGTCAGTGGATCCGGGCCTGGGCACCAGGATATGAAATTGCCGCAGTACCATGTGACGACGGGAAGAAAGACCCGTACCAGATCACACTCCGCCCCCTGGATGCGTATGATTATCCTTATTATAGATGGTCCTCGGTTACCGAGTGCAACAACTGTCACGGAAATCAACTGGGGCAGAACGTGCAGATTGGTGCTTCTTTCAACGAGGTGAATGAATGGCTTCGCTCGGGGCATGGGAAGGTCTTCGAAGGGCGGCATTTCGAATCTATGTACAGAGGCACAACGGTAAATGGCGTGTTGAGCAGCACAGTCAATCCGGTCATCATCGGCAACGACTGGGTTCCTGTCCCACCGGAGCAGGGACCAAACTATCATGGTCCGGGCTTTCTTCTCGACTTTCCTCAACAGCCAGGTAATTGCGCGTATTGCCACGTGCCGGCAGCCGTTTTGAACTCTCAGGAAGGGGCCTACCTGGGCGGGTCGTTTCCGAGCCCCGCCGGTGTTGCCGGAGAAGGCATCACCTGTGATGTGTGTCATAAGGTTTTCGATGTGCGGCTGGATGATAGGGGCTTTCCCTTCACAAACCGGCCGGGTGTTCTTTCGTACCAGTTCATGAGGCCGCAGAACGGCGTTTTCATGGTCGGCCCGTTTACAAATACCCTTACCATGAAAAGCGGCTTCGCCGATCATCGCTTGACTTGTTCTCCGATCTTCAGCCAGAGTGAGTTTTGTGCTCCATGCCATTTTGGCAAATTTGGTGACATGGTGATCTATAACTCATATGGTGAGTGGCGAGCCAGTCCTTATGCAGCGAATCGAGAAGACACCGTCTACCGCACGTGTCAGGATTGTCACATGTCACATCTGCCTGCCAGTGACACGCGCACGGTGTGGTCGCAGCGTCAGGCATGTTCGGCAAACAATACACTATTTCAGAACTTCGATCACAATATGATGGATGTGGGTCGCTATGACCTCCCGGGGAAAGGTGTTGATATTCCCCGCCTCGTGCAAAATGCCGCAGAAATCGCTCTTGATTTCAATTTTCTCTCAGGCGGGACAAATTCCCTGGATGTGACGGTGCAAGTCACGAACACTCAGGCGGGTCATAAATTCCCAACCGATTCTCCCTTGCGCCACCTTATTCTCGAGGTCCAAGCGCAGGATCGAGTTGGCACACCCTTGATCCATTTGGACGATGAACGGATTCCCAATTGGGCTGGTCCGGGACCTCTCAGTCCAGGCTACCATGTCGAGACGTTGAACCGGATAGGTGTACAGGACTACAGCGGCCGGCCGGGGAAGGTGTTCGCAAATCTTCTGGTGGAAGAGGAAACCAATCTTTCCCCCGCGACGGCCTACTGGAACGAAACAAAATACGCCTTTGAAACTGCAGGAAATGGCGCCAATTCCGATAATCGATTGCGTCCGCTCGAACCCGATACAAGCACGTATTCGTTTGCTGTGCCAGATGCCGGGAACGTCCAAATAACCGTTACCCTACTCTATCGTTTTGCCTTCTATGATCTAATGGTCCAGAAGGAATGGTTCGATCGGCCTGATATTGTTGTGGCAACCGTCCAATGCCAGGGGCCTGCGACGCAGCCGCATCTTTTGCGGCAATCCTGTGTCCAAATTGCGCCCTGATTCTCCAAAACTTCCGCTTCAATTTCTCGTATAATGAGATTGGATTCATTTCATCAAATCTTTCATCCCAAAAGGAGAATCCTATGCGACAGAATCGAACCAATCTCGTTCTCGGCCTGCTGCTGATCTTGATCGGCGGCTGGCTGTTCGTCAGCCAACGCGTGCCCGCCGTGCAAAACTGGCTGGAGGACAATTTCAGTTGGCCCATGTGGGTGATTGGAGCCGGACTGCTTGTGCTCCTCCTCGGTCTGATCACAGGCGCGCCCGGCATGGCTGTGCCAGCCTCGATCGTTGCCGGTATTGGTGGAATCCTCTACTATCAGAACGTCACAGACCATTACAGTTCATGGGCCTATATGTGGACCTTGATTCCCGGCTTCGTTGGAGTGGGAACGATCCTGGCAGGCTTGCTTGGCGAAGATACCCGTCATAACCTGGCGCGTGGCATGAACCTCGTCGTGATCAGCGCGGTGATGTTCCTGGTCTTTGCCACGTTTTTTGGCGGGCTGTCTATTCTGGGCGATTATGGCGCAGCGATCATACTCATCCTGCTGGGCGTTTACGTTTTGATCCGCGGCTTTGTACGAGGGGGAAGCAGATATCGAGGTCAAGATGAACCGCGATAACATCTTCTGGGGAACAGCCCTGATCCTTGCAGGCGTCCTCTTATATCTGCAGACCCAGGGCATCATCACCAATGTATTTACGTACCTTTGGCCGTTAGCGCTGATCCTGCTCGGCGGCTGGATCATCCTGGGGGTTTATTGGCCGGCGACACCTTCCGCGGCAGAGACATTCATGATTCCGTTGAGCGCGGCGAAAAGTGCACAGTTCAGGTTCTCTCATGGAGCGGGCCAACTCGAGATCAGTGGCGGCGCTCCGATGGGACAGGCCATCGTCGGTTCGTCGGCGGTGGGGATGAACAAGCAGAGCCGCATGGACGGTGACCGGCTCGAGGTTAAGGTGGATGCGGGTCCGTCCTTCGTTCCCTTTATCGGTCCATCTGCGGGCATCTGGCGCTTTCAGGTTACGCAGGAGGTGCCGTTATCCATTGTCGTGGAATCAGGCGCCAGCTCCCTGAATATCGATCTTCGAGATGTCCTGGCGACACGCGTGGAATTAAAGACCGGTGCAAGCAGCTCCAATGTGACCATGCCCGCGCGCGGCGTTTCGTATCTCGACGTTGAATCGGGCGCGGCTTCCGTCAACATTCGCGTCCCCGATGGAACCGCGGCCCGTATCCGCGTCAAACAAGAAGTGAATTCCATCAATGTAGACACAAACCGCTTCCCGCGGCTGGATTCCGATCTTTACCAGTCGCCTGATTATGAGACAGCCGTTAATCGTGCCGAGATCCATGTCGAATCAGGTCTGGGCTCTGTTGCGGTTCGGTAAAAGGAGGATAAAAATGCGACGCTACGACCCTCGACTCATCATTGGTGTGTTACTTGTGTTTGGTGGTCTGCTCTCCTTGCTCGATGCAATGGGGATCATCTCAGACGGCGGCGACATTTTCTGGGGTCTAGTTTTCGCTGCCGGTGGAGCGATCTTCCTCTACATGCTGATCAATCATCGAGAGAACTGGTGGGCTGCATTCCCGGCGTTCACATTGCTGGGGTTGGCCGCCTCATCCTTCCTGCCGGATGCGTTCGAAGATTTTGGCGGTCTGGTCTTTTTCGCCGGCTTGAGCCTTGGGTTCTGGTGGGTATATTTCACGGGCCAGGAACGCTGGTGGGCGATTATCCCCGCGGGTGTGTTGCTCACCCTTGGAGTTGTCTCTGTGATCGACGATGTCTCGGCCGGCATCGAGACCGGCGGACTCTTCTTCCTTGGGCTCGGGCTGACATTTATCCTGGTGGCCGTGCTCCCGGGCGGAAGCGGTCGTCAATGGGCATTGATCCCGGGCGTAGTCCTGCTCTTGTTTGGAGCCTTGCTCGGAACGCCATACAGCGGACTTACAGATTATCTTTGGCCGGCTGTATTGATTCTCCTGGGTGGATATTTCGTACTGCGATTCTTTGTAAATCGTCCCTCGGGCTAGACAATATCCTGTGAAAACGCAGAAACGGGAGCGCCTGGCGCTCCCGTTTCCGACTTACCTGCCCTCACCCGGTATCTCAAATTGCGTTTAATTTCTGTGTCATTCCCTGTACGATCAGGGACTTGATCTGCTCGTGAGCATTTCGCCAGCGGAAGGCGACCCCGTCTGCCAGCCGCTCGAGAATGGCTGTGCCTGCTTCGGGATGTTCCAGACAAAACTTGCGCAGTTCACTCCCACGAACCCGAAATGCCTCTACATTCTCGATGGCAATGGCTGAAGATGTATATTTTTCACTGCCAATGACTGCCGACCAGCCGAAGAGTCCGCCTTTCTTTACAAGCGAGACAGTCATGGCATTTCCATCGTATGGCTTGTAGGACATCTCCACGGTGCCGCTGATGACCAAATAAAGGCTTTCGGCTGGTGTGCCCTGTTGCAGGATGACAGTGCCTACC
Organism: Anaerolineales bacterium; assembly: GCA_035463255.1. Taxonomy (GTDB): domain Bacteria; phylum Chloroflexota; class Anaerolineae; order Anaerolineales; family Villigracilaceae; genus Defluviilinea. The sequence goes on along the minus strand of DATHTL010000089.1, from coordinate 36,773 downwards.
TCACATGAAAACGGTTCGAATAGCGGACGAAGCAGATTTATCTGATCTTCATTCAATTCTTGAAAAATAGTGACTCGGTTCATACGGTAAATCTTTTGATCATATTACCCGGCGGGAGAGTCCGCTTCCAGTGGCGAATATCATGATTTGAATGACATTTGTCCTGATTTTCAAACCAGCAGTGGAGCGAGAGGTATACTTATTCAAAATGGATCAGCATGTACAAATTAGGTCTTTGATCTTGCCTAGAAAAACCTTCCCTCTTGTGCTGCTTGTGATTGGATTGGCTTTGCTGGCTGGCTCAGCCTTTATGATCGCGCGTAATCTGCGGCCGCAAAATGATTTTTCCACCGTTCCCGTTAAGGTGAACTTTCCGGCCCCGGAGCTCACTTTGAGCGATACCCAGGGCGTTTCCCGCTCTCTTGCAGATTATCGGGGACAGGTGATACTTGTCAACCTGTGGGCAACGTGGTGCCCTCCCTGCAAAGAGGAGATGCCGACGTTACAGGCTTTTTATGACAAGCATCGGGATAGCGGCTTTGTCATTATTGCCATCAACGATGGTGACTCCGCAGGCGATGTGCTGCAGTTTGTAAAAGATTATCAACTGACGTTTCCGGTCTGGCTGGACCCAACGTATATTGCGACGGAAGAGGCGTTTCACACTCTCAATCTCCCTACTTCATTTGTGATCGATAGGAGTGGAACTATTCAGCTGACCTGGGTGGGGGGGATCAGTTATGCTATGCTGGAAAAACATGTCACTCCTCTGATTATGGAACAATAATCATAGAAGATAAGCCTTGCTCAGGTTTTCTTGTGAACCCTCGGCTGGTACGATGAAACCTTCGCAGGGCTAATTAATTTCAATGGAGTAACCATGAAAGTCAACGTCAGTTGGAAAGAAAGCATGACCTTCGTAGGCATGCCCGATTCCGGGTTTTCCGTGCAAATGGATTCAGACGACTCCTATGGAGGCACCAACAGCGGAGTGCGACCTATGGAAATGATCGCGCTGGGCCTGGCTGGCTGCTCTGCAATGGACGTCCTTTCCATTCTGAAGAAAAAACGGCAGCAGGTCACGAAGTTTGACGTCCATGTGAATGCGCCGCGTTCGCACGAATATCCCAAGGTGTTCACAAATGCATTGATCACGTACATGATCACCGGCAGGAATATCGACGAAGGGGCCGTTCTGCGATCTATCGAGCTGGCGGCAACGAAGTATTGTCCGGCGCAGTTCATGCTCGCGCAGGCCTTTCCCATGGAATTACGATATGAGATTTACGAAGCAGACGATAACGGGGATAACCGGCTAATGTTTCAGGGAATCTGGCAGGAGTTATCGACGGAGTAAGCCGCTCACTCAGGGGGCTGATAAGTGATACCTGATATCACCTGGCTTTGATAATCAGAGCACACGCAGGCAGTAATGATTGCCCCACCGCGGGTCAGCGTACCTTCATACTCCCGTGAGCCATTGTGGGCAATCCAGCCTTCGAGATTGAATGCCAGCGGACCATCAGCGAGGATCCACTCGCCGTTATATTTTCGGGCGATATGCACATGTGTACCCGTGACGCGACCTCCTTCGCAGGAGGGGTAACCGATCGGATCTCCGGTTTTGACTTCTCTGCCTAGAGAAATGCGTGCATTCGTCGCCAGGTGGAGATAATATAGCACCCAGCCGGTGCGCTCATCGCCGTCCTTATCGAGATCAATCACGGTCCCGTCAATGTCAGACCGGAGGACAAGACCATCTGCCATGGCCGTGGCGTATTGGTCGGCCCCGGCTGTGACACAGCCGCTCGTTTCAGAAGCCGGAGCAAAGTCAATGGCCGCGAGCGGCTCCCCGGTTCCCCAGCCCGTATGCGGACCGCCCGTGTAAGACCACATTTGTCCGGGACCGAAAGGAAACCGGAGTGCAGGCTGCTGAAGACTTCCCGGCAGGATGATCACGGGATTTGCCCAGGGGTCGCCAAAAAACGTCTGGTAAACGCGTGCCAGCCCCTCAGGTCCGATGGACGCGTAATATCGATCTCCCGAATACAGTCTCGAGAAATAATATTGCAGCGCCACCGATCCCGCGTTTTGCCACGGGTCCGGCCGGAAGAGTGTCTCATCCAGCAATTCGATCTCGGTCAGCCTTCCGGCCCGCCAGTTGTAATATCCATTGTTCAATGTGTTGGCCGCGATGATCAGCTGGAGATAGGGACTTTCATAGTTCACGCGCCGAAAGCCAAGACTATATCGGCCGGGAGGCAGGCCTGGCTGGGTGAGTGCACCCGTTTGATATTCCAGGAGAGCCAGCAGCAGTTGAGGACTGATGCTGTAATTTGCTGCAATATAATCCACGGCTTCGGCGCCAGTGCGCATCTTTTCACCGGCCCAGACACGGTAATCCTTTAACCAGCCCGAGGTGGAAGCGACAAACGCAGACGTGCTGAACCCGATCTGGGCAGGACCATTGACAAAGGCATGATCGGGAATGCTTTGATAGGCAGTGCCCCAGAGTGGAAGGTAATAAATTGGGATTTTCATCGGCAAGCCGGGAGGCATCGTTGTCGCATCTGCCGGGATGATCGGGTTTGCTTCGCTGATCTCTTCCACGGTGGTGTTGAAGCGTGCGGCCAGCGCGGGGAGGGTATCTCCATTTTGCGCGATGTAATCGACCAGTTCACCGGGCGCATAAGCGGGCCGCTCGGAGGTTGGCGCGGGCATGGGTGTGGGCGCGAGTGGAGTAATCATATTTTCAATGATGCTTGGTGGCGCACTCGGAGCACACGATGCAGCCAGAGCGGTAATTAACAACATGCTCAAAAAACACAGAGCGGTTCGTTTCCCTCTGTGTCCTTCGGTAGCGTATATTTTTGGTAACCGGGGGAATCTAGACTTCATGCAAAACTATTCATCTTCACGCATGACCACAGCCAGGGCCTGAGCATAGAGATCGGCAGTGATCACTTTATCGCCTTTGACAAGTTTTCCTTCGTAGGGCTTTTCACCGGCGTAGACGGTCCATCCACTGAGCACAAACGGGATCGGACCATCGGCAATGACCCATTCCCCGTTATATTTCCGTGCAAAATGCAGGTGGGTGCCCGTGGACGTACCTCCTTCACAGGAGGGATGGCCGATGCGGTCATCCTGCTCCACCCATTCTCCCTTGGCGACCCGATCGTTCGTGGCCACATGCAGATATAAGATGTTCCAGCCGGTTTGCTCAGAGCCATCGCCATCCATATCTACAACCACAACGCCATTCCCCGACCGGACCACAAGCCCGGGCGCGGCAGAAGCGATCCACTGATCGTTAGGCAGACAACCGGTCTCTGCACTGCCAGGTGCGAAATCTACTGCCGCCATCGCTCCATCATGTTCCCAGGCGGCATGGGGTCCACCCGTGAACGCCCAGGCGGCATGGATCTCGAACGGCAGAGACATATCGGGCTGGTTGATTCCCGGGGGGAAAATAGGACCGGTCATATCGGCGCGGGCCCAGGGGTCGCCAAACATATCCTGATAAAACGATATAAACCCGCCATTCTGATCCATAATGCGTAGCCACTCATTGAAGCTGTGATTACGGGAAAAGTAGTACATCAAGCTGACCGTCGCTGCGTTCAGCGTTGGATCGATGCGGAGCTTGTAACCATCTTGAAAAGTAAGTTCTACTAGCTTTCCGGCCCGCCAGTCATAATAGCCTGTGGAGAGATGATTAATCGCCCAGACCATTTGCATGAACAGGCCCTTGTAGCGGTAACTCTCGTATCCCAGCGGGTAATTGATACGGAAATCATTTTCGGGTCCGCCGCGCACCCATTGCGCTTCGTAATCTAGGATGGCAAGCAATAGCCGTGGGTTGATCGAATTTTCGTACGCGAGGCGCTCGATGGCACGCGCGCCCGATGTCCAGCCGGTTGTACCCAAGTACTCGCGGTATGAGAAGAGATGCCCACCTGCCTCTTTCACATAATTTGCAATATCAAAGTCAACGGCGGTTGCTGAAAAGATAAATTCATTGTCCGGAATCAGCTGTACAGCGGGTGTAAATGGAAGTGAACGATCGAGTGTATCGGGGATGATGAGCAACGTGCCCGGGTCAAGCAAGCCTTTTTCAGGGAGGATCTTTGGAGAGGTGATCGCGTTCACATCCACCCCAAACCGGATTGCCACAGCCGGGAGCCAATCACCACTCTGGGTGTAGTATAGCACCGTGGGAGTCTCTGCCGTGGGTAGAGGTGTGCTTTCGATGAACGAGGCAACCTCCTGTGTTACGAACACCTGACTGAATGTCGGTGTGGGAGAGCTATCAATGGTATTGGTGGGTGCAGGTACAAATACATCAGGTGTGGCTGTAGCCGCAACCACAGGGCTAGGCGAGGAGGTAGGCAACGCACCTCCCGGAGCAGTGGGGGTCGCATACTGTCCCCACAGGGATGTGTTCCCGCCGCACGCGGAGGCGCCCAGCACGAAAGAAGCTGCGATCAATAAACTGGTAATTCGTTTCACAAAAGATGTCCGCTAAAAGGAATTATACCTGTATAAGGGTTTGAAGTCCGGTGGCTTGCCGACAAGAATTGCGATCCACGTACTTCAAATATGGTTATCTTGAGATTTGATTTTGCCCTTCAAAGACGCCCTCCAGCGCTTCGAGGACAGTATTGCCGCGGGTGAGAAAACCGTCATATTCGTAGCCGTCTCCGCTCGAGATCCAGCCATCCAGGTTGAAGGGAAGATTCCCGTCGGCTGGAATCCACTCGCCGTTATATTTGCGCGCCAGGTGTACGTGCGTGCCGTTGGAGAACCCGCCTTCACAGGAGGGATGACCGATCCGCTCGCCCGCGTAGACGTACGTGTTTGGAGGGACGCGATCACGGGCTTCGATGTGCATGTACAGGATATTCCAGCCGGTCTGTTCGTACCCGTCGTTATCCAGATCTTGAACGACAGCGCCGTCATCTGCGCGAACGATCCAACCATTGGCGCTGGCCACCACCCAGGCGTCGCTCGACACACATCCTGCGGGCTCTCCAGGCGGAGCAAAATCCAACGCGGCCCACGCGGAGCCCGCGTCCCAGCCGCCATGCGGGCCGCCCGTGTACGACCAGGTCACGCCCGGTTCAAAGGGCAGCTGCATCGGAGGCTGGCTCAAGTTTGAGGGTACTAAAGATGCGATCGTGTAATCGAAGGGATAGCCAAAGAGATCCTTATATGTTTGGAAGAACCCAAGCTCGCCAACGTCGTTATTCCAGAATGGACGATTATTGAAAAGCGAAAGAAAATACTGCACCCCGGCGGTTCCCGCATTGATGGTGGCATCCAGCGGCACATAGGAACCATCACTCAGCGGCAACGTCGAAAGAGCATTCACCCGCCAGAGGTAATATCCCCGATTTAGATTATTGGCCGTCCATGTCATTTGCCGGTAGAGACCGGCGTAGTAACTATCGTAATAGCCAAGAGGATAGTCCACATTTTGCGGCGTGGCGTTCGTGACCCAGCCACTTCGATACTCAAGCAAGGCAAGCAGCACGCGTGGGTTCACGGAATAACTTTGCGCAACCCATTCGACGATCTGCGTGCCCGTGAGATATTCACCATTTACATCCTGAGCATAACCGGCAAGATAGCCGCCATGGCCCTGAACGAATCGTTCCACATCAAAGTCTATGCTTGCTGGCCCATATACCAGCTCGGAATCGGGAATCAACTTGAAGGATGAACCTGGGTTGGGATCTACTTCAATGGGTGGGATGTTCAATACCATTCCCACGAAAAGAACGCTCGTTTCGCTCAACCCGTTGGCTTCCATCAGCGCCTCGAGCGAGACTCCATATCCGCTCGCGATACTGCCAAGCGTATCCCCGGCCTGGACCGTGTATTCATCCAGGAAATCGCGCTGCGTTGGGAGAGGGTGCGGCATATCGGGGGTCGGCGTACTTAGCATTGTGTCAGAGCCACGCGCAGGAATGGCCACGGAGATAGGAGCACGCGTAGGTGTGGGTGCTCCCTCGATTCGTGCCGCTTGCACCACTTGGCCAGATCCAGCTTGATTTCCCGATCCTCCGACCGGGGCAAACGGATCATAGGTAGGATAGGCATCCTCTGCTGGAATTCTTGGCGCGCAGGAGGAGATAAGAAAGGCAAGTAGGAACAGGCAAGTGGCGAAGCGTGCTGGAAAAGCGACCATAGTCAGGATTCTACCAAAGCATACCACTCAAAAAAGAATGCGTTATGCGTTTGTTATTCCTCATTTTAGTCGGCAATGGCTGTCCGTTCCACGATCGATCCTGGCTTTACAGATACTCTGGTAAAGAGCAGGAGCATCAAGAAATTGAGAACCACAGCGATGAAGATCATAATCATCATGGCGCTCGCGCCCGCTTGCACGAAGGCCTGCCCGATCAACCACGGCAGGATCATCCCGCCAACCCCGGCGCCGACGAGGAACAAGCCTGCGATCGTCCCCGTGACATGCATCCGTTCTTCAGCAAGCGTGAGGAAGGTGGGGAAGATCGATGCCTGTGATATCCCAAACAGGATGGTTCCCGTCCACAGCATAGCGGCGGAGGCCGGAAAGAGCAAGATCAATGCTACGCTGATGAGGCATCCAACAAAGTCCATGTAAAGGATTGTCATGGGTTTCGCCCGTGTTGAGACCCAGATGCCCATCAAGCGACCTACCGTGAATGAGCCCCAAAAGGCGGAAGTCAAATATGCAGCCGTCACCTCTGTCCCGAAGTTCAATTTGAAAGCATATGTATAGATCCACGCACCGTAGCCTGCCTCACCGCCAACATACAGTACGAAACATAAGACCATAATCAGGACGGGAAGGATCGGGAACGAAGTCGTCTGATGCTGAGCCGGAACTACGCGTGCTGCGGGGCTGGGCAAGTTCCATATCCATATTGCCAGTGGAAACGTAGCAAGGGCAAAGATCCAATAGACCCAGTTGATATCTCCAGTGATAGAGATGGATTGCGCAACAATCAGCGGCGCGATGAACGATCCCACGCCGAAGAATGCATGTAATCCATTCATGAAGGGTCCTACAGTTTCGTTGTGAACCCAGAGCAATAGAGTGTTACATCCCACATCCAGGGCACCCTTGAACAGTCCCAATATGAGCACAATTGTAAAAAGTGCCAATCGAGAGGTTGCAAGAGGGACGAATACAATGATGATTCCAAGGAACACAAGGACACTCGCCATAAAGCGATGACCTGGGACACGGTCATAGATGCGTCCGCCAATGTAAGAACCAATTAGATAGCCAAGTGAGCTAAACAAGAAAAGCGAACTAATCTGATCCAGCGCGCTGGACGTATGTTCGGCCAGTTTAAGCAGTGTTGGACCTTCTGCGGCGACAGTGAGTCCCAGCAGGATGAAGGCAAGGTAATATGCGGCGGTGATGACGTATTTTTGCTTCATAGAAATCAGTTTTTAGTGATACACCTTTCTCATGTGGATGCCAGTGACTTCAAACCCCATTTTCTTGTAGAGTTCCTGTGCGGTAATATTGTCGCCAAAAACGTGCAAAGCAACGACTTCAACATTCATTGACTTGAGTTGTTCATCCATAGCTGCGAGTGCCTGTTTCCCATAACCTTTGCCACGGAATTCTTCATCAATGACGAAATCAAAGATGAAGGCCTGCCTATCTTTTACCTGTACCCACAACACACCAACCTTGTTGCCCTCCTCATCAATGATCGAGTACAGATACTGATCTTTGGAGTAAATTCCATCGGGCAAATAATGCTCGAATTCCTTTTTGGACCTTTCATAGGCCCCTTCGGGGGGCCAGTTGCCATTGCGGACGTGATCTGCGGCATATCCGCGGATTTCGCGGTCCACAAACCGCTCAAAATCTTCCTGCTGAAGAGTTTCAAGTTTAACCATGTTCGCCTCTGTGCATGGATTGTATCAAGAAAAAGCGGGCAAAGATTTTCTTTACCCACTTTCGAGAACCGGCTGGTTAGGCAGGGTTTAGCAAATTCTTGGAAGCATCTCGCCCGCCAGCATATCCACAATCCGGGTGCTGCCGAGTGCGGTCTTGAGCAACACGCGTGCCTGTGGAGCGGAGGTGATTTCGCCGATGATGGCCGCATGTTCACCATAGCGAGTCCCGCGCATCGCCTTAAGCACGGCCTCAGCATCCTCACGCGCCACCATCGCGATCAATTTGCCTTCGTTCGCAACGTATAGTGGATCAAAGCCCAGCATCTCGCAAGCCGCAGCCACTTCCGGGCGGACAAGGATTTTCTCCTCATTCAACAAAATACCCACATTGGATTGAGTCGCAATTTCATTTAATGTAGTGGCCAACCCACCACGCGTGGGGTCACGCAAGACATGAATGTTCTCGCTGGCATTGAGCATTGCATCGATCAAATGATTCAGCGGCGCCACGTCACTTTGAATAGTGGATTGGAATCCCAATTCCCCGCGCGCATCCAAAACGGCCATGCCATGATCGCCGATTGTGCCAGAAAGAATGATCACATCGCCCTCTCTCCCTTGCGCGCCACCGATATTAATGCCGGGCCGGATCACGCCAACGCCTGCCGTCGTGATGTACAGTCCGTCTGCTTTGCCTTTTTGAACCACCTTGGTATCGCCCGCGACGATCTGCACACCCGCCTCTTCCGCAGTAGCTTTCATCGAAGCCACCACGCGCCGGAGCGTTTCCATGGGCAGGCCTTCTTCGAGAATGAACCCTGCTGTTAAATAAAGCGGACTCGCTCCAAGCATCGCCACATCATTGACCGTCCCACAGACTGCCAGCCGGCCTATATCTCCGCCGGGGAAAAAGAGGGGAAACACAACATGCGAGTCTGTGCTGATGGCTAGAGTTTCATGAAGACTAGATTCGAGCCGTGCAGCGTCATCGCCCTTGCGCAATGCTGCGTTATCAAACGCAGACATAAACGCTTTTTGGATGAGCTGTTGACTCATGCGTCCGCCCGCGCCATGTCCCATCACGATTTGCTCGTTGTGGGTCAACGGCGGCGCACAGACGGCACCTTCGATGTTGACTGTGTTTTCAGACATAACTTACCTTCTTGAGCCTCGGAATCCAGAAGTTCTACTTCTGGCGATGCTAGAAATTATCTTCCACTTCGAAATCATCTGTACACGAGAAGATTAGCTTTTGGAGTTCCGGCTCGGAATTCTCCAGAAAATGCCTGTAACTCGAAAATGGATAATCTTCTGCATTCTGTACCAGGCCATGCTTAACAGGGTTCATCATGACGTAACGCATCCGGGCATAATAGGAGCTTTCGCTTTGAATACGACTATCCCAGTAGTTGTACCAGACTTTTCGCCCCGGTGTTCCATCCATGCGGTTTACAAATTTGGCGTTGATGGAATGAATTCCTTGAATCAAGGCTTTTAGGGAAAGGGCGTTCTCGGGGCTTTGTGCGATAAAGTGATAATGGGTTGGTAACACCACCCAGGCTTCGATAGACCACTTCAAAATGGTGGCTCGCTCAAAAAGTGTCTCGTAAAAGTTTATGAGCTTTGCGTCAGAATCCAAAAGTGGTTTTCCATAAAGTATGGAACCTGTGACCATATAAATGGCACTAGAAACAAACCAATGTGGCGGAGAATGTAGGTGTGGTTTGTATATATCCATTGTTGGATTCTGGAAGCTCTGCTCCCGAATATTTTCTTGGTTTTACAACTCCGCAAGTTGAACTTGTGGATTCCCTTGCCGGCCATACTTGTAATACGCCGCGCAGGCGCCTTCAGAGGAGACCATCGTTGCACCAAGTGGCGTTTCCGTTCTGCATTCTTTACCGAACGCCGGGCAATCATGTGGTTTCTTGAGCCCCTGCAGAATTTGACCGGCAATACACAGAGGGGATTCCTTTGTGTTGATCATACCCACGTCGAAGCGTTTCTCGGCGTTGAATATGTCGAACTCAGGACGCAGACACCAACCGCTCATCGGGATGGTACCAATGCCGCGCCACTTGCGGTCGCATTCCATAAATACCTGGTGAATGGTTGCCTGTGCCGGACGCAGACCTTCGAACGTCACCGCACGTTGATACGCGTTGGCGATTTCAACTTTACCCGCTTCGAGCAACTGAACAGCTTTCAAAATTCCCTGCACGATATCGAGCGGCTCGAAGCCTGTCACCACCATGGGGATTCTGAATTCATCCAGTAGTGGGGGATATTCGTGATAACCCATCACTGCGCTGACATGACCCGCCAGTAAAAATGCCTGCACTCGATTTTCCGGCGAGCTTAAAATTGCTTTGATAGCGGGTGGAACGCGTACATGCGACACCAGGATTGAATAATTTGTCAGCCCAAGCCGCTGTGCATGAAGAACACTCATCACATTGGGTGGGGCAGTGGTCTCAAAGCCGATTGCGAAAAAGACAACTTGCTTATCGGGATTTTTCTCCGCAAGTGCGACTGCGTCCAACGGAGAATAGACCACGCGCACGTCCCCACCCTGCGCCTTGACCGAGAACAGGTCACGGCCCGAGCCGGGCACGCGCAACATATCGCCATAAGAACAGAAAATTACGTTCGGTTGCGAAGCGATCTCGAGCGCCTTATCAATCAATTCCAGCGGCGTCACGCATACCGGGCAGCCCGGCCCGTGGACCAACTCAATGTCTGGAGGGAGTAACTGATCTAGACCATGGCGTACTATGGCGTGTGTCTGCCCTCCGCAAATTTCCATCAGTGTCCATGGGCGCGTTACCGTGCGACGGATCTCTTCGATCACACTTTTCACCAGTGGAGCACTGCGATATTCATCAACGTATTTCATAACGATCTCAACCTGGCCCGATTTCTTCGTCGAAACTGCCAATCTGCTTAAGCAATTCCAGAGTTTCCTGGGCTTCCGATTCACTCAAGATACTGATGGCAAATCCTACATGGATAATGCAATATTCACCGATTTTTGCCTCGGGGACATAGTTCAAACAGGCTTCACGGAACACCCCACCGAAATCCACTTTTGCCATTTGCAGTCCGCCCTTTTCGTAGGTTTCAACGATTTTCCCTGGCACACCCAGACACATTTTATCCTCGCATTCTTGCCGCCGCGATCACGGCCTGTCCTAATGAAAGGCCGCCGTCATTCGCCGGAACCTCTCGATGTATGTATACCCTGAAACCAGTCTGGTTCAAAAGTGACAAAGTTCGTCCTAATAGGGTGATATTCTGCCACACCCCACCGGAGAGAGCGACCTCGTCAATGCCTGTCTCTAATTTGATTTTCAAGCAAAGCTCTAACACACATTGTGCCAGACCATTGTGGAATCGGGCAGATATCTTGGATGTGTGGACTCCAGCATTCACATCCGCGATCAACGCCTCGACAGCGCTCGCTACCTGGATCTCATCCTGGTCCAGCCCGAACAGGTATTTCCCAGCCTCATTCGGATCCGCCAGCGCTTCGAACTCGATTGCTGCCTGTCCCTCGTAGTTGACCTGTTGACGCACACCAGCTAGAGCTGCTGCGGCATCGAACAATCGCCCCATGGACGATGTCATGGGCGTGTTAATTTTCCTTTCGAGCTGGGTGCGCAAGATAACTTGATCCTTTGCTGGCAATTCTGTAACTGGTTCAAGCCGTTCATCCCAATCCAGCCCCAGAGACCAGAGCAGTGCCAGGGCCGTCCGCGCCGGCTTTTTGATCGCGGCGTCGCCTCCCGGCAAGGGAAAATACTCGAGATGAAACTTTCTTTGATAAGACCTGTAATCTGCGACCAAGACTTCTCCGCCCCAGATCGCGCCGTCTTCGCCGTAGCCGGTGCCGTCAAAAGCGAGACCAATGATGGGACGTGTGCCTTCCAGTCCATGCTCGGCCATACAAGCCGCGATGTGGGCATGATGGTGCTGCACGCCAATCGCCGGGATATTCTCATGCCCCGCCCTCTCCAAAGCGTAGCGTGTAGCCAGATAATTTGGATGGAGATCATAAGCGATCGCTTCTGGCTTCACGCGGAATAACTTTTCGAAATGTTCGATGCCTTGTTCAAAGGATCTCAACGTCTCATAGTTTTCCATATCCCCGATGTGATGACTGAGAAATGCATAATTCTTATTCGTGATACAAAATGTATTTTTTAATTCCGAGCCAGCTGCCAATATCTGCGGCACATCGAAGGGGAGTTTGACCGGGAAAGGGGAGTAGCCTCGTGAACGTCGGATTGGATAAATGAAGGATGGATCCTGGTCTATAGTCAATGGTCCCCCATCAAATACTCGCACTACCGAATCATCACAACGGATATAAATATCGCGGTTGTGTAGCAAAAACGCATCGGCAAGAGTGGCTAACCGTTCGAGTGCTTCGTTATCGCCTGTAGCGATTGGTTCTTCAGAGAGATTCCCGCTTGTCATGACAAGAGCCGTAAAATGTATATTGGAGTCAGCGAATAACAAATAATGAAGAGGTGTGTACGGAAGCATCACGCCGATCCAACCCTGATTTGGGGCAACTTCATGTGCAATACTCGACTCCGGCTTTCGCTTCAACAGGACAATCGGGCGTGCAGATGACAAAAGCAGCTCACGTTCGGCGCTACTGACAGAGCAGTGTTGCTCTATAACCTCGATATACGGAATCATGATCGCAAATGGCTTATCGACTCGCAGTTTGCGATTGCGCAACTCTGTCACTGCCTGAGCGTTGGTTGCATCACAGGCAAGATGGAATCCACCCAGACCTTTGATGGCAACGATCTCACCTTTTACCAGCGCGTTACACGCTTCTATAATTGCCTCTTCAGACCTTGCGAGCGTTCCAACGGTTAAACGTTCAAACCTTACTTGTGGTCCACAAACCGGACATGCTACGGGCTGAGCATGGAACCGTCTATCTGAGGGGTCTTTATACTCGCGCTCGCACTCCGGACACATCGGAAAGGATGCCATAGTGGTTTTGGGTCGATCGTAAGGAATGTCCTGGATGATGGTGAAACGCGGTCCGCAGTTGGTGCAGTTGATGAATGGATAACGGTAACGGCGGTCGTTCGGGTCGAAGAGCTCACGCAGACAGTCTGGGCAGATACAAACATCTGGTGAGATCGGCTGGAACGCGCCTTCCACCGTTTCCGAGTGGAGGATCTCTAATGAGTTGAATCCGTTTGCGGGTTGAAAGGAAGCGGTGAATTCGTCAATACGCGAGAGGGGAGGAGCTTCATCACGCAATTGTTGCAAAAAAAGATTTAAGGCTTCATCATCCCCATCTACTTCAATATCGACCCCAGCAGAGGTGTTTTTGACCCATCCTTTGAGATTGTGGCGCGTTGCAAGATTATAAACAAAGGGCCGGAAGCCGACCCCTTGCACGATGCCCGTAATATGGACGCGTAATCCTGACATTACCGTTTTGCGTTTTCAATCAGCCAAGCTGCCCAGGCATCCAGACCTTCACCTGTGGTGCAGGACGTGCGGAAGGTGGTCACATTTGGGTTCAGCACCTGCACGCCGCGCTCGAAGTATTCCATGTCGAACTTGACGTAGGGTAGGAGATCGATCTTATTGATGATCAGCACATCCACGCCGCGATACGTGCCCGGATATTTGTAGGGCTTGTCATCGCCTTCGGGCACAGATGCTACCAAAACAGTCTTATGTGTGCCAAGCTTGAAATTAGCAGGGCAAACCAGGTTGCCAACATTTTCGACAATGAGCAGATCAAATTGGGGGAGCTCAAGCTTTTCGAGTGCGCCATGTAACATGACGGCATCGAGATGACAGTCACCGCCAGTGTTAATCTGGATGGCGGCAAGAGCACCCGCAGCAGCGGCCCGGTCTGAGTCGATCGACGTGGCAATATCGCCATCGATGGCTGCCACACGCAATTTATTTCTTAGGCGCGGCAAGGTTTGTTCGATCAGCGAGGTTTTCCCCGCGCCGGGCGAAGCGAGGATGTTGATAGAGAAGACGCCTGCGCTTTCCAGGCGGTTGTAGTTCTCTTGTGCAATTCGGTCGTTGGCGTTGAGGATATTTTCAACAACGGGGATGTTTTGAGGCATGTATGGCTCCTTACAAATAAACGGCTTAGTGATTTGCAGTCATTAAAAACTTATTCCACATCAATGGATTCCAGAGCGAATTCCTCGCCCGCGATAATTTTGGCGCCGACCCCTCCACAACTGGGGCAAATCAATTCTCTGTCCGTGGGGTGGTATTTCTCGCCACAGGTGTTGCACTGTAATTCGGCAGGCACGCGGCGAAAGTGCAGTTTAGCTTGCTCGGCAATTGTCCCTTTGGCGATGACCTCCCAATAGAACTGGATCGAGTCATCCACCATGCTTGCCAGGTCGCCGATCACAATGTGCAGATCGGTTACGCGTTTGGCGTTGGCTTTTTCGGCGTGCTGCACGGCAATTTTCAATAGAGATTCGGTTACCGATAACTCATGCATTGTTCTATTTTATTCCAATATATTTCTGGCATTCATCCAATCCCAGATCAGTGCAACAGCCTGCGGGACTAGCCCTGCTGTTTCTCCCGAAAGCTCTCGTGTAAAGAGGAACCGGTGGCCCAGCACGGAAAGCAAAGCTGCATCCGGCTTTTTTCCGTAAATTGTTTCGCACATCGAGATAAGAGATTGGGGCGTAAGGTGATGTGTAAAAGGAGAACTTTGAAACTCACTTTCCACATCAATCAGCCGGACCGGCTCGGGGATATTGCCCGTATGCGCATCGATAAAACAAACATATGAATAGGACGAAATGTCTTCTGCCATCTCAGGCGTTAACTGCAATTGAAAATCAAAATCAATTTGGGTCGACTCCGGAAATTCATCTTCATAAGATTCGGGAGGAACTAAACCAAGTTTGATTGTCAATGCTCGTAGGATATGCCAGGCAACGCCGTCATCCTCGCGATCAGGATTCCCATAGCCGAGTAGCAACAATCTTTTCACGTTATGTACCTTTGATGTTCATCATTAAAAAAACAGACCAGACACAAAGGAATGCCCATACCTCTTGTATCTGGTCCGCCAGGTTGGCTTTCAAGATTTCGAGATCTTGTATTCCCTGAAGTGTTATTCGCCGTAGCCAGTCCCGAGAATGTAGTTTTCCAGCTCGAGGATCGTCCCTTTTTCTTGCTGGATCAGTCCCTCGGCGAGCCGACGGATCGAGACAATGCCCACCACGCGATCTTTCTCAAGCACAGGTAAGTGGCGGACATGATATTTTGCCATCAGTTCGGCGCACTCTTCCAGGGTGGTTTCGGGTTTGATCAGAACCATCTGCTTGGTCATGACGTCCGCAACGAGTGTATCCTTTGCGGTTCTGCCCTTCACTTCTCCTTCGCGAGCGTAATCACGCTCGGTGAAAATGCCAACGATCTTTTCATCTTCCGCGACCAGCACTGCACCGGTATTGCCTTCACACATGACCTGGAGGGCATAGAACACGGTTGCATTGGACGGGACTGTATAGATCTTGGTCTCTGCTTTCTCATCGAGTAGTTTCTTAACTGTCGTCATGGTTAAGCTCCTTTGGTTTGATCGACAAATGGATTCTAGTCTCGTTTCAAGGTCTTGACCAGCGAGCCGTCAGGGCCCATGATGTCGAGCTGGATCGGCATCTGACCAACGGCGTGGGTTGAGCAGGACAGGCACGGATCGTACGCACGAATGGCTGCCTCAACACGATTGAGCATGCCCTCATGAACTTCAGGCCCCTTGACATATGTTTTAGCTACACTGTCAACGGCATTGGTCATTGCCCAGTTGTTGTGCCCGGTAGAGACGATCAGGTTGACCTTGAGCAATCTGCCGTTTTCGTCGGCGGTGTAATCATGGATGAGCGTGCCGCGTGGCGCTTCGATGACGCCCACGCCGTGCCCCTTGTAATCCTTGCGTGTGTTCACGATATCCGTGCTCAGGATATCAGGATCTTCGCATAAAACGCGGATTCTCTCGATGGCAAAGAGAGTCTCGATCAAACGGGCATAGTGATAATACAGCGTATTTTCCACCGGCTTGCCGTTATTGAGACTCTTGAAAACTTTCAATTCCTCGTTAGCCAGCGGTGTATCGATCTTTTCGGCAAGGTTCAAGCGGCCGAGTGGACCAACGCGATACACGCCACCCGGGTATCCCAATTTCTTGTAGAACGGGAATTTCAGGTACGACCAGGGTTCGACGTGCTCTTGGATGTATTCCAGATAATCGGCGACCGGGAAGCGTTCCAGTTCCGCGCCTTCGCGGCTGATCAGGCGAATGTCGCCATCATACAGTTCGAGCGCGTTATCACGTGTTGTCAGACCGAAGTAGCCGGTGGGGAACACGGCGAACTTGTTGATGTCCTCCATGTTCTTTACCGCCCAGTCTTTCATGATCTGCAAACCGGTCTGGGTCGTTGCGATCACGGAGTCGATCTCGGCTAGGATCGAGTCACGATCCTGAACGTTGAGAGCTTTGTTGACACCACCAGGTATGGCAAACACGGGGTGGATTTTTCGCCCGGCAAGGATCTTGATAATATTCTGGCCGAACTTTCGCAACTGAACTGCTTTGACAGTCAACTCAGGATTCGCGCCGATCAAGCCAACAACATTCCGTATTTCGGGCGCGGCGTCAAAGCCGAGAAGCAGATCGGGTCCGGCAAGTTCAAAGAAGTGCATGCCGTGGCTCTGGACTACCTGTCCCATGTGCATCAGCTCACGGAGCATGCTCGCAGGTCGCGGGGGAGTCTGACCGGTGAGGGCGTCGCCAGCCTTCGCAGCAGCCAGGTGATGGCTGACGGGGCAGATCCCACAGATGCGCGGGGTGATCTGCGGCATTTCAAAGTACAGGCGTCCTTCGCAGAATTTTTCAAAGCCGCGGAATTCATTGACGTGCATATAGGCGCGCCCAACAGTGCCATCATCCAGCATGTGGATGGTCACTTTGGCGTGACCTTCGATACGAGTAACGGGTTCAATCGTAATTTTTTGTGTCATTGCGTTTCTCCAGTAATACGCGGCTTTTAGTGCCAGTGCAGGTATTCGTCCTTCACTTCAGGCTTGCGACCCTGCGCCAGCTCAGAAAGGACATAAAAGATCGTGTCGGCGTCAGGCGGGCAGCCGGGAACGTTGATATCCACCGGCACAACTTCCTGCAGGGCGCGGGCTTTTGTCATCGTCGCGAGTTCTGGATCATTGGGAATCTGGCTGCCGGGTTCGTTGCTTTCGGCTTCTACATAAGCGCGCTTGAGAGCCGCCTCGATGCCACAGAGGTTCCGCATGGCGGGCACGCCGCCAAAGACTGCGCAATCGCCCAAAGCAACGAGGATCTTAGAACGTTGGCGCATCTTATGAGCCACTTCTTCATTGGCGCTATTGTTGACGCCGCCTTCCAGAATGCCCACATCCACGCCGCTTTCATCGGGTTCCTTGAGATCAGTGATGGGAGTAGCACGCAAATCGGCGAGTTCAACGATCTTCAAGATGCGCTCATCCATATCGAGCAGGGACATATGGCAGCCTGCGCAGCCACAGATCCAATCGGAAGCGATTTTTGGTTTGTTCATCATTACCTCAATTCAAGGCTACACTGGATTTGCGGCCGAGAATCGCCTGCTCCCAGTTGCTTTCAAGTGAAATATTCATGTGTGCAGCGAGTTCGCTCAATACAGCTAAGTTGTCACGTACCGTTTCAGGAGCTTCGAGAACCTTCTCGGCTTTTTGAATGCGTCCATCCAGGTTGATGTAGTGACCTTCGAGTTCCGACCAGATGGTGACAGGGAGAACCACATCTGCCTGTTCAGTAAGCTTCGATTCGTAGCTGGCTTGCACGACCAGGTAGGGTGCTTTCGAGACACGTTCGACCAGTGACGGGCTAACACGGTCATCACCGAGAGCTATGTAAACTGCTTTTTGCCCGTTCATTTTGAATGCCTTATCGAGACCGAGCAGGGCAGCGGTGAGACTGTTAGATTGTCCCTTGACGGAGAGCAATCCCGCGCGCTCCTGGTCCACGGCGCCGACGAGCACGGCTAAGTTGTAAAGTTCTTCGACAAGGCATTCATCACGCTGGGCAGTGATGCCAGTTCCATACAAAATCACCGGTGTAATGGAGTTTGCCAGGATGCGCGCTGTCTGGGTGAGTTGTTCAAGGGTGAGCCCCGTTTCGCGGACGGCTTCGTCGATAAGCGCTTCTGCAGTCGCAACTGCCAGGGGCGCGCGTCCCAGTCCTTCATTGACGATGATCGCTTGAAGTCCATGAATGAGCGCCAGGTCGGAACCGGGCTTGTTTTTGAGGCTGACGTTAGCCAGATCGTCCAGCTCGTTTTTCTCAGGATCGATATTGATCAGGCGGGTTCCCCTGGGCAGGTTGCGCTTGAACAGGAAACCGGCCACCATGTGAGTTCTGCCGATGTCGGTGCCAATGCACAGAACAGTATCGGCAGTCTTCAGCATATCCAGCTTGCCTTCGAAAGCGCCTTGTTTCTGTGCAAACAGGGTAGTACTGGCTGTTGGCACGCCTTCTTCGATGCTGGTCACGAGTTCATTGCCAGCAAAGAGATCTTTGAACGCGGTTAACATTTCGGCAGGCAGGCGGGTGGATGCAATCGCTGCGACACCGTCTTTCTGTGAAACAAGTGGCTGCAAAGTATTTGTAACAGCCTTCAGCGCCTCTTCCCATGAGACCGGTTCGAGCCTGCCATTCTTCTTCACCATCGGCTCAGTGATGCGTTTGCGGGTATCAGTCACCGGAGCATAGCGGCCAAACTCGCACAGTGTGCCGTGATTGACACTCCCTTCCCAATCGCCTTCGATACGGACGATGCGGTTATCTCGCACCATCAGCGTTACCGAGCAACCGACGGAGCAGCCGCGGCAGATCGATTTGATCGGGGTCAGGTCTTTATCATGAACCTGGTAGGCACTGGTCCGGTCGATGATCGCGCCGGTGGGGCAGACCTGGACACAGCTTCCACATTTGACGCAGGAGCTTTCTCCGAGCGGGACATCGGTATCGGCAACGATCATACTCTTGGCGCCGCGTTCCGCAACGGAAAGTGTGAAGTTGCCCGCCATCTCGGCGCAGGCACGTACGCAGCGGCGGCACAGGATGCAGCGGTTATTATCCAGCACAAAGTACGGGTGCGATGTATCCACCACGAAGTTGTTCCAGCCCGGCTGAATCGGCCAGTGCGTCATTTCCTCATCGTAAGCAGCATTCTGTAATTCACAGTCGCCACCGCTAACCTGGCAGAACGGGCAGAAGTGGTTGCGCTCACTGAACAGCATCGAGAGAATGAACTTTCTCGATTTCTTGAGCGCTTCCGTTTCCGTGTTGACGACCATGCCATTGCTCACCGGCAGTGTGCAGGATGCCATTGGCACGCGCACACCCTGCACTTCCACGATGCACAGGCGGCATCCGCCATATGGGGTCAGTTCTTTGTGATCGCACAGCTTGGGAATCTTGATCCCTGCTGCCTCAGCTGCTCGCAAAACTGTCGTCCCTTCAGGAACTTCAATTTGTTGTCCATTTATCGTTATCTGTACCATGCGTTCCTCTTTATTTACACGTGTTCAACTTCCGGGGTCATCGTACAGACACCGGTGGGACAACTGCCCAAACGGATGTGCGCTTCGACTTCGGTTCTAAAATGTTTGAGCATATCGCGGATTGGGACAGCGGCGGTCGAGCCTAAGCCGCAATTGGCTGCCCGCTCCATTTCCTGTGCCAGGCTGATAATGACATCCAGGTCTTCGAGCTTGCCAAGTCCCTGTGAGATGCGGTCGACGATCTCATAGGCACGTTGTGTCCCGACCCGGCACGGTGTGCACTTTCCGCAGGATTCAAAGCGGAAGAACTGCAGCAGGACTTTGACCAGGTCCACGATGCAGGTGTTTTGATCGCAGATCAGCAGCGCGCCCGAGCCTAGTGACACTCCCGCTTTGCGGAAGGACTCAAAGTCCATGGGGGTATCCTGCAGGCTGGCCGGGATGATCGAGCCGCTCGAGCCGCCAGTCTGTGCCATTCTCAAAATGCTGCCGGGCTTCATCCCTTTGGCGTAGATGTTGATCACCTCACGCAATGTAATGCCCATCGGCACTTCGATCACGCCGCTAAAGTTAACGTTGCCCATGATCGTGTAGACCTTTGTGCCGGGGCTGGAGGGCGTACCGAACGAGCGATACCACTCCGCGCCGTGGCGGATGATGGCTGGGATGTTTGCGAGTGTTTCCACGTTGTTGACCAGCGTGGGTTTATTCCACAGGCCGTGCGTGACGGGGTAAGGCGGGCGTGAGCGTGGTTCGCCGCGCTTGCCTTCGATGGATTCGATCAGTGCAGTTTCTTCTCCACAAACATACGCGCCTGCACCCGTATGCAGGTGGATGTGGAAGTTGAAACCTGTTTCGAAAATATTGTTGCCGAGGAAACCATATTCCTCTGCCTGTTCGATGGCGTGCTGCAGGCGGCGATACGCGAGACCATATTCACCGCGGATGTAGATGTAGCCTTCGTCTGCGCCGAGGGCATAACCGGCAATGGCCATTGCTTCCAGGATCGTGTGCGGGTCCCCTTCGAGCACGATGCGGTCTTTGAACGTTCCCGGTTCGCTTTCATCTGCGTTACAAATGATGTACTTCTTCTCGCCCTTTGCCATGCGGACGAACTTCCACTTGCGTCCGGTGGGGAAGCCTGCGCCGCCGCGGCCCTGTAAGCCAGATTTCTCGATGGTCTCGATCACCTGCTCAGGGATCATTTCAGACAATGCCTTGCCGAGGGCTTGATAACCATTCTCGGCAATGAATTCTTCGATGTTCTCCGGGTCGATCCGACCGGCGCGCTCCAGCACGATGCGCTGCTCGGCAGGGTTGTACCCCTTATGAGCACGCAGCCAGCCAATGTTGCCGCTCAGTTGCTTGGGTGGAGCGACGAGATCGTTCGCAATGCGTCCTTTATAGAGATGTTCCTCCACGAGATAACGAGCTTCAGACGCTTTTACCGGTCCATACACCGTCGCTTCGGGATAGACCACCACCAGCGGCAGGATGTTCGATGCTCCAACGTTGGAAAGTGTCGAGATCTCCACTTCTTCCTGAAGATCATAGGCAATCAACGCTTCGGTCAGATGCTGGATCAAGTCGTTGGCACCGAGACGAACACTCTCAGGGTCATTTGAGACTAAGATCATGGCACGTTTAGTTTGCATGGTTCGCTCCTACTCGTACCGTGAGAGAATGTCTTCGATCTGATTGGGATTGACGTTCCCATACAGATCGTCATCGACCAACACGACCGGTCCCACGCTGCAAAGGCCCAGACAGGAGGTCGTGACGAGAGTCCACTTTTTATCGGGTGTCGTCTCGCCATTATTTAAGTCCAGTGTTTCGCGCAGTGAATCCCAGATAGCTTTGCCGCCAACCACGTGGCAGGGAGCGTTCTCGCAGAACTTGATCACGTGACGCCCTCTTGGTTTTGTGGAAAGCATGTCGTAGAAGCTGGCAAGCCCGAATAGCTGGCCTTTTGAGACGTTGACCTGTTCCGGCGATGTCTGCAACTGCTTGCGGACTTCCTGGAATGCTTCGGCGGGAATATAGCCAAGCTCGCGGTTGATCTCGCTCAAGATGGGGATCAACGCGTCTCTTTGCGCTCCGTGCTTTTCAATCGCTTCTTGCACGATAACGGAGACATCCCGTTCAATGGTTGGTGCAATCATCAGACCTCCGTGAGTGGATTTCTCTCTCAAGATTCAACAGCAATCGCATTGAAATTACAAACCTGCACGCAGATGCCACAGCGGATACAGGTCTCATCATTGATGTAGTGCACCTGGCGGCGTTCGCCAGTGATGGCCTCGACCGGGCAGTTTCGTGCACAGACCATACAACCGGTGCAGCTCGGCTGAATTTCCATGCGAATCAGCGCCTTGCAAACTTTTGCAGGGCAGCGCTTTTCATAAATATGGGCTTCGTATTCGTGTCGGAAATGCTTCAGTGTGCTGATGACAGGGATCGGTGCCCCCTGTCCAAGGCCGCACAGACTGTTGCGTGACACTTCAAAACATAGATCTTCGAGCGCTTCGATGTCGCCTTCCTGGCCTTTGCCATCGCAGATCTTCTGCAAAAGCTCAAGGATGCGGCGTGTGCCCACGCGGCACGGTGTGCATTTTCCACAAGACTCAGCCTGGGTGAAGTCCATGAAGTAGCGGGCAATGTCCACCATACAGGAGGTCTCGTCCATCACGACGAGTCCACCCGATCCCATCATGGAGCCGGCTTTAGACAAAGCCTCATAATCGAGCGGCAAGTCAAGATGTCGTTCCGTGAGACATCCACCCATGGGGCCGCCCGTCTGCACAGCCTTGAACTTCCTTCCATCTTTGATGCCGCCTGCCACATCGAAGATGATCTCGCGCAGAGAAATACCCATCGGCACTTCGATCAGGCCTGGCTTGAAGACGTTACCGCCAACGGCAAAGGTCTTCGTGCCTTTGGATTTTTCCGTGCCCATGCTGGCGTACCAGTCCGCGCCTTTCAAAATGATCTGTGGCACGTTGGAGTATGTCTCGACGTTGTTGTTGTTGCTGGGCTTATCCCATACTCCCTTGACGGAGGGGAAGGGAGGACGCGGATGCGGTTCGCCGCGGTTGCCCATGATGGACGCGATCAGAGCCGTCTCTTCACCGCAGACGAATGCTCCCGCGCCGACGCGCACTTCCAGGTCGAACGAGAAATTTGTACCCAGGATGTTGTTACCAAGGAAACCGAACTCGCGTGCCTGTTTGATCGCGATATTGAGCGTTTCCACTGCGATGGGATATTCCGCACGGCAGTAGATGTAGCCATAGCTCGCACCGACCGCGTACCCGCCGATGATCATCCCTTCGATCACCGAGTGCGGATCGCCTTCCAGCACGCGGCGGTTCATGAACGCGCCCGGGTCGCCCTCATCAGCATTGCAGATCATGTACTTGGGGTTCTCTGGAACTTCGCGAGTGATTGCCCATTTCTTGGCAGCCGGGAACCCGGCGCCGCCGCGTCCGCGCAGACCGGATTTCAACACCTCATCGATCACCTGCTCGGGCGTCATTTCAAACAAGACCTTGCCGAGCGCCTGGTAACCGTCTGTTGCCAGATAATCTTCGATATTGTTGGGGTCGATCTCACCGCAGTTACGCAGAACGACGCGCACTTCCTTCGGGCGTAGCGGACCTAACTCCTCGTCTACGATCGGTTTGATAATTTCACGGAACCGTTCGACAACTCGTCCCTTGAGGAAATGCTCTTCAACAAGATAAGGAATATCGTCCGGGGTCATGCCCACATAGTGGATGCCCTCCGGATACACCATCATTTCAGGACCGCCAGCGCAAGCCCCAATGCGCGAAGTCTCCAGTACTTGAATTTCGTCGATCAAGCCCTGTGCAATAAATTCATCCTGTAAGGCATCGACCACCTCATGCGCGCCTTTTGCAAGGCACTCGGGGTCGGCACATACCAGGACGTGTGAACGATAAAACGCCATACAAAACTCCAAACCAAAATCAGACGATTAGATCTGAATGATATTTTCCTTTACGGGTTGTCCATTCTGGACATGCTGCTTCATGATCTTCTCTGCAACTTGCGCGTTTACCTTGCCATACACGATTTTCGGCTGGTCACCGAGCACCACCTGGACGATTGGTTCCTGTTCGCACAGTCCAATACAGCCGGTCTGTGTTACGGTAACGCCACTTACTTTTTCGGTTTCAATGTAGTTCAAGACGCTCTTCATCGTGTCGCGTGCGCCGGCGGCAATCCCGCAGGTGCCCATCGCAACGATTACCTGTATGTTGCCGGGCGTGGCTTTCATCTGTTTCTTCTGCAGCGCTTCTTCGCGAATACGCTTGAGCTCTTCAAGAGATTTGATTGCAGGCATAGTTTCTCCTTTGTTATTCCACTACAGTTTGCAGCGCAATTGCTTCGATACCTTCCTCGAATATGCCGCGCAAGAATGTCAATACTTCGGGTTCCGTCAGGGAAATGTCTCCCAATTCGCTTTTCAATTCGGCGCTCTCAAACAGGAAATCACGATTCTGCTTGTTTCTGTCAGTCACTCGATATAAGAATGTCCAATCAATCTGTGGGTGAGAGATCAGCAGGGTTAAGAAGGTAGCTGACAGATCTCCAAGCGGCATCCGGTCAATGTGGCTGTGACGAAACTCCGCCTCCACCCATGCGCCTTTGCCGAGCTCTGATTGCAGGCTGAAGCTTCCATCCGCCGATTCCGCTGCCAGCTTCAAGAGCGGAATTCCCAAACCGACACTGCGTGTGGTGCGCGTGGTGTAAAACGGATCTTGCACCTGCTGTGCGGTTGCCGGATCCATGCCGCGGCCGTCGTCAATTACACTGGCTGAGAGACGATCTTGGAACAGATCTTCATGGACATGAATGCTGATGTTCTTACTCTCTGCTGCGACACTGTTTTCAGCGATATCGAGAAGGTGCAGGGCTATTTCTCTCATGGCTGCTAGTTCTGAACTTTCTTCATGATCTGCGGGAACTTGTTCGGGCGAACTTTTCCCTGCACTTCTTCGTTGACGACAACCACCGGCGCCTGGCTGCAAGCGCCCACACAGCGACATTCTTCGAGCGTGATCTGCCCATCGGGCGTGGTTTGACCCAGCTCGATGTTCAACATCTGCTTGGCTTTTTCGATGATCTGAGGAACGCCCGCGACATAGCAGGCGGTCCCTAAGCAGAATTTGATGGTGTGTTTGCCGCGCGGCTGTGTCTTGAAGAAGGAATAGAACGTGACAACGCCGTGAACTTGACCAAGTGGTACATTAAGACTTTTTGCAATATAGACTTGCATGAAGGGGGAGATGTGACCGATTTTTCCCTGAACTTCGTTCAGCACCAGCATTACAGCGCCGGGTCGCTCTTTGTTTTCTGTTATCGCTTGGTCAATAATGGTTTTTTGTTCCGCATTCTGCAGCGGGTCATTTTGAGGAACTTCCTTCAAACAGAACATAATTTGGATACCTTTGACAGTAATTGTGATGTTTTTCACAAATAGTTTAATCGTTCATATCGAGAACGTCAATCGCCAAATGTCATATAAAAAGCGTGTCTTTTCAGGGGTTTGTCCCTGGTTCGATGCACACGGCGCGCCTATCAATGTTGTTGAATGCCATGCGGATCTCCATCAGGGTAGGCGCAGCAAGCGTAAAAATCGTCGTGCCGGCAAATTCATCCAGGCGATGGACATCTCCGCTTTGAATTAGTGGATATGGGCGCAGGGCCGGAAATGTGGCGCGAGCTTTTTCGGGAGAAATATTTCGAGAGATCTCAAGTGCAGATAGATGCCATGTATCTGAGATCAGGCCCAGGGTGGGGAGGAGTCCATATGAAGTCCGTTCCACATGGGCCGGGATGACGATCCCGCCCAAAGCCTGGACGTGCTCGAAAATTTCGTCGATCGAGAAACGTGTGGATGTGGACAGCAGGCGTTCTTCTGTGCGAATAAATTCACCGGTCTCATCTACAACGAATTGTTCGCCAAAAAAATCCGCCTGGTTCATCAGTCTGGGGAGGGATTCATCAACCTTTGCCTGCCAGTGATCTAGGGTATCAAGGGTTTCGAACAACGTGAGCAAATGAACATCTTCACGCGATTGCACTTCCATCCCAGGCAAAACGGCCAATTGGGTGCCTCGTGCCGCGCTTTGAACAGCGCGCACATTGGCGCTGGCATTGTGGTCCGTGATGGCGATGAGATCAATTCCGGCTTCGACCGCTTTCTGCACAATGAGCGGCGGAATCATCTCCACCTCGGCGCAGGGGGAAAGCACCGTGTGCACGTGCAGGTCGGCTCGAAAAGTCCTCATTCGTGCTTGCCATTCAATTCTGAATACCCATTTGCCAGAGACGTCCATTGACTTCGTAGGTGGCCTGTGGCGTCGACAAGAGGATGACTCCCTGCTGGTTAGCTTTCGCGATGGATGCAGCGTCTGGCTGGGCGTTTTCGGTGATGATGATGGCGGCAACTTCATTCAGAGCGGCAATTGCCACGATATTCAGGTGCGCCTGCAATGTGATCCAGACATATCCTTTTTTCGCGCCAGCCATAACGCAGGAGAGCAGGTCAGAGCTGTAGCCGCCCGTGGGGGTAATGCTTGAGAAATCCTGCGACTCCGTCAACACAGTCAGGTTCAGTTGATCAATGATTTGTTGAAGGTTCATCGTCTTGTCCATCCCGGCGTCCGCCGATGGTTTGATTTGGAATAAGAATGCGCATCACCAGTTTGGTGCCTTCGCCGACCGTCGATTGAAGGTCAATAGTATCTACACAGCGTTTCATGTTGACGAGTCCCATGCCGGCACCAAAACCCATTTCACGCACCTGTTCTGTGGCGGTCGAGTAGCCTGGTTGGAAAACTTTCTCAGTATCAGGAATACCCGGGCCGTCGTCCGTGGTCGACATGGTGATGCGGTGAGGCTCCACTTCGAGCTTTAAGATGCCGCCATGCGTGGTGTGGATGATCAGATTCATTTCCGCTTCATAGACGGCGATGCAGCAGCGCCGTGTGATTTGTGGATCCGCTCCCAGGCGGAGCAGGGCGCGCTTGATATGGCTGGAGGCTTTTCCACCCTGCGTGAAGTCACCGGCTTTGATGGTGTAACGCAGTACCAGAGTGGTCCGCTCCGAAATAATGTCTTCGAACAGGTGACTTGCCCTGTACTTCCGGACTTCTTCTTCCTTGTAATCCTTTTGGAGAGCCACCAAGATGCCGCGGGTGATGTCTCCCTTGGTGATCATCCCTACGAGCTTGCGGTTTTCATCCACCACAGGCAGGCGCCCCAGCCCCTTTTCAGTAAATATGCGGATGGCCTTTACAATGGAGTCATAACTGGCAACCGTGACCACCTCCCGTGTCATATACTGGCTGGTGATGGCGGAGAGATCGTTCTTCTCCATCGCCCGCACAATATCCTCCAGACTCAAAATGCCGACTAGTTCGCCGTTCTCCAGCACAGGAACACCCGATATCCGATTGATCCTGAGAATATCCAGAACTTTGGCGAGTGGCATTTGTGGGGAGGCGGTGCGTAGCGCAGTCGTCATCACATCCCGAGTCTTCAGATCATAGGAAAGCTCTTCGACGCGGTTGATCTCATGAGCGTCGTGATCCGTGATCGGGCGACCGCGGCGGCCATGGACTTCCTGTTCGGTCGGAGGTCTAGCTGGAGGGGTCATTTGATTCAAAGCTTGGAAGTCCGGCTTTGTGCAGGCGTCCACACAGCTCGAACATGCCAAACGGGCTAGTAATCAAGGGCATCTTTTCCTGGGTTGCAATCTCGATCGTTTCGGCCTGGGGTTGTTTGCCGCGCACGAAGATAATGGCTCGAAATTCGGCGATCTGGGCAGTGCGTACGACCTGGGGATTGGTAAGCCCGGTGAGCAGCACGGCTTTGGGCCGGCTGGAAGCAAGCACATCGCTCATCAGGTCCGCTCCACACACGCCGCGAATCTTTACATCCATACCGACACCGGGGTTTAAAGGCGTTCCCTCTACCAATTTAACAATGTCTTTCAAATTCATGGAACAAGAATCCTTTCGCGGGATATAAGAAAAACAATAATACTGGCCTTGTCTGACATCATAAATCCTGTTATCTCGATCTGTCAGAGACTTTCTTCTCTATTTATCGTGATAAATTTCACAAGCAGGCCTGCAAAAAAATGCCGCCCGGAAAAAGGGCGGCTTGGAGAATGACATTCGGTATTGAATTGACTTTGTTGTCATCACCAGGTAGGGCGAGCCAGAATGATGTATTTCAATGCGCTTCGTTGTATCCGATGAGAGAGCGAGGTTCTGCGATGAGCTTCGATATATTCTGGTGTTTCAGACTCGCCACTACTTCATCCTATTATATGGCTGCAACCTTCTTTTGGAAGTTGCATTGTTCATATTTTAGGAGGATACTTGTCATATTAAATAAATTATTAGAATTCAAACTTTACAGGTGTGCCCACACGCACGGTATTCTGTATTTCTGCAATGGCATCCATATGCAGCATCAGCTCACGGATCTTTTCCCCACCAGCATTGGAGTGGACTCTGGCGCGATAGACAATATTTGCCCCCGGCTTTCTGCGAGCTTCGAAATCTCCTTCCACTTCCACCTCCACGCTCTCGATTTGGATATCGAAGGCGGCGGCTTCACGATATATGTCATTACAAAAGCATGTAGCCAGCGCAAGAAAAAGGAGTTCACCGCCTGTAATGCTGGATCCGCCTGCCGGTTTGGGCGCAATGGATAGGGTCTGTTCCTTATCTCCAACCTTGAGGATGATCTGATGAGCGCTGGGAGAGTTCTTGATTTGAGCGCTGTATCTCATGATCCTTATCTCCTAATTGGTTCGAATTCGTTGGCCGTTTGAATACACATTGAATCGGTCCCGCCTGGCATAGCCAATCAGCGTTATCCCATACCGTTCTGCCATCTGAATGGAAAGGGAGCTTGGCGAGGTACGCGAGATCAGGATCGGCGCCTCGATACGGGCTGCTTTTTGGAGCATTTCAGAGCTGATGCGCCCGGTTGTCAGCAAGATCCTTGTGCCCGGCCAGGTGTTGTTCATCAGGCACAGCCCGGCGATCTTATCCAGTGTATTGTGCCGGCCAATGTCCTCGCCTACGAAGACGATCTCTTCCCCATCGGATAGGACAGAGGTATGCACCCCACCCGTCTGGCGATACAGCTCCTGAGACTGGATGAGCATCTCCACGAGATGGCCGATCGCCTCAGCCGGGAGTTGGGGCTGGTCGCCGCTAAACGAAACATCCACGCGTGCCAGCGCGTCCACTGCCGTGACCCCGCCCGTACAGCCGGATGTGCGCCGCCAAGATTGAGGTTGCTCCACGCTGCGGTTGAGCCAGACATCCACATTATCGCCGTGCTCACAGACGCGCACGTCCTCCACCTCGTTCACAGATTCGATAATGCCTTCGTTAAACAAGAATCCCACCGACATGGCTTCCAGGTTGACGGGCGTGCACATGAACGTCAGCCAGACTTTGCCGTTGACCGTCAAGGAAACAGGAGTTTCCACAATGGTCTCGGCGTCGAACGGCTTCCATTTTTTGAACTCGTATCTCTCGTAATGGATTGCTTTTTGAGGGGTAATCATGCTCTCTCCAACCGGTAAATGCTGCCCTGTCATTACGGGGTCTCTGGCGCCGAGAGCGATGCAATCTAAGCCTAAGGAACATCTAAGTTCATAAGAGATTGCTTCGTCGGGCAAAGCCCTCCTCGCAATGACGGATTGTACTCTTTATATCTTATCCCAATTTTCGGGTAGCGTGGGCGGTGACCAGCTAGGATTGGGCGTCCAATCCAGCCACGAGCCATTAAATGGATATTGGCGTTTTTGAAGTCGTTCCAGGATTTCGGGTTTTGCATCATCGATTGCTTGCACCCATTCGGGCAAAATCACTCCCGAGGCGATGCCTTCTTCATATTCAGGTACATCCTTCCACCGGTAGGAAAAATCTGGGTTGATATCTATATCCAGTTCAAGATCCAATGTGTCTAGGCTGCCGGAACTTCTTCTAAA
Source organism: Anaerolineales bacterium (assembly GCA_035463255.1). Taxonomy (GTDB): domain Bacteria; phylum Chloroflexota; class Anaerolineae; order Anaerolineales; family Villigracilaceae; genus Defluviilinea. Next base: position 7,216 of record DATHTL010000089.1, on the reverse strand, counting down.
TGGCAGCTGAAAGTTAACATAATGGCCGATAAACTCATTGGTTTCATGGTTCCAGAACAAGATTATGGAGTAATACTTTTCGGGCTCAACAATGAAAAGGAGGCGGTTCGTATGCCAGATAAAGTTTCCCAATGTCCAACTCGTATCCTTGAAGTCCCAAAAGTGCTTGCTATGCTTTTTGCCCTGGATATAGGTTTCTTCAACCGTGCAGAATGCACCGGGAATAAGAGCCAGGACAACTTCCTGCAAAGAATCCTTTACCACGAAAGTTGGCATGGCATTCCAAACACGGTCCCGGTAAATGCCCCTCCATACAATCACATCGCCCGGTTTCCAGAACTCAGCCATGTTTTCAACAGCCCTTTCTTTTGGTTGACTGGCCTCGTGAAATATCACTTGTCACGTATCCAACAATCCTTGATAGCCACCCAATCGGGATTGGTCTCTGACATGAATTGCTCATCGACCTTGTAGAACCTCATTCTTAACTGTAAGCTGTCAAACGCCCGTCTGGTTGCTGGGGAATCTCCGTCATATTGATAGGGCCGAAAAGTAGAGGGATGTCCGGTGGACAGCAGGAGTTGTCCGTTCACCTGTGGAATAATTTCAGGTGGATCAACATAGTACTTCGCATTTTCCATGATGTATCCGTGGTTCTGACAGATCACAGGTGCGCCAAATGCCAAACGTTTGGATGAAAACTCGAACTCGGGGTATATGGCTTGGACTTCTGCAACAAAGTCCCGAGGGAAGGCAAGACGGTACGACTCGGCGAAATTCCACTCGGCTTGAGTGAGAAGCATCACGAAAATAAAGACGATGCCTCTGCGCCCAACTGCTCTAACGCCTTCAAGCTGAGTCATTCCCTCGGCAGCTAAAAGAATAAGAAATGGAAGCATCTGCCGAGCCAGCCTTCCGTAAACCACAAAGTAATGCATGTACACCGATGGAATCAATAGGCAAAGGTAAATGAACAAGACTCCCCCAGCCCACAAAGGAGCATTCCTTTGCTTATCTTTGAAAGCCTTGACCAAAGCAAACAAAGATAGCGCTCCCAGGAGGAGAATGATAGTGTGTTCCGTATACCAGAAATATACAAACGGCAGACTCCAGCCTTCATCAAAACTGCCCTGCGTGATCGTCGTGGCAAAGAGACGGTAGGCAGAGAGCATGTCTGTCCCAGCCCACAGCATGGCAAGGAGCAACAATCCCAAAGGCGTGACAAAGCCAAGCGCTGTTAATGTTCCTTTGCGTACAATCCCAAATAGCTTTCCGCGATCTACAAGAACATTCACAAGCATGGCGTATCCGGCAAGAGACCAGTATCCATTGTAGGTAATAAAGCAAAGGAAGCCCAACCCGCCACACATCAATGAGCGCTTGGTAGTCTGTTCCCGAGCAAGCGCATAATACAAAGCCAGCAACCCGAAGGACATGGCCATATCGTAAGGGAAGAGATGCCTTGAGTAATACAGGAGCGAGTGAGAGAGTGCGGCCAGTGCAAGCGCATAGAGAGGCCCGCTGGAGGATGTGCTCGTGCGCCGGGCAAGCAGAAAGATCAGATATAGATTTAAGATGGAGAAGAGGCTAAAAAACATCGCAGGCATTGCCAGGCTGGGCTCTGTGATGTGCTCCAGAAGGGCGGGTATGATACCAATAACTTTAAAACCAAGGTGTTCCGGTGAAAGAGTGAATTGCTTCAGTGCTTCTCCTACTTGACCCTGTGCCAGATACCGTGCAGCATCGCGCGACACTTCATAGCGCGTTTCATCGGAAATATAGTATTGCCCACCGCGAAAAATAAGTGTCCACCTGTGGAGCAGGGAAACCACCAGGATGCCTACGATAATCCAGTTTGAATTACGCTCGGTTATTGTTGGACTGACTCGAGTCATGAGAGGAGTTTTCACTCTGCTTCCCCTTTTCGGAGTTGCGATGGACTCTATAGAAAATGTCAGGGTCCGCGAGGAACGCGCCCAGACAGGATTCGGTGCAGAAATAGATCGTTCTGCCGCGGTATGGGGCGCGCGGGAAGTATGCCGGGTCGGTGCCGCGAAAGATCCGCCCGCAGAGAGTGACGAAGCGGGGATGCTCTTTTTGCGACGAGGGTTTTTCAGGCATCAAAAGTAGGGCAGTTAAATCGCCGCCGTACCCGGCGGCTGGAGTTTCCGGAGGGCGGCGCTGAAGAACGCCTGCTACGCCTTTTGAACTTCCGCGATAAAGACCTCAAAGGGATTGATGGTCAAGCCATACGGTGGTTTGGTTGTCTTAAGGCGTTCGGCGCTGGAAAACAGGATTTGCAAGTCTTGACCTTTGATCTCTTTTGTGCGCGAAAAGTTCAGATCCAATTTCTTATCTGAAAAGTTCAGAATAACGAGGACGGTCTGCTCATCTGATTTGCGCAGGAAGGAAAAATATTCTTTTGCAGTGTTGTTGAGCGGGATGTATTCACCCTCCATCAAGGCAGGCGAAGCTTTGCGCACTTGCAGGAGGTGTCTGTAGTAATTAAGCAAGGAAACCGGATTATGCTCCTGATCCCTCACGTTGATGCCATTCTTATAATTCGGATGTATCGGCAGCCAGGTTTCCACATTCGAAGGAGAGAAACCCGCGTTGGGGCTGTTGGACCATTGCATGGGCGTGCGGTTCTTATCACGACTCATCTCCCCGGCACGCAGCGCTGCTTCTGCCGGGTCGACCTTTAATTCGTTGACAAGCCTGTCATAGTACCAGGTGGCCATGGTATCGCGCAGTTTGGTCGGGTCGGTGATGATGAGGTCGGTCATGCCGATCTCTTCGCCGTTATAGAGGAATGGTGTGCCTTTGAGCGTTAGAACAAGCGCTGCATGCAGGCGCGCCAGCTCGGCGTCGTGCTGCCTGTCTCCATAGCGGGTGTGGATGCGGGAACAGTCGTGGTTTCCCAGTGTGCTGCAGGGCCAGCCCTTTAGCGGAAGTGCTTCCAGCCGGGACAAACGCTCTTTCTGATTGCTCCGGATATGGCCGGGAATGATCCGTTCTGTGCGCATGAGCGGGAAGTTGAAGACGAGGTGCAGCTCATCGTCGCCGTTGCCCATGTAGTCGATGTTGTCATCTTCAGCAACGAGCACGCGGTCACCTTCATATTCGTCGATGACGCCGCGTAATTCCTTCATCAGCTCGTGCATGCCGGGCTGAGCCCACTGATGCATGAACATATCGTGCCAGTATTGTTCAATCTGTTTTTTCTCGGCAGGGGTTTGCGCCAGCTCGGAGGCGCGGCGAATGCCAGCGAGGTCAAAGGGAACCTTGTGCGGTGTGAGATTTGGGTCTTCGAAGATCGTGCCAATCGCGTCGAGACGATAACCATCCACGCCAAGGTCGAGCCAGAAGCGGGCCGCATCCCACATGGCTTTTTTGACCTCGGGGTTATGCCAGTTGAGGTCAGGCTGCTGCTTCATAAAATAGTGATAATAATATTGATCGCGCTCGGGCACGTACGTCCAGGCATCGCCGTCAAAGCAGGATTGCCAGTTGTTCGGCGGAGTATCAACCCAGACGTACCAATCGGCCTTGGGATTGTCGCGACTGGACTTTGACTCGAGGAACCAAGGATGCTGGTCGGAGGTGTGATTCAGCACGAGATCCAGAATGACGCGGATATTACGCGCGTGAGCTTCGCGCAAAAAGAGTTTGAAATCATCCAGTGTGCCATACTCCGGCGCGACGTTCATGTAATCCGAAATGTCATAGCCACAGTCCCAGTTTGGGGAGGGGAAGTGGGGTGACAGCCAGATAGCATCGATACCAAGACTCGAAAGATAATCGAGCTTCTCGATGATTCCCTTAAGATCGCCGATGCCATCTCCGTTACCATCGGCAAAGGAACGCGGATAGATTTGATAGAAGACAGCCGTCTGCCACCACTTTAGATCTGTCATTATTAACCTCTATATTGGTTGTAGTTTTCCAACAATTTTCACGCAGGGTCTGGAAAATACCTCTTCTTCATGCGGCGCCTCGGGGAGTTCTCCGGTCAGGTCCTGCCCCGGGAAGTGCAACTGCTCGTGCAGGTCTGTGCGCCATTTCGGGCAGTCAGTCACATCATAGACAATGCCCTCGTAGGCGATGAATTTTTTTGTGCCGCGCTCCCCTGTGTTGCGCTTGAGTTCTATTTCTGTGACGATGCGGTCAGGGGTGTTCATGCGCGGAATTATACAGGGTAGTTTATTCCAGGAGAGAAAAATCTCCTGCCATTCGGCAGGAAATTTTCAATTGATCCGATCGTGTTCCTTTGAGAAACCTTGAGACAAGGCTTTCCTTAATAGAGAAAAGCTACTTTCGAAACAAGCATGCCCGGCTACGCAGCACCTTAGCGCAGAACAAACATTCGATCAAATCCGCCGATAGAAAAAATTTCCCGAATGTGGTCGTTGCAATTCCAGATGCTTAACGTTTTCCCGTTTGCGACAGCCATTTCCTGAAGCTTTAGCAACGAGCGAATCACGGACGAATCAATAAAGGTCGTGTCTGTCATATCCACACGGATTTCCTTCACCCCCTTTGCGTTTACGGCTTGATTCATTGCATCCGCGAGACTGCTCTGTGTAGAAAAGTCCGAATTCCCGGATAAAAGGATGCGGGCAACCTCTCCTGAAATCTCCACTCTTGCAGGCATGTTAAACTCCTTCCTGCCTCGATACCATTAAGGGGTCAAATGTCGGGGGCGTTAACATATACATTATAAAGAAAATCTGCCCTTTTGTATCTAAATTATTGGCTCTACAGGTAGGTCAAGAAATGTTCCATATCGGTGCGCCGCTGCGAGTACTGCCTGGTTATGAGCGCTTGTCAGCTCAGTGAAAGGAGCCAGCTCAACGGTCACTTTACTTTTCCTGATGGTGCGCTTCCACGTGCCTGAGATCTCACCATCAATAAGAATGACCTGGGTGAGAACACTTTCTCGAAAAGCACTCAATTTGCCAGTGTGCGACACATCAAATATCGCGCTACGGTCACGGTAGCCAACTGTGTACTCATCATAACTACTGAGCAGGTGTGCTCTTGCGGAGCGCCTTTTTCCAGAGGTGGATGCGGCAAACCAATAGGTCCGATCATCCACGACCTCCTGCTCAAACTCTGAATTGACTGCCTCGAGTCCTTTGCGAGCATCTGTCATGGTCAGTCCAGACCACCAGACGAAATCCTGCAGTGTGGCAGGTCCATGGCTTCTAAAGTATCGTCTGGTGAGTTCTGCCAGCGCCTCATCGCGTTGTAGCTTTCTAGCATGGGGAGCGCGCTCCTCGAGCAATGCATACGTGAACTGCTTGCCCTTCCGTGCACCGCTGCAGATGACCCCATCCAGTTCTGCATGTCCCATGAGCTGTCCGAGACGATAGCCCTCTACAGAAACACCTGCTTTCTCCAGAATCGGTCCAAGCTCAGAGCGCATCAACTGCTGGTTGCCCTGGAGTGCTTTTTTCAATGTGGCATTACTTCTCTTGATGATTGCTCGATCCAGCCCCAATTGACGATCCATATGCGCCATCGCCACACGGACCCGTGGTGCGGTCAGCTCGAGCATCCAGCAGATATCAGTAGGCGTGACAAAGTGCCAGGTGGGACGCATCATGTGGGTGCGAAGAATCTTCCCTTCGTTGAAAGCTTTTTCGATAGCGGCGTCTGTAGTGGGATCCTCCAATCGTTGAGCAAGCGCCCACTTCGCTCCGGCATAGTCCTGCGACTGGACGGGTCCCAGCCATTCTACGACTTCAGCCGGTTGGCTGTAATTGGATTGGGACAGCAATTGGTTGTGAAGTCGGAGTCGAATTACCTCTAAAGTCATTATGAGTCCTGTTGTATCGGATGATTTAACCTTCTAAAGAAGGATGTTGTGTTTGGCGTGATTAGAGATCGGTCCCAAATAGTTTCAGGTCAATGTCATCCGCGGATAGCCTGACCATTTTCTCGTAGTGCAACCCGATCTTTTCAAGCACACGGATGGAGCCCTCGTTTGCAGGATCGGTGATCGCGACAAGTCGCGTCAGCCCGATCACATTTTTCCCGTAGTCTTTTGCGGCTTGCGCAGCCTCGACCACATATCCTTTAGACCAAAACCTGGGCAGTAGCGCATAGCCAATATCGACATCATCCAGTCCATCGCGCTTGATCAACCCGCACATTCCAACCGACTCATTGGTCTCTTTCAGGATGACCAACCATAGACCGAAGCCATTTTTAGCGTAGCTGGCCACAGGGCCGTTCGCGATATAGGCACGCGCATCGTCAATGGTTCGAACCTTGCGATCACCAATGTTTTGAATAAAGGATGGTTCGTTCAGCAATTCCAGGATGAACTCCGCGTCGTCCATGGTGAACTGGCGAAGAATCAATCGATCTGTATCAAGAATCTTCAACGCTGCTCCTTATATCAATATCCTGCAGTCAATCCAAAGTCCATCATGACAGTAGCGCCCGTCACTGCTTGTGCGGCTGGGCTGAGCAGATAGGCAACTTGTTGAGCCACTTCCCGCGGCCAGATGAAACGGGCGTTCTCTCCCTGCGGGTAGTAACTGAGAAGATTTCTGAAATATCCCTGCGGATCGCCGCCGCCGTATGTATCCGCTTGATACTGGAGCATGGGAGACATGATATCTGAGGGACAGAGTGCATTAACTCGCACACCAAACGGTGCCAGCTCGATGGCAAGAGCTTTACTCAATAGCGTCACACCGCCTTTGCTGGCGCAGTAGATCGCCGCGCCGGCGTTACCCACCACGCCTGCATCGGAGCTAAGGTTGACAATCGCGCCCTGGCTCGTTTTGAGCGGAGGAATGGCCCGGCTGCACATGAAAAATGTACCTTTCAAATTTACATCGATGCATTGCGTCCAATCCTCTTCGCTGGCCATCTCAATTTTCCCTTCCACCCAGACTCCGGCGCAGTTGACCAGCGCATCTAGCCGGCCATACCGAGAAAGTGTCGTTTCGATGATCCGCTCACATTCATGGACCGAGCGAATGTCTGCGGGAATGCTCAGTGTGCCCAGGCTGGTAGCTGTTTTTGTGAGAGCTTCAGCTCGAAAATCGGTCAGTGCCAGCTTGGCGTCGAGGCTTCCCAGTAGATCTGCAACCGCTCCGCCAACACCACCAGCCGCGCCGGTGACGAGGATCACTTTATTATGAAACAGATGAGGGGCGAAAATATTTGGCGTCATGTCAGGGTCCCTTGTTTTCCTGGA